>NZ_JBSSDH010000006.1:0-317359 GCF_054060555.1 Pseudomonas sp. TE6283
GGGCGCAGCGCTTGACGGGCATCCATGCCCGTCACCTCCCTCCGCAAGAACTCCGCTCGGCCTCCTGAAGTCGCAATTGGCGGCGCCTGAACTATTGTGCACTTAGAAGCAACAGCAAGATCAAGATCAAGATCAAGATCAAGATCAAGATCAAGATCAAGAAATGCGAAGTGGTAGTTAGCCGATTGGCAATAAAGGAACGAGCTTGACCCTATTGCTTGCAAACCCGCTTCTACAAGTCATGTATAACTTCTTGTAGGAACGGGCTTGCACGAAATCAAAGCAGACTTTAACGCGCTGGCGCGAGTTTACCCTTGTCATCGGAGAAGACGATCTCGACCCGACGATTCTGCGCCCTGCCCCGCTCCGAGGCATTGGCCTCCACCGGATACTGGTCACCATAACCCTCGACCTGGATCCGCTTCTCGTCTACCCCCAGATCGACCAGCATGTCGGCGACCGACTGGGCGCGATCACGGGACAGCTTGAGGTTCTCTTCCGCAGCGCCAGTGCTATCGGTGTAACCCTCGATCCGCACCACCCGCCGTGGATTGAGCTGAAGGAACTGCACCAGCTTCAGTACAGTACGGCTGGCAGAATTCTTCAGGTCGGCCTGGCCGGTATCGAACAGCACGTCACCCAGAGTCATCACCAGGCCACGATCCGTCTGCTCCGACGCCAGCGCGACAATCTGCGCCTCGACGAACTTGCCCTGCTGCTGGACGCTGGCCAACTTGGCCTCGCGCAGCGCCAACTGCAGGCGCTGGCGCTCCAGATCAAGCTTGGCCAGACGCTCCTGGTTCAACGCCAGCTTGGCATGCTCGCTGGCAATCTCGCTGTAGCGCTGGCTCAGGTAGGCGTAATGACGCACATCGCTGCCGGTGCCGACATAGCCAGCCAGACGCTCCGCGCGCGCCAACGACTCGCCGGCGCGGATCACATCGCGAGGCGCGCTGCGCAGCACATCGGAATCGTCCTTGACCTTCTGGAACGCGGCACTGGCGTCGCCCAACGCCGACTCGCTGCGCTGGCTGGCACAACCCTGCAAACCGGCCAGGGCCAGCAAGGCCAAGGCCGCCATGGGCTTGAGGCGCTTCATGGCTGCACCTCCAGTTGCTTGCGCAGGCGCTTGATCCGTGACTGCATCGCCTGCAGCTGCTCCTCGCTCTTCTGGTTCAGCACCCGCGCCTCGGCCAGGCGCGCATCGAGCTCGGCCTGCTCGGCGCGCATGCGCGCATCGCGATGGCTCTCGCCAAGCATGTTGCTCTTGGCCCGGGCCAGCTTGTCTTCGGCCAACTTGAACTCCGGCACCTGCTCATTGGCGCCGACCGCCTTGGCCTGCTCCAACGCCTGTTCCGACAGGCGCAGCTGTTCATTGGGTGCCGGGTCGTTGGCACAGCCGGCCAGGCCAAGCACGGCCAGGGCGAGCATCAAGGGTTGGATTCTCACTCACGCTTCCTACTGTTTGGGGGCACCCTGCGACGCCTGCATCTGCGCCTTCCAACGCTCGACATTGCGCTGCAGCACAGCCTCGCTCGCCCCGGAGATCGGCAATTCTGTCAGTTTTTTCGCCAGTTGTCCGCGCAACCAGCTGTCGTTGCACGCCGAGTTGTGCGAGACCGCCAGGTACAGCCCCGGACGGTCCACCGGCAAACCCCGGGCGATGAGGTCGTTGCCCACGCCCAGGCTCTGCGCCATGGCCATGCCCGAGTAGCGCCCGGCCAACACATAGTCGACCTGGCCGAGCACCAGCTTCTGGAAGGCCTGCGTCAGGTTCTGCGCCGGCTCCAGCTTGAGCTGGGCCTTGGCGAAGGCATCGAAGGCCGGGGTCAGGCGGGCCTTCTCGGACAGCGCGCCGCGGTACTGGGCGAGGTCTGCCGGGCCCTCGAACACCAATGTGGCGTCGTGGCGGGTCCAGACCAGGTACTCGTTGAGCTGCAAGGCCGGATGGATGTAGTCCAGGCTGGTCAGCTGGGTGACCTGCATCGGCGTGTCGAGCAGCAGGTCCATGCGCCCGCTGCGCACTTCCTCCAGGGCCTGCTCGCGCTTGCCTGCGTGCAGCACCTCGATCTTCACCCCAAGCTCGGCCGCCACCTGGCGCAGCAGGTCGACATTGGCGCCAATCAGGTGTTTCGGATCCTGCGGGTCCTGCCAGGAGTACGGCGGCGCATCCGGGCTGCCGGTGGCGACCAGGCGCTCGCACTTGCCCACCGCCAAGGCCTGCGTCGACAGCAGCGCCAGCACGCAGGCCAGCCCTCCCTTGCTCCAGCGAAACGCCATGCAACCTCTCCCCGCCCCTGAAAAAACCATGAAAAAACCCGGACCGCCAAGGGCGGGCCGGGTTCTTTATAAGTGAAGCAGGCGGATCAGACCAGCTTTTCCAGCTCCGGAACCGCTTCGAACAGGTCGGCAACCAGGCCGTAGTCGGCGACCTGGAAGATCGGCGCCTCTTCGTCCTTGTTGATCGCAACGATCACTTTCGAGTCCTTCATGCCGGCCAGGTGCTGGATCGCGCCGGAGATACCGACGGCGATGTACAGCTGCGGCGCGACGATCTTGCCGGTCTGGCCGACCTGCATGTCGTTCGGCACGAAGCCTGCGTCGACCGCCGCGCGCGAGGCGCCGACGGCGGCGCCGAGCTTGTCGGCCAGGGCGTACAGGTGCTTGAAGTTGTCACCGTTGCCCATGCCGCGGCCGCCGGAAACGACGATCTTGGCGGCGGTCAGTTCGGGACGGTCGGACTTGGCCAGCTCTTCGCCAACGAAGGCCGACTTACCGGCGTCATGGGCGGCAGCGACGGCTTCGACAGCGGCCGAACCACCTTCGGCGGCCACGGCGTCGAAGCCGGTGGTACGCACGGTGATGACCTTGACTGCAGCGCTCGATTGCACGGTGGCAATGGCGTTACCGGCATAGATCGGACGCTTGAAAGTGTCGGCGGATTCGACAGCGATGATCTCGGAGATCTGGTCGACGTCCAGCAGCGCGGCAACACGCGGCAGGATGTTCTTGCCATTGGTGGTGGCCGGGGCCAGCACGTGGCTGTAACCCTTGGCCAGTTCGACCAGCAGCGGCGCGACGTTTTCCGGCAGGGCGTGGGCGTAGGCGGCGTTATCGGCAACCAGCACCTTGGCTACGCCGGCGATCTTGGCGGCGGACTCGGCGACGCCACCGACGTTCTGGCCGGCGACCAGCACGTGGATATCACCACCGATCTTGGCGGCAGCGGCGACAGTGTTCAGGGTGGCCGGGGCTACGGCACCGTTCTCGTGTTCAGCGACAACCAGGATAGTCATTTAGATTACCTTCGCTTCGTTCTTCAGCTTCTCGACCAGTTCGGCCACCGACTTGACCTTGATACCAGCGCTGCGGGCGGCAGGCGCTTCGACCTTGAGGGTCTTGTTGGTGGAGGCGATGGACACGCCCAGCGCGTCTGGAGTGATGGTCTCCAGCGGCTTCTTCTTGGCCTTCATGATGTTCGGCAGCGACGCGTAGCGCGGCTCGTTCAGGCGCAGGTCGGTGGTGACGATGGCAGGCAGGTTCAGCGCGACAGTCTGCAGGCCGCCATCGATTTCACGGGTGACGTTGACCTTGTCGCCGGCGACTTCGACCTTGGAGGCGAAGGTGCCCTGGGCGAAGCCGGTCAGCGCGGCGAGCATCTGGCCGGTCTGGTTGTTGTCGCTATCGATGGCCTGCTTGCCGAGGATGACCAGCTGCGGCTGCTCCTTGTCGACAACAGCTTTCAGCGCCTTGGCCACGGCCAGGGAGTTCAGGTCGTCAGCGGCCTCGACCAGGATGGCGCGGTCGGCGCCCAGGGCCAGGGCGGTACGCAGTTGCTCCTGGGCGGCGGTCGGACCGATGGAGACGACGACGATTTCGCTCGCCACGCCCTTCTCTTTCAGGCGGACGGCTTCTTCCACGGCGATTTCGCAGAAGGGGTTCATGGACATCTTGACGTTTGCAAGGTCGACGCCGGAGTTGTCCGCCTTGACGCGAACCTTGACGTTGTAGTCGACCACTCGTTTGACAGCTACAAGAACCTTCATGGATTCCTCGTTACTCTCCGGTGAAAAGAAGATCGCCTGGGGACTGCCCGGCGAATGCGCGTGGGTACAAGGGCACCTCTAAAAACGTTCCGACGCCGACAAAGCTCAATTGACCGATCAGTCCTGTTTCGACCCTTGCGGGTAAAACCCGCGGGTCATTTTCTGTCGTGGCGTGTAGACTCCACTACAAAACCTGATTCGGCCCGTAAACCCTGCTCCACGCCTGGTCTTTAGGGGTGCACCTGCGCCCGACGGTCAGCCTACGGCGAACGCGAAAGCGCTCGTATCTTGACCGTAACACCCAATCCGGTCAATACGGCAAATTGGCCAGCCTCCAGCCGCCCACCTGCGATTCTACGGGCCTCCGGCAAATTCAAACAAACGTTTGTATTGGACCCGCCAAGTGGTGTAGATATAATGCGCGGCCAAGACAAAACGGTGTAGTCCATCACCTGCGAAGCTACAGCCTCTGCACGCCGCACGTGACCGTGAACACCCATAAAAGACAAGCAACGCGATGAGCCTTGAGTAGGAGAGAACCTGTGGAACGCGAATACATGGAATTCGACGTGGTCATCGTCGGCGCAGGCCCGGCGGGTCTGTCCGCCGCCTGCCGCCTGAAGCAGAAGGCCGCCGAAGCCGGTAGCGAGATCAGCGTCTGCGTGGTCGAGAAAGGCTCCGAAGTCGGCGCCCACATCCTCTCCGGCGCGGTGTTCGAACCGCGCGCCCTGAACGAACTGTTCCCCGACTGGAAAGAACTCGGCGCGCCGCTGAACACCGAAGTCAAACGCGACGACATCTATGTGCTCAAGGATGCCGGTAGCTCGACCAAGGTCCCCGACCTGTTCGTGCCCAAGACCATGCACAACCAGGGCAACTACATCATCTCCCTGGGCAACCTGTGCCGCTGGCTGGCCCAGCAGGCCGAGAACCTGGGCGTCGAGATCTACCCGGGCTTCGCCGCCCAGGAAGCGCTGTTCGATGAAAACGGCGTGGTCCGCGGCATCGTCACCGGCGACCTGGGTGTCGACCGTGAAGGCCAGCCGAAGGACGGCCTGTACACGCCGGGCATGGAACTGCGCGCCAAGTACACCCTGTTCGCCGAAGGCTGCCGTGGCCATATCGGCAAGCAGCTGATCAAGCGCTTCGACCTGGACAACGAGTCCGACGTCCAGCACTACGGCATCGGCCTCAAGGAAATCTGGGAAATCGACCCGGCCAAGCATGAGCAGGGCCTGGTGGTGCACACCGCCGGCTGGCCGCTGGATGTGATGAGCGCCGAGAACACCGGTGGCTCCTTCCTTTATCACCTGGAGAACAACCAGGTGGTGGTCGGCCTGATCGTCGACCTGTCGTACTCCAACCCGTACCTGTCGCCATTCGACGAGTTCCAGCGCCTCAAGCACCACCCGGTGATGAGTCAGTATCTCGAAGGCGGCAAGCGCATCAGCTACGGCGCCCGCGCCATCTGCAAAGGCGGCCTGAACTCGCTGCCGAAGATGGTTTTCAATGGCGGCGCGCTGATCGGCTGCGACCTGGGCACCCTGAACTTCTCCAAGATCAAGGGCAGCCATACCGCGATGAAGTCCGGCATGCTCGCCGCAGAGGCTGTGGCTGACGCATTGATTGCCGGCAGCGAAGGCGGCGACCAGCTCAACGGCTATGTCAGCGCATTCAAGGCCAGCTGGCTGCATGAAGAGCTGTTCGCCAGCCGCAACTTCGGCCCGGCCCTGCACAAGTTCGGCCCGTTGCTCGGTGGCGCGTTCAACTACATCGACCAGAACTGGTTCGGCGGCAAGCTGCCGTTCACCCTGCATGACACCAAGCCGGACTACGCCTGCCTCAAGCTCGCCGCCGACTCGAAAAAGATCGACTACCCCAAACCGGACGGCAAGCTCAGCTTCGACAAGCTCAGCTCGGTATTCCTCTCCAGCACCAACCATGAAGAGGAACAACCCTGCCACCTGAAGCTGACCGATCCGAATATCCCGATCGCCAGCAACCTGCCACTGTACGACGAACCGGCACAGCGCTACTGCCCAGCCGGTGTGTACGAAGTGGTCACCCAGGAAGACGGCAGCAAGCGCTTCCAGATCAACGCGCAGAACTGCGTGCACTGCAAGACCTGCGACATCAAGGATCCGGCCCAGAACATCACCTGGGTCACCCCTGAAGGCGCCGGTGGGCCGAACTACCCGAACATGTAAGCCCTGCCCTGGCAGCAAGCAAAAGCCCCTTGATCGTGAGACCCGGGGGCTTTTTCATGATCGCTATCCCTTGTACGAAACCACGGTTTGCGTGGTGTCCAGCCCCAGTTGTTCGAGCCGTTCCAGGACATGCCCCAGGCACTGCCCGCCATCGGGCTTGTAGTGTCCGGAGGCATCATTGACCAGACCAAGGATGTCGCTCACCGCGTTGCTGGTGGTCTTGCGGTCGATGCGCATTTCTCCGGCGCACACCACCGGCTGGCCACCGCCAAGCTGGCTGTGCCGGGTATAGCGCGTACGGTCCAGGGACTGGTCCCAGAACTTGACCAGAATGCTTTTTTGCGGGGTATAGACCCAGGTGTAGGCATCCTGGGCAGTATTGGGGCGCAGATAGGTCAATCTGCCGCTCTTGAGCTCATACGCCAGTATCTGACCGCGCTCCTCGCCGATCAGTTGGCAGACGCCATCGAGGGTTTCAGGCTGATAACTGCGCCATTTCAGCACGTCGATCAGCCATTGCTGCAACTGCACCGGGTAGGTGTAGCCGGCAAAGTCCAGGGGCGCCGAGATATCGGCCTTGCGCCAGTCCAGCCAGTTCACCCGGCCTTGCCATGCGACGCCGTCCCTGGCCTCGATCCAGCGGTTGTCGCTCCCTACCACGCGGTTGTTCAGTTGGTCATTGACCTTCAGGTCCAGCGACTGCATCTTCCAGGCCGGGCCGTACCCCCCCGCACTGGCCTGGTAGATCTCGACCGAGCGCAGCTCATCGGCATAGATCACGCTGCGCTGGAACATCTTGGCCAGGTCGACCTCGACCTTGAAGTGCGCCCCACGCTCGAAGTTGCCAGCCAACGGCTGTCGGTACTGGCTGCCATTGATCGAGAACGAAAGGGTATCACCTGTTCCGGCACTGTAGTCGACAGAGACAGCGAGGCACACGTTCAGTTTGTCTACGACCATGCTCGGCGCCTGACCCCGGCGGGGGAGCTGGGGCAGTCGTACCCGCCAGGCTTCGGAAGGCAGCGCCTCGCTTCGTCGCTGCAACCAGACCTCACCCGAAGTCGGCGCACTGCACAACGTACGACTGCCGTCACCATAGACAAGCTCGCCCTTTGAAGACAGCCGCCAGCGATCTCCCGAAGCTGCGCTCGCCTTGCCGCAGATTCCAAGCCCCAGAGCCTGCCCTGTGGTGGCATTGACCAAGTGCCCGCTCTTGTAGACCCACAGCATGGTCTTGGGATCAGGGTTCACGGCCAGGCACACGCCCTCCTCGTCCGCCATCAGGTAATCATGGCCATTGGTGAGCATGAACGGGATGCCGCTGGGCAGGCCGTTCACGGAGCCCCCGGCACCACCACTGCCATCCAGAGCCTTCAACTGGGTGAATTCAAGCGTTTGCTGGCGCTGCGCACTGTCGGTCAACAGCACCGCATGACTGTTGCTGGCCAGCTGGATACGGCTGATGTGGCGAAAGTCATGGAGGGGGTGTACGCCGGTCAATTGCTTGCCGTCACCGTAGACCACCACCCAGGCCTGGTCATGGTGGTTGCGGGACTCCAGCACGAAGGCCAAGCTACGACCCCAGCGAATAACCGGGGTCCTGGCCTGATCATCCGGTTTCGAACTGGCGGGGTTCGCAGCCGAAAAACTCATCTGGGGCGGAAACACCGGCAGTTGGGCCCGCGTCATCCAGGCGATGTTGAAACTGGACATGCATTCTTCTCCTGACTGTATGAACGGAGGGGTCCGTCAACGATCAGTCGAAATTACGCCCACATCCACGAAGGCGCTGTAGGGGTGCAGAGCTGCGGACGCTCAAAATCACTACCCTGCCTGTAGGACCTGTTGACTGCCCGGGCGTATCAGGCAGTCCTGACTTCATCGATTCGGCCAATAGGTTATTCCAATAACCCCCGCCCGGAAGTCTGCCTCACTGCCCAGCAGTCATTGCCGCCTTATTTGTCACCACACATGAGCGGCAACGACTGCGCAGCGAACTCCAGCGGCTCACGGCGCCCGAAATACAGCGCCGTCAGCAATCCGACCATGCCCATGACCATACAAAAGCCGACACACACCCATGGGCTCCAGGGCATCAAGGCGATCAGCGCCAACGGCGTGGTGCTGGCCCACAGGGCGTAGGCGACGTTGTAGGTGAAGGAGATGCCCGACACCCGGATCTCGGCCGGGAACAGCCCAACCATCACCGACGGCACCACCCCCACCACGCCACAGGACAGGCCAGCCAAGGCATAGGCCGCCCAGGTCTGCCCCCACTGCCCCACCAGGCTGGCGTACAAGGCGCCAATACCCAACGGCAAGAGCAGGCAGTAGAGCATCAGTGCCCGCCAGGCACCGATACGATCCACCAGCAGCCCAGCCAGGACGCACCCAATATTGAGGAAGACGATGCCCACACTGCTCAAGGCGAAGGTGTGCCCGGCTGTCATGCCGAACCGCTGTTGCATCACGGTCGGGGTAATCACCACCAGCACCACCACCGCCGAGGTCAGCACACAAGTCAGCAGCGCGGCTGGAATCAAGGCCCGTCGGTGAGTGCCCAGCACCCGTCGCAGGGGGAAGGCCACCGGCTGCTCCTGCTGCGCCCGCAGGGCCAGGAACACCGGGGTTTCACTCAACCAACGACGCAGCCAGACACCGATCACGCCAAACACACCGCCTAGCAGGAAGGGATAGCGCCAGGCGTAGTCGAGGATCTCCTGGGGCGTGAAAAGCTGCGCCAGCAGGGTCGCGGTCAGCGCCCCGAGCAAGTAGCCGAAGGTCAGCCCGGCCTGCAGGAAGCCCAGTGCATAGCCGCGACGTCCAGGGGGCGCATGTTCGGCGACGAAGGTCCAGGCGCTGGGCACCTCGCCGCCGACCGCCGCCCCCTGCAGGATGCGCAGGGCCAGCAGGATCAGCGGCGCGGCGTAGCCGATGTCGGCGTAGGTCGGCATCACCCCGATCAGCAGGCAGGGCAGCGCCATCATCAGGATGCTCAGGCTGAACACCCGCTTGCGCCCCAGGTGGTCGGCGAAATGGGCCATGAGGATGCCACCCAGCGGCCTGGCCAGGTAGCCGGTGACGAAGATCCCGAAGCTCTGCAGCAGGCGCAGCCACTGCGGCATCTCGGGCGGGAAGAACAGCTGGCTGAGGGTCAGCGCGAAGAACACGAAGATGATGAAATCGTAGATTTCCAGGGCGCCGCCCAGCGCGGCCAGCCCCAGGGTCCGGTGGTCGCGACGGCTGAACCGTGGCGGGCGGGTGGTATCGATGGCAGTCATGGCAGCTTCCGCAGCGAGGCAAAAGGCCAGAGGATAGCAAATCAACCCGCTGCTCAGGGATTGCGGCAGAACACCGTCTGCGCGAGATTGGTGCGCCGCCGGGCGTGGTTCGACGCCCCCGCCAACCCCGGCGGCAACGGCAACTGCCCGACCAGCACCGGCATGTCGATGATCGCCATGAACGACTCCAGCGCCTCGCTGTCGGGCGCATGGGGCAGGCTGATGCTGACGGCATGGCGATCGCTCGGCGGTACGGCCGGCACTTTCAGGTGAGGTGAATGGTAAAGCAGTGCATGCTGGATCTGCGAACTGACCCGGCAGAAACGCGCCAGGTCGACCCCGGCATGACTGGCCAGCTCGATGTTGCCCACCAGCAGGTTGAAGGGTTCCAGGGCGCTATGCACCAGGCGCTGCAGGTCGTCGAAACTTTCCACCGGGGCGATCCGGTAATAACCCAGGCCATTGAGCATCTTCTCCAGCTGCAGGCGCTGGCCGGGGTGCTCGTCGGCGATGAGGATGCGCATGGATTTGTTAGGCATCGTCCGGACCTGGGCAGTTGGGTGGTAACGGTAGCTCCATGACCATACTGCGCCGGCAACGGCAACGTCAGGCGGGATGCCTGAACGGGGGGTCTTTATTGATAGTTGTCGTGAACCCGGGAGAAATCAAGTCGCCCACTCACGGAATTTTCACATCCGCAGGCGGCCCCCTCAGGACTCCCACTGGCGCATGCGCACACGGCAGTGCTTCATGGCATTGACGATGTGCTTTTCCACCAGGCTGCGGGAAATGCCCAGGCGCTCGGCGATCTGCTGGTGCGACAGGCCATCGAGCTTGCGCAGCAGGAAGCTGTCGCGGCAAGGCCCGCTCAATTCATCCAGCGCCTGGCGCATCAGCGCCAGGCGCTGGTCGAGCTGCATGCTCTGGGTCAACGCCGGGGTATGCCAGCGCTCGTCGCTGTCAAGCACCTCCAGCGGCTCGGCTTGACGCACCAGATGTCGACGATGATGATCGACCACGAGATTCATGGCCGTGCGATAGAGGAAGGCGCGCGGGTGTTCGATATGCTCACCCTCCGTACGCTCCAGCACCCGGATGTAGGCATCGTGGGCGACGTCTTCGGCCGACTGGCGATTACCGAGTCGGGCGGACAGGAAGCTCACCAATTCGCGATAGTAATGTTCCACGACGGCACCTGGCGTCACCCTGCTCCTGCGTTGCAAGCCAAGGGCAGAGGTCTGGATGATATCAGCGTGCGATCTTACAAATTATAATTATTCGCAGCAACACGCAGCCCCCTTCTCTGCGCTAAATCGCCATCGATATCATTCGTTTAACTGGGACCCCCGAGCGCACGCCCCATCGCTGCACTCGGCCACTACCTCCGGCTGGAAGCCCGCATGACACGCACATCCAATACCCGCCGCCGAGTGCTGATCGGCGCCCTGGGCCTGGCCGGCCTCGGCAGCCTGGTGGCCTGGCAGGTCCTGCCGCTCGGCGGCGCGCCGGTCAGCACCGTGCCGGTGATCCGCGCCGACATCGAAAGCAGCGTCACCGCCCTGGGCACCCTGCAACCGCGCCGCTATGTCGATGTGGGCGCCCAGGCCTCGGGGCAGATCCGCAAGCTGCATGTGGAGCCCGGTGACGAAGTGCGCCAGGGCCAACTGCTGGTGGAGATCGACCCGTCCACACAGCAGGCCAAGCTCGATGCCGGGCGCTACTCGATCGAGAATCTCAAGGCCCAGCTCGCCGAACAGCGGGCGCAGTACCGGCTCGCCCAGCAGCAATACAAGCGTCAGCAGGATCTGGCCGCGGCCGGAGCCAGCCGCCAGGAAGACCTGCAGACGGCCGCGGCGCAACTGAAGGTGACCCAGGCGCGCATCGACATGTACCAGGCGCAGATCCGCCAGGCCCAGGCCAGCCTGCGCAGCGACGAGGCGGAGTTGGGCTACACGCGGATCTACGCGCCCATGAGCGGCACCGTGGTGGCGGTGGACGCCCGCGAGGGCCAGACCCTCAACGCCCAGCAGCAGACACCGCTGATCCTGCGCATCGCCAAGCTGTCGCCAATGACCGTGTGGGCGCAGGTATCCGAAGCCGACATCGGCAAGGTCAAGCCGGGCATGACCGCCTACTTCAATACCCTGGCCGGCGGCAAGCGGCGCTGGACCAGCACCGTGCGGCAGATCCTCCCTGTGCCACCCAAGCCCCTGGACCAATCCAGCCAGGGCGGGGGCAGCCCGGCCAGCACCACGGCCGGCACCACGGGCACCAAGGTGGTCCAGTACACCGTGCTGCTGGACGTGGACAACCCCGACGGCGCCCTGATGGCGGAGATGACCACCCAGGTGTTCTTCGTCGCCGGCCAGGCCAGCCAGGTGCTCAGCGTGCCATTGGCCGCGCTGGACGAGACCCCCGAAGAGGGCTTGCGCCTGGCCCAGGTGCTGAACGGCAAGGGCCAGGTCGAAGCGCGCCAGGTGCGCACCGGCTTGAGCGACCGCCTGCGGGTGCAGATCCTCGAGGGCCTGAACGAAGGCGAGCGCCTGGTCATCGGCCTGCCCGCCGCCAGTGGGGGTTGAGATGGCCACGCCCCTGATCGAGCTGTGCGACATCCGCAAGGTCTACGGCGGTGTCGATTCGCCCAGGGTCGAGGTGCTGCGCGGCATCAGCCTGAGCATCCATCCCGGCGAGTTCGTCGCCATCGTCGGCGCCTCGGGCTCCGGCAAGTCGACCCTGATGAACATCCTCGGCTGCCTCGACCGCCCCACCTCGGGCAGCTACCGCTTTGCAGGCCGGGACGTGGCCGAGCTGGACAGCGACGAGCTGGCCTGGCTGCGCCGCGAAGCCTTTGGCTTCGTGTTCCAGGGTTACCACCTGATCCCCTCGGGCTCGGCCCAGGAGAACGTCGAGATGCCGGCCATCTACGCCGGCACCCCGCCCGCCGAACGCCATACCCGCGCCCGCGCCCTGCTCGAACGCCTGGGGCTGGCCAGCCGCACCGGCAACCGTCCGCACCAGTTGTCCGGCGGCCAGCAGCAGCGGGTGTCGATTGCCCGCGCGCTGATGAACGGCGGGCACATCATCCTCGCCGACGAACCCACCGGCGCCCTCGACAGCCACAGTGGCGCCGAGGTGATGACCCTGCTCGACGAGCTGGCCAGCCAGGGCCATGTGATCATCCTCATCACCCATGATCGCGAGATCGCGGCCCGCGCCCAGCGGATCATCGAGGTGCGCGACGGCGAGGTGGTCAGTGACTCGGCCACCCCGTCATCGGCCGATGCCCCGCCCCGACAGGTGCAAGCCGACGACCTGCGCCAACGCCTGGACTTCGGCGCCACCCAGCGCGGCGCCTGGAAAGGCGAACTGGCAGAGTCCCTGCAGGCCGCCTGGCGGGTGATGTGGATCAACCGTTTCCGCACCACCCTGACCCTGCTCGGCATCATCATCGGGGTGGCCTCGGTGGTGGTCATGCTGGCGGTCGGCGAAGGCAGCAAGCGCCAGGTCATGGCCCAGATGGCCGCCTTCGGCTCGAACATTCTCTACCTCAACGGCAAGCACTCCTCCGAGGAACTGACCGGCATCGTCACCCTCGATGATGTCGACGCCATCGGCGAACTGCCGCAGGTCAAGCGCGTCATGCCGGTGATCGGCGACAAGCTCATGGTGCGCCACGGCAACAAGGGCGAGCAGTTCTACGTCGGCGGCAACAACACCGGATTTCCCGAGATTTTCAACTGGCCGGTGGTCGAGGGCAGCTTCTACAGCGAGGCCGACGAAGCCAACGCCGCCGCCGTGGCCGTGATCGGACAGAAGGTGCGCGAGAAGATGTTTGGCGCAGGGAGCAATCCGCTCGGCCAGTACCTGCTGATCGGCAACGTGCCGTTCCAGGTGATCGGCGTGCTCCAGGGCAAGGGCGCCAGCTCCGGCAGCGAGGACAGCGACGAGCGCGTGGTGGTGCCCTACTCCGCCGCCTCCATCCGCCTGTTCGGCAGCCGCGATCCGGAATACGTCACCATTGCCGCCCTGGACTCCGGCCGGGTCAAGGAAACCGAGCAGGCGATCGAGCGCCTGATGCTGCAGCGCCACCAGGGCAAGCATGACTTCGTCCTGACCAACGATGCCGCGCTGATCCAGGCCGAGGCCCGCACCCAGAACAGCCTGTCGCTGATGCTTGGGGCGATCGCCGCGATCTCGCTGCTGGTCGGCGGCATCGGCGTGATGAACATCATGCTCATGACCGTGCGCGAGCGCACCCGCGAAATCGGTATCCGCATGGCCACCGGCGCGCGCCAGCGCGACATCCTGCGCCAGTTCCTCACCGAGGCGGTGATGCTGTCGATGGTCGGCGGCGTGACCGGCATCGTCCTGGCCCTGGCCATCGGCGGCGGCCTGTTGCTGGCCGACATCGCCGTGGCCTTCGCCCTGCCCGCCATCCTCGGCGCCTTCGCCTGCGCCGTGATCACCGGCGTGATCTTCGGATTCATGCCGGCCCGCAAGGCCGCCCGCCTCGACCCGGTCAAGGCCCTTACCAGCGAATAGTTCATGACGATTCCCAGCCGTACCAGCCTGTTGACCCTGAGCCTTTGCCTGGCCGCCTGCAGCAGCCCGCCGCCACCGGCGGCGAACATCGACACGCCACCCGCCTGGCAGGGGCCGGCCACAGCCCAGCCCCTGCCTGACAGCCAGTGGTGGCGCGCCTTCGCCAGCACCGAGCTGGACCGGCTGGTCGAACGCGCCCGCCTCAACAGCCACGACCTGGCCGCCGCCGCGGCGCGGGTGCGCAAGGCCCAGGCCAGCGCCGTGATCGCCGGCGCGCCATTGCTGCCCGAGGTGCAGTTGGGCCTGAACGGCAGCCGCCAGCGCTTGCTGCGCGGCGAGGGCAACGACCAACTCGACGCCAGCAGCAACGAACGCACCAGTACCTCGTTCGGAACCCGCCTGAGCGCCAGCTACGAGATCGACTTCTGGGGCGGCCTGCGCGCCACCCGTGACAGCGCCCTGCGCAGCCTCGACGCCAGCCGCTTCGATCGCCAGACCGTGGAGCTGACCCTGGTCAGCGCCGTGGCCGACAGCTATCTGCAAGGCCTGGCACTCGACGAGCAACTGCGCATCGCCCGCCTCAACCTGAGCAACGCCCGCGACGTGCTGGGCCTGGTCGAAACCCGTGAACGCTCGGGCTCGGCCACCCGCCTGGAACTGGCCCAGCAGCGCAGCCTGGTGGCCGCCCAGGAGCGCCAGTTGCCGCTGCTCGAACAACGCCGTCAGGACAACCGCATCGTCCTAGCCACCCTGCTGGGCGATCCTGTGCAGGCGCTGCCCGCCACCGACGAAACCATCGGCAACGTGCAGTGGCCAACCATCGGCAGCGGCGTGCCCAGCGAACTGCTCGGCCGCCGCCCGGACATCGCCGCCGCCGAGGCACGCCTGGCGGCGGCCAGCGCCAATATCCAGGTAGCTCGGGCGGCGATGCTGCCGCGCCTGATACTGGGCGCGGACCTGGGCAGTGGCGCCCGGACCGTGCCCAATATCTTCGACAGCCCCTACTACACCCTCACCGCCGGGCTCACCGCGCCGATCTTCAACAACGGTCGGCTGAGTGCCGCCCGGGACGTGGCCCGCGCCGAACAGCAGGAGTTGCTGGAGCTGTACCGCGCCAGCATCCTGGCCGGTTTCTCGGATGTGGAGAAAGCCCTGAACGCCATCGCCGGCGTGGAGCGCCAGCGCCGCTGGCAGGACCAGGAAGTGGAACAGGCGCGTATCGCCTTTGATTTGGCCCAGCAACGCTACACCGCCGGTGCAGAGACCCTGCTCACCGTACTCGAGACCCAGCGCACGCTGTACCTGGCCCAGGACCAGCAAGCGCAGCTGCGCCTGGAGCAGTTACGGGGGAGCGTGGCTTTGTACAAGGCACTGGGCGGAGGCTGGCAGGCGCCGCAGACGCTGTAGGAGCAGGCTTGCCCCGCGAAAGCGCCAGGCCAGAGAACTTCATTGTCTGGTCTGGCGCTTTCGCACGGAGCCTCAGGAAACGATGTTCTTCAACGAAAGGTGTCGCGCATACCAGGGCCGTTGCGGCACCTTGCGCAGCAGGTTGTCGAGCTTGTCCTCGTCACCGAAGGTGATGCGCAGGGCCAACTTCATGGTCTCCACGTCCATCTCCACCGACTTGCCCGGGCGCATGCCCGGCTGCGTGCTGCAGCCATGGGTATCCGGACCCAGCCAGGGATCATCGACCTCCACCCAGCGCCCGGGAGCGAACCAGGGCACGCCGTTGACTTCGAGGCGACGTACCTGACCGGGGTGATGGCGCTCATGGGCACGGAACCAGTCGTCGATGCGATCGTCGATCCAGCCGTGGAACCCCCAGAAGACCGGGTGCACATGGGATGAGAACGGATCACCGAGGAAGTCGTTCTCAGGCTCGAACCAGCGCGCGGCGAAGTCCGCCTGGTCGCGGGCGAACGGCACCGGCGCGCCATTGTTGGGATCGCGCGGCACCGACGCCCAGCACATGTGCAGCCAATCGTGCAGGTTCATCTCCAGTTCCGAGCCGAAGGCGCCCAGGGTCAGTTTCGACAGGTACACCGGGTCCTGGTACTGCGACTCCCACACCTGGAAGTTGCTGCAGTAGGTCTCGCCGGCCTTGATCGCTCCCACCCACTGGCCATAGGCGTCGTCGCCCGGCGCCTGCCAGCCTGGCGGCACGCAGTAGCCGTCGTGGTTGTCGAAGTAGCGGGCGAAACCTGCTCGATCGAACTCGACGCTTGGTTGCGGTAGCGGAAAGCGTTGCCAGGAAGGCAGGTCCTGCAGTGTGCGGGCATACATCAGCATGTGCCGGTGCATGAACAGGAAATCGATACCCGAACCATTGCGGTGCTTGCGCGGGCCGCGGGCATCACGCTCACGGTCGCGCGGCCCAGGTTGCCAGCCCAGGCCACGCAGAGCGTTCTGCTTGGTCTGCGGCAACTTGTGCCACTGGTCTCGGGTGGCATGCCAAAGCTGGTGGAACAGGCGATGCTCAGCGCCGACCACCCACTCGCGCATTTCGGGGGTATAGGGCAGACGCTCGCGGGCCTCGGGGAACAGACGCTTGACCGCGACGAAACGGCTGTCGGGCACCGGCAGGGTCAGCGGTCGATCCAGGCGCTGTACGCGGCCACTCAACGTGCCGCTACCGGCATTGGCGAACTCGGCCCAGACCTCGTCGAGACTCGCCACGCATTCATAACCCGGCCCGCCGTGCTGGTTGACCAGGCGCCAACGCACCTCGGTGCTGCTGGCACCGACCAGGTCACCGAGCACACGATAGGCCGGCTCGGCAGCACCGCGAAGCCCCTCGCCGGTATCGACGAATCCGCGCAGGCCACGCCCCTTGGTGGCGACGTCGAGGAACATCTCGACGCCCTGTCGAGGCAGCCCGTCAAGTCCTCGTTCTGCACCGTCGAAGCGGATCTCCCACACACCGCGCAGCCGGTCGGCCAGGACCTGCCCGGCATAGTCGGCCAGTTCCACGCTGGCCTCGCCGGGCGTGACGATATCGTCTTCAGGGTCGTGGGTCAGCTGCTTGTGCGCGTAATAGGCCGCCGTGCCTGTGGCGCCCGCCACTGCCAGGCCAGCGATGAATCCTCGTCGGGAAATTGTCATTGCGCCTCAATCCGTCTTCGCGTGCCGCGACTTCTATCCAAGCTAGGACGTAGATAGGCCGGGAAAATTTAGCTGTCTAATTAACCACCCGGCGCGCTCGTCTGTTGGTTATCTCCCGCTGACAGAGGCATACCCATGACCTCCCTGCACGATCGCCTGACCCAACCGCTCAAGGCCACGCCCTACCGCGTCTTCGACATTGATCTGAAGACCATTGAACCCTTGAGCCCGTCGCTGAGCCGCTTTGTCTTCACTGGCGAGGACGTGGCGCAGATGACCACCCTGGCCCCCGACCAGCGCGTCAAGCTGCTGTTTCCGACGCCCGCAGGAGCACCGCCAAGCCTGCCCAAGCACGCGCAATGGCAACAGGCGCGGCGCGAGCTGGCGGCGCAGGACATGCCACCGATGCGCACCTACACCATCCGCGCCCTGCGCCGCGAAGCCCTTGAGGTAGAGGTGGACTTTGTCCTGCATGGCGTCAATGGCCCGGCCTCGGCCTGGGCCACCCATGCCCGTCCGGGTGACCGCCTGCAGATGGTTGCACCCAACCTGGCCTATGCCGACGACCCCGGCGGCTACGAATGGAAGCCGCCGCACAGTATCCGGCGCATCCTGCTGATCGGTGACGAAACCGCCCTGCCGGCCATCGCCGGCATCCTCGAGCAGTTGGCCACGAACACGCCGGAACTACAGGTGGAGGCCTTTATCGAAGTGCCGCTGGAAGCCGACTGCCTCGACCTGCGCCACAGCCCGGCCACCCGCCTGCACTGGCTGCCGCGTGACCTGCTGCGCAGCGAACATGGCCAGGGCATGCAGCACGCCGTGCGCGAACTGGCCAGCCTGCCGGCGGTGCGCGGCGCATCGACGGTCGAGCTGGAAGACGTGGATATCGACGAGCGCATCCTCTGGGAACAGGCCAGCGGCGAGCACGGCGACTTCCATGCCTGGATCGCCGGGGAGTCGGGGACCGTCATGGATATCCGCCGACACCTGATCAAGGAGCGCGGACTGCCAAGGGAGAGCCTGACGCTGATGGGCTACTGGCGCGCCGGGCGCACGTTCGACTGAAACCTGCGCCCTGCAGGACCCGTGGGAGCGGCGTTGCGCGACACAAGGCCGCTCCTACAGGGGGTTTCGCCTGGATCCGGACACTCAGCCAGCCGATACCGCCGCCGCGACGGCCTCGGCAAACCTTGCCGCCACCTCGTCGATCTGTTCGGCACTGATGATCAGCGGCGGCAGGAAGCGCACCACCGCACCATGGCGGCCGCCCAGCTCGAGGATCAGGCCACGGCGCAGGCATTCGCGCTGCACCTTCGGCGCCAGCTTGCGGCAGGCCGGCGGATGGCCTTGGACGTCGCGCTTGCCCGCCGGATCCACCAGTTCCACGCCCAGCATCAGGCCACGGCCACGGATATCGCCAAGCTGCGGATAGTCCTGCTGCAACCGTTGCAGGTGCCCACGCAGGCGCTGGCCCATGGCCTCGGCGTGCTCGCACAGGCGGTGCTCCACCAGGTACTTCATCACCGCCGAGCCCGCGGCCATGGCCATCTGGTTACCACGGAAGGTGCCGGCATGGGCACCCGGCGACCACTGGTCGAGCCAGTCGCGATAGACCATCACGGCCAGCGGCAGGCTGCCGCCAATAGCCTTGGACAGGGTGACCACGTCGGGCACGATGCCGGCGTGCTCGAAGGCGAACATCTTGCCGGTACGGGCGAAACCGCTCTGGATCTCGTCGACGATCAACGCCACCCCGGCCTGCTCGGTGATCCGGCGCAACCCGCGCAACCACTCGATATCGGCGGGGATCACACCACCCTCGCCCTGCACAACCTCAACGATCACTGCCGCCGGCAGCGCAACGCCGGCCTCCGGATCGCACAGCAGGTTTTCCAGGTAGTGCAGGTTGGCGCGCACGCCCGCCTCGCCGCCGAGGCCGAACGGGCAGCGGTAGTCATAGGGATAAGGCAGGAACTGCACGCCATTGTTCAGCAACGCGCCGAGCGGTTTTTTCGGCCCCAGGCTGCCCATCAGGCTCAGCGCGCCCTGGGTCATGCCATGGTAGGCCCCCTGGAATGCCAGCACGGTGCTGCGCCCGGTGACCGTGCGCACCAGCTTGAGCGCAGCCTCGACCGCATCGGTACCGGTCGGGCCGCAGAACTGGATCTTCGCTTCCCGGCGCAGACCCTCGGGCAGCAGGGCGAACAGGTCCTGGACGAACTGGTCCTTGACCGGCGTGGTCAGGTCCAGGGTGTGCAGCGGCAGTTCGTCGGCCAGCACGCGCTGGATCGCGTCGATCACCACCGGATGGTTGTGCCCCAGGGCCAGGGTTCCAGCACCTGCGAGGCAATCGATGAACTGGCGGCCCTCGACGTCCTCGACGTACAGGCCACGGGCGCGCTTGAGCGCCAGGGGGATGCGCCGGGGGTAGCTGCGGGCGTTGGATTCCTGCTGCTGCTGGCGCAGCAGCAGGGGCGAATCCTCGAATTCGTACAGGGGGCGCGGCGCGGTGGCCGGCAGCACCTGGGCAAGGCTGGAAGCGGTCGACATCGGAAAAACCCTCGCAAGCAAGCGAATGTGCCCGCCACGCGCCCTGTAACCGGATGTGTGTCGGGTTCTTATCGCTTGAAAAACGCTTCAGCGAGGTGCGGATTTAGCGGTTGTCGTGGGATTTGTTGTAGATGTGCGGCCTCTGTCGCGGAGCAAGCCCGCTCCTACGGGCTCATGCACCACGCTGCGTGGGAGCGGGCTTGCCCCACGATGGGTACAGCGCCGAACTCAACTTCCCGAACGCGCCGGCACCTGCAGGCTCACCCGCAAACCATCGGCCCGGCTGTCGAACCGCAGGCTGCCAGAGCAGCGCTGGACGATGGCCTGGACGATCGCCAGCCCCAGCCCGCAACCTCCGCTCTGGCCGTTGCGCCAGAAACGTTCGGTCAGGTGTTCGAGATCTTCCTGGGCAATCCCCGGCCCATGATCGCGCACCAGGAAGTCCACCTGCCCGTCCTGCGCCTGTACCTCCAGCTCCACGGCGGCATCGCCGCCATGGCGCAGGGCGTTGTCCAGCAAGTTGCGCAGCGCCGCCACCGCCAGTGGTGCCGGCATGCTCAGGTAGACCTTGGCCGCCGCCTCGGGCAGGCGCAGGTGAATGCGCCGGTTGTCGCCGCCACCAGCATCCTCGATGGCCTGCCGGGCAACCTGCTCGGCGCTGCACTGCACGCCATCGTCGAAGGACAGGCTGCCCTCGACCCGCGCCAGCATCAACAGTTGCTCCAGCGTACGGTGCATGCGGTCGGTCCCGTGCTCGGCATGCTCCAGCGCTTGCTCACGCACGGCGCCATCGGTCATCCGCGCCACCTGAAGGTGGGTCTTGATGGCGGTCAGCGGGCTGCGCAGCTCATGGGCGGCGTCGTCAGTCAGGCGACGTTCGCGCTCGATGGTCTGGGCGATGCGCAGGAACAGCTGGTTCTGGGTATCGAGCAGCGGTTGCAGCTCGCTGGGCAGGCCGGCCACCTGCAACGGCTCGACGCTGTCGGCGCGGCGCCTGCGCAAGGCATCACGCATGCGATTGAGCGGCTCCAGCCCCTTGCCCAGGCCGATCCACAACAGTCCCAGGCTGCCCAGCAAGGCCATCAGCACCGGCGCCGAGGCCGCCAGCAGGATTGACTGGTTCAGCGCCTCGCGCTCCTGGTGCCGGTCGGCGGTGGTGATGCGCACATCGCCATGGTTGTAGGTGAAGGTACGCCAGGAGGCGCCATCGATGGTCTGGTCACGGAAGCCGCTGCGCTCGTCGTCCATGGCGCCGTCGTGCTTGTGGTTGCTGGCGAGGATCTCGCCGCGCAGCGAGCTCACCTGACAGGCCATGCCGTCCGGCACGCTGAACTGGTCGGCGGAAAAATGCGCATCCTGGCCCTTGGCAGTCAACGGTTGCGGCAGCTGGTCGATCAGCCCCGCGACCATGCGCGCCGATGCCACCAGGCGCTGGTCGAGGGAGAACATCATCTGCTGGCGCAGGTCGCGCAGCATCCAGGCAGCCGCCAGCGCCCAGATGACGATGAACACACTGCCGAGAATCAGTGACAGGCGAACCCGCAGGCTCATGACGCGCGCTCCTCCGGTGCCTGGGCCGGCCCCAGGCGGTAGCCAAGGCCGCGTACGGTCTCGACGATGCTGTTGCCCAGTTTGCGCCGCAGGTGGTGGATATGCACGTTCAGCGCGTTGCTTTCGACCTCGTCGCTGAAACCGTAGACGCAGTCCTTCAGTTGCTCGCTGGACAGCACGCGCCCCGGGTTTTGCAGCAATGCCTGCAGCAGCGCCTGTTCGCGGCGCGACAGGTCCACCGCCTGGCCGGCCAGGGTGGCCTCGCAGCTGCTGGGATCGTAGCGCAGCGGGCCATGCTCGATGACGTTCACCGCCCGCCCGGCGACGCGACGCAGCAGGGTATGCAGGCGAGCGGCCAGTTCGCGCAGGTCGAAGGGCTTGAGCAGGTAGTCGTCGGCGCCGGCCTGCAGGCCGTCGACCCGGTCGGTGACCGCGTCGCGGGCCGTGAGCACCAGCACCGGCAGGGTCTCGCCCTGCTGGCGCAGGCGGCGCAGCAGCTTGAGGCCGTCCTCGTCGGGCAGGCCCAGATCGAGGATCATCACGTCGAACTTCGCCGTCCCGAGCACCTGCCGGGCCTGCGAGGCGCTGGCCACCCGGTCCACGGTCAGCCCCTGGGCCGAGAGGCCGGCGCAGATGCCGCTGGCGATCAGGTCATCGTCCTCGCAGAGCAGAACGTGCATATGGGGTCTCCTGGGTGGGGAAGCTGGCATTGCACAGGGTGGCGATTAAGGGGGGATTATGAACGGATTTGGAGGACTTCGTCGGGCTGATAGCATCGGGACAGACAAGGCTGTCGCCGGTCCTAAGACCAACTTAACCTTCAGTTAATAACCCAAGGCCAGCATGGCCCTCTTCAAAGCTCTGCCAAGGCGTCGACATGCGTGTTCTCCTGCTCTTCCTGACATTCCTGCTCGCCGGCCCCCTCCAGGCCAACCCCTTTGCGGTCAAGCCGGACTTCCTGCCGGTCAACGAAGCCTTCGTCCTGACCCACGATCGCCTGGAAAACGGCCAGATGCGCCTGCATTTCCAGATCAAGGACGGTTACTACCTTTACCAGAAACGCCTGAAGTTCGACGGCCTGCCCCCTGAGCAGCACCCCGTACTGCCCCAGGCCGAGAACCACCACGACGAGTTCTTCGGCGACAGCGCAGTCTATCGCTCCGAGCTGGAACTGCTGCTGCCGGCCGGCGCCGGCGGTGAACTGCGCCTGGGCTGGCAAGGCTGCGCCGACGCTGGCCTGTGCTACCCGCCGCAGACCACGCCGATCGCTCTCGGCGGTAGCGCCACGCCAGTCGCCGCTGCCGAACAGGCCAGCGACCAGGCGCTGGCCGGCACCCTGCAACGGGACAGCCTGGCCTGGAGCCTGCTGGCATTCTTCGGCCTGGGCCTGCTGCTGGCCTTCACCCCCTGCTCGCTGCCGATGCTGCCGATCCTCGCCGGACTGGTCCTGGGCAACGGCGCCAGCGCCCGGCGCGGCTGGTGGCTGGCCGGTGTCTATGTGCTGAGCATGGCGCTGGTCTACGCCGCCCTGGGCGTGATCGCCGCGCTGCTGGGCGCAAGCCTGCAGGCCTGGTTGCAACAGCCCTGGCTGCTGGGCAGCCTGGCCGGCCTGTTCGTGCTCCTGGCCCTGCCGATGTTCGGCGCCTTCGAACTGCAGTTGCCGTCCGCCCTGCGTGACCGCCTGGACCGAGCCGGACAAGGCACCCGTGGCGGCAACCTCTACGGTGCGGCATTGCTGGGCGCGTTGTCGGGCCTGCTGCTGGGACCTTGCATGACCGCGCCACTGGCCGGCGCGTTGTTGTTCATCGCCCAGAGCGGCGATGTGCTGCAAGGCGCGCTGGTGCTGTTCAGCCTCGGGCTGGGCATGGGCGTGCCATTGCTGTTGCTGGTCACCCTGGGCAACCGCTACCTGCCACGCCCGGGTGCCTGGATGAACCTGGTCAAGGGCTTGTTCGGCTTCGTGTTCCTGGCCATGGCCCTGTACACCGTGCGTGGCCTGCTGGCGGAAACGCTGGTGCTGGCCCTGGCCGGCGCCTGGCTGATCGCCCTGGGCTGGGCCGCCTGGCCGGCCCTGCAACGCCTGCCCGCCTTGCGCGCCATTCCTCTGCTCGGCGCCCTGTGGGGTGGCCTGCTGCTGGTGGGGGCCGCTGCCGGGGGCAACGACCTGTGGCAACCTCTACAGCCCTTCGCCGGCAAGGGCACGGCAGCAGCCCCGGCCAACGCCCACGACGCCTTCGTCACCGTGAGCGCGCCGGCCGACCTGCAACGTGAGCTCGATGCCGCCAAGGCCCGCGGCCAATGGGTGCTGGTGGACTACTATGCCGACTGGTGCGTGTCGTGCAAGGTCATGGAAAAGCAGGTGTTCGGCCGTGGCGATGTCCAGGCCAGTCTGGCCGGCGTGCACCTGCTGCGCCTGGATGTGACCGCCGACTCCCCGGCCAGTCGCGAACTGCTGCAGCGCTACCAGGTACCAGGCCCGCCCAGCCTGATCTGGATTGGCCCGGAAGGCGACGAGCGCCGCGCCCGCCGCATCACCGGCGAGATCGACGCCACCGGCTTCCTGCAACACTGGGCCCAGACCAGGAGCCAAGGCTGATGCTGACCGTCACCCTCGGGCCACTGACCATGGCCCTGAACCACCTGCTGCTGCTCGCGGCGCTGGGCATCGCCAGCCTGGTCGGCTGGCGGGTGGCCAGGCGCGGCGGCGAGAATCCGGAGTCGGCGCTGTTCAACCTGTTCCTGCTGGGATTGCTGTTCGCCCGCCTGGGCTTCGTCCTGGCCTACTGGCCGATGTACCGCGACGACCCGCTGCAGGTCATCGACATCCGCGACGGCGGCTTCCTGCTCTGGGGCGGCCTGCTGGGCATCGTCCTCGGCACCCTGTGGCAGGGCTGGCGGCGCCCCGGCCTGCGCCGGCCACTGGGCTGGGCGTTGTTCAGCGGCGCGCTGTTCTGGGGGCTGTCCAGCCTGGCCAGCCACCTGTACAGCAAGGGCACCGAGCTGCCGGACCTGAGCCTGCGCGACAGCCGCGGGCAGGTGGTGGCCCTGCACAGCTACCGCGGGCGACCGCTGGTGATCAACATCTGGGCCACCTGGTGCCCGCCCTGCCGGCGCGAAATGCCGGTATTGCAACAGGCCGAGGACGACTACCCCCACGTGACCTTCCTGTTCGTCAACCAGGGAGAAACCCCGGAGAACGTCAGCACTTTCATGGCCACCACTGGCCTCACCCTGTCCCACGTACTGTTTGACGGCACTGGCGAACTGGCCCGCAAGGTCGGCTCCATGGCCCTGCCCACCACCCTGTTCTACAACGCCGAAGGGCGGCTGGTCGGCAGCCACCTGGGCGAACTGTCGCGCGCCAGCCTGCGCCACGCCCTGGAACCCTTCGAACGCGCCGATGCGCCCGCCCCACAAGGAAACTGACATGCGATTGAATGCGCTGCTGCCCCTGACCTTCACCCTGCTCGCCGCGCCCCTGCTGCACGCCGAAGAGCTACCCAAGCCGATCCAGCAACTGCAGGCCAAGGGCGCCGTGATCAAGGGCAGCTTCGACGCCCCCAATGGCCTGCGCGGCTATGCCGCCGAGTACCACAACAACGGCATCGCCCTGTACCTGACGCCCGACGGCAAGCACGTGCTGGTGGGCAGCCTGTTCGACGAGCAGGGCAAGGACCTCAGTGCCGAGCCACTGGAAAAGCTGGTGTACGCACCGATGAGCAAGGCGGTCTGGGCGAAGATGGAAAAGACCGCCTGGATCCAGGACGGCAAGGTGGACGCACCCCGTACCGTCTACCTGTTCAGCGACCCCAACTGCCCCTATTGCAACATGTTCTGGCAGCAGGCCCGGCCCTGGGTCGAGTCGGGCAAGGTGCAGCTGCGCCACATCATGGTCGGCATCATCCGCGAGGACAGCCCGGGCAAGTCCGCCGCGCTACTCGCCGCCAAGGACCCGGCCAAGGCCTTGCAGGAACACGAGAAGGCCGGCAAGGCCAGCACGCTCAAGGCGCTGGACAAGGTGCCGGAGACGGTTCAGAAGAGGCTCGAGGCGAATCTGGCGCTGATGGAAGAACTGGGCCTGGCCGCGACACCGGCGATCTTCTACCAGGATGAGCAAGGGCAGTTGCAGAGCCAGCAAGGGGCGCCGCGGCCGGAGATGCTGGGGAAGATACTCGGCAAGCGTTAAACGGCAATCTATCTGAAGGTGCAACGATAGCCTTTGGCGAATACCTCGACAGGGCTGTCGTAACCCACCAGCAGACAGCGCTTCAAGCCCAGCGACCCTGACGGGTCGCAAAGCGCTTTGCGTTCGCCTGGGCACTGTACGAAAAGTAATGCCATGAACACCGCCGCCAGCAAGCCATCCTGATCATTGCAGCAAAGCTTTCCGCCAGCTTGCAGCGGCGTGTACCCAGGCGGCGGTTCTCCTTCAGCCAACCAAATAGTCGTGGACAAGGAGATACGGTCGGCACACGGCCGGAGCCGTCCTTTACACGCTCATTGATACGCCCGCTTCACCCTCGACCTTGACCATGGCTCAAGCCATCAAGGTCTCGGAAAATAGAGTGTGTATACGCTGACAGAAATCTGATTTTTCGACACTGTCCGGCAACACCAATACATAGTAAAAAATTCGATTGAAGCGCAAATTGATATCGTACGGTTCGAAATCCGAATCACCTTCAAACTCGAATAGCGTAGCGATCCCGTTCAACGCTGCTGGCTTTGCCTCAACGCCGAAGCACCCCTCGCCCGTCGCCCCCAAATTGTAACCTTGCTCAAGGTGGGCCTTCAGCATCCCCTCATCTTTATAGAAAAGAATAAACTCCTCTCCCCGAATGCACTCCTGCTGTGACTGAAACCCCAGACGTGCTGCTTTTTCCGTCAATGCCGCGAGCCCCGCCTCCAGCGACGTATCGGTATAAAAGCCATACATGACACCCGACCAATCAGCCATTTCACTGTCTCCTATAGCTTGCATCCGGAAGCACCGTGACTGACATCAGCGCGAAGTCTTCTATTAGCGTCCCGGAGCTGAATATCTTCTTGTATATAGAGCCTTAGATAAGCATTCTGCCGATCCACTTTTTTAACTTTCCCGCTATCAACCTCAAATGAAACAAAATGGGTACTTTTCTCTTTGGTCAGCCCCATTTTACCTCTTACATTGGTGCTCTCCATTTCCTCAGGCGTTAGTGTCGTCACGTAGACACCTTTGGGCTTGCCTTGAATAGCGCCTCGCCCCCTGGCGCCGGGGTCACTTTGATTAATCACGCCTGTCCCCATGATTCCCTTATAACCTTCCTTGCTCGTGTAATGATAAACACGCACCACCTCCAAGCCTAACGGATCGATCCATGACAGAGGATTAGGCGCATATTGATAGAGGTTGATCCCGCCCCTCAAACCTAGCGGGTCTTGCTGGGTAAACCGCCCGATATCCGGGTCATAGAATCTGAATGTGTTGTAGTGCAGCCCAGTTTCCCGATCCAGGTACTGCCCCTGAAAACGCACATTCTGCCGGCTGACCTGCTCCGGCGCATGCCATTCCTCGCAGTTGTTGCCCCATACCTGGTACTGCCCCTGCCAGGCAGTTATCCCGTGTTCGTCGGTCAGTTGCTCTACCAGGCCGACCAGATTCGTATGAAAGTGGAAAACCTGCTCATGTCCAGGCAGCCCATCTACCCTGGCCAGTGGCTCATGGCCCGCCGCGTCTGCGTACAGATAGAGACTCGGTTTGCCGTCCTGAACTTCTCGCAACAGACGAAGGCCTTGCCACTGAAACTCGGTTCGGCTGACCGGCACGTCCAGCTCGTCACGGTAGACCCTTTTGTCGATGCGCCTGCCCAAGGGGTCGTAAGCAAACTCGATCCGTTCGCGAAGCGGCCCCCGCCGCTGACGGATACAGACCAGCCGGTGCTCTGCATCGTACTCAAAACGCTGGAGCAGACGATTGCCGGAGCGTTTCTCCTCGAGCCGACCAAAGCGGTCGTAGCGATAGCGTCTGTCTTGGAACACCTTGACCCGGTTATGCCGTACCCGACCGTTGACCTGATATCCCTCTAGCAGGTTGCCGGCAAGGTCGTAGCCAAAGTGCTCGACCATCGGCTGTTGCTGAGGCAACTGGCGTGACGCGCCATGGATTCGTTCGGTGGGCCCATAGTCATAACCAATGCGCCCCTGGTAGCTGCCACGCCCACCGGCACCGGCCTGGAAACGACCGACCAGATGCTCAAGCTCGACCCCCAGCCCGCTACCAGCGCGCTGCGTCTGGGTCAGTACCTCGCCGACAAGGTTGTCTGTCGCATCGTACTCATAGTCCTTCTGCAGCAATGGCAAGCGGGTGGGCTCGCCATCCTGATATTCCACAGCCTTGCGCAGCAGGCGCCGCGTGCTGTCATAACGGGTTCTGGTAAGCAATGCGCCCTGGCTGCGCAAGACCTCGCCGTGTAGCGCATCGCGCTCGAAATCGCTGATCACCCGCCCATCGAGGTTGATCTGGTGCAGATGTCCGCTGCCGTAACACAGGTAGTTGATCCGGCGAGAGTCAGGCAGCGTCAAGGTCTGCAGGTTACCGAGGGGATCATAGGTGTAACCGAGTTGCCCTGGACCCTGACTTTCGCTCAGCAATCGCCCCATGGCGTCGTAGGTGAAGTCCAACTGCTGGACCTGACCATTACGGTGAGTGAAACGGATCGCCAGCAGATTGTCAGCAGCATCGTAGCGGTAGGTCGTCTCGCCATCGTCGGTCCGCCTGCACAACAGACGACCGACCGCATCGTGTTCATGGTAGTGAACCTGTGCAAACACTTCGGGCTCATCCGGGCTGCCCGGCAACACGGGCTCCGCTTCGCGGCATGGGTGCACGGTGCGTTGGGTGATCGCATCCAGGGCATCATAAAGCAGACTGAAACCGCCACCATCGAGGTTACGCTGACCAACCAACCGATCTAGCGCATCCCACTGGAAGCGATAGTGCTCGCCATTCTCGTTTTCCAACTGCTGCAAGCGGCCATAGGCATCCCAGTGCAACCGCACGGTGTGCCCCAGCGCATCAGTACGCTGCAGCAGTCGACCGCTGCCATCATATTGCCATTGGGTCATGCGCTGTGCTGGGTCGACATGGCGGGCCAACTGCCCCGCCGCATCGATCTGGTAGTGCTCGACCCTGCCGTCAGCCAACTCGCGCTGCAACAGGCGACCACGGCTGTCGAAGCGATAGCGCGTGGTGCCACCCTCGGCGTTGCGCACCTCACTCAGGTGCCCGCGCCAATCGTAGCGATAGTGGGTCTGTTGAGCAGAGCAGTCACGCGCACAGATCAGTTGGCCGCGATCATTCCAATTGAACGAACGCTCCTTGCCTATGGCGTCGACACTACGCACCATACGCCCCTGACGATCGTGGTCGTAACGTGTCAGTTGCCCGAGTGGATCGACTTCGGACAACAGGTTGCCCCGAGCATCATAGGTATAACGACGCTCATGCCCTGCTCCATCGACGATGCGGGTGGGCAAGGCCCAATGTTCGGTGTAGCCGATGCTTTCACGACGCCCCAACGGGTCGGCAGTGGCAACCACGCGCCCGAGCGCATCGTAGCTATAGGACCACTCGCCACCTTGTGGATCGAGGGTGCGTCGCAACAGGCCATCGACATAGTCGTGCCGCCAGCGATATCCCAGCGCATCGATGTAGGTGTGTACCTCGTTCAGCGCGCCCCAGTGATAGTGTTCCTCACGCCCCAGGCCATCGATGACCTGGGTATGGCCCTGCTCCAGGTCATAGATGAAGCGATAGTCCTCGCCGTCGCTGCCCCAGTGCCGAACCACGCGCCATTCATGCTCAGGCTGTGCCTCCAACAGCGCAGGCATGGCGTAAGGCGTGCCATCCAGACTGCACGGTTGGCGCGCCGGCGGTGGCGTGAAGCAGGCCCACTCGTAGTACCGGGTAGCCCCCATGGGCAGCGTATGGCTGGCCAGCAACCCTTGGTCGGTGTAGGTAAACTGCCTCAGCAATTGCCCTTCGGCATCGGCGACAGCCTCCAATTGCCCTGCCGAGGTGTAGCGATACTGCACCAGGCATTCGCGCTGCTCGACGGCAAAGGCCCGGCCGGACCGCAAGGACAGTCTGTGGATCTCGGCTACCCGGCGCGGTTGCCCGTCGGCATAGCACAGTTCGATGAAGATCCGGGCCGAGCTGTCGCCGAGGAACTGCAATCGGCCGTGTTCATCGTAGAACAGCTCCAGGCAATTGAGGTTGCGATCACCGACCTTGACCAGGCGCGACCGCCGACTGTCCAGTGGATCGGTATGAAACACCCGGTACAAGCCGCTGTTGATGTCCTCGACGATGGTGAAGCCGTTGTCCTGATGAAAAAACGCCAGGCCATCGAGAATGCTGACAAAGGCACTGCCGACCTGCAGACGCCCGAGCTCCAGCCTGGCGCCCTCATCATCGACGTAGATCCACAACTCGCCCCCCTCAGGGTGCGCGACACGCTCCAGGCGCACTTCGTAGGGCACACTCCAACCCATGCCGAACAGGCCATCGCTACGCCGGTCGTTGCTGTCATAGCGCCGCGCCCAATTGATCGGGACCATCGCTGCGAGAGTGAAATCCACATCCTCGGGGCCGTCCTGGAATTTGCTGCCCATCGCTGGAGCCACCGGGTTGCCCACCCCGCAGCGGCGCCCCTTGAGCATGCCCCGGCGACTGATGAGCATCCCGGCAATCAGGCCAATGATCTTCGCCGCGGCGCTCTTGCCGTCGTGGATGTCGCGCACGGTGGTGGTGCCGCCACCGATGCGCACATTGGGCGAGTAGGTCATGCCGATCGGCCCGTCGCAGGTGGTCTTGTCTCCAACCCGCGCTGCCGGCTGACCATTGATGAACACCTTGTCCGAGCCCTGGGCAACGAACTGTTCGGGCATCGGTGGGTGCTTGCTGCAGACCGCCTTGTCCTCGGGCTTGGGAATCGATCCGGGCGCGGCCGGCGTGGTCACCGGCGGGTTGAAGATGCTGTTGATCTCCTGCGCCAGGCCGATCACCGGCAACACCATCGAGGCGCCGACCATGGCGTAGGCACCGATGTTTTCGAGGATCGACGGTTCATCGGCTGGGCCCGGCGCCTCGACCGGGCCACCACTCACCCCGGCGGCGCGCGCCGCGAGGATGCCGTTGATGCGGGTGTTGTGCGAGCCACTGCTGATCGAGCCGTACGGCTCGGGCGGAAACAGCGAATTGCCGACCCAGTTGCTGAAGTCGCTGATATGGTCGCCAATGCTCTTGTCTTCACCGGCCGGCAGCATGGCGGCGGCACTGACCATGACCCCGGCAATCAGCGGTGTGAGCACGGCGGCGGCGCCGCCGGTACCGACCACCGCGACCACCGCGCCACCGATGGCGGCGCCGACCGCGGCGACCGCCGCCGCATAGACGGCGGCCTCGACCAAGCCACTGACCAGCTCGGCCATCAGCGGGGGATGAAGAATGAGATCGCCCATGCGGGCGGCATGCAGGCTATCGTCCATGAAACCAGTGAAATCCTTGCGCAGTGTGTGCAGCGTAGCACCGGCAAGGGTGAGGATTACAGGGTGGCCATGCGCCACTTCGGCACGTCGGCGCAGGGCTTGCCTGATCCTGTGGGAACAGGCAGGCCCTGCGCTGACGTGCCGAAGTGGCTACAACGCCTCCAGCTCCGCCATCAGGTCGCTCAACCGATCGACCTTGGCGTCATCCAGCGCGCTGTCCTGCAGCCCGCGCACATAGTCCGCCAGCTCTTCGACCGTGCTGCACTCGAACATCGCCCGCAACGGCACATTCAACTGCAGGGCCTTCTGCACCCGCGAGGCGATCTGCGTCGCCAGCAGCGAATGCCCGCCCAGCTCGAAGAAGTTGTCGCGCACGCCCACCCGCTCGGCCTTGAGCACATCGACCCAGATGCCGGCGAGGGTCTGCTCCAGATCGTCGCGCGGCGCCAGGTAGGCCTGGCTGTGCTGGCCGCCGATCTCGATGGCCGGCAGCGCCTTGCGGTCGAGCTTGCCGTTGGCGTTGTGCGGCAGGTTGTCGAACCAGCCCCAGTGCAGCGGCACCATGTACTCCGGCAGCTCGGCGCGCAGGCGCTGCTTGAGCTGGTCGAGCAGCACGGCGTCGGCGGCGACGCCCTGGTGCGCCACCAGGTAGCCGACCAAATGCTTGCCGTTGATTCCTTCCTGCACGCCCACCGCAGCATCGCGCAGCTCGGCTTGCTCGTGCAGGCGTGCCTCGATCTCGCCCAGCTCGATGCGGTAGCCGCGGATCTTCACCTGGTGGTCGATACGCCCGACGTACTCCAGCACGCCATCGGGACGGCGCCGGGCCAGGTCGCCGGTGCGGTACAGGCGCTCGCCCGGCGCACCGTACGGGTGTGGGATGAAGGCCTGGGCGGTGCGCAGCGGATCGCCGACATAGCCACGGCCCACGCCGGTGCCGGCGACGCACAGCTCGCCCACCGCGCCCAGCGGCACCAGGGTCTGGTCCTCGCCGAGCAGATACAGGCGGTTGTTGTCAGTCGGCGTGCCGATCGGCAGGTAGCTGCCCTGGGTCGAGGCGGCGTCGACGCGGAAGAACGCCACGTCATCCGAACACTCCGCCGGGCCATAGGCGTTGACCAGGCCGATGGCCGGGTAACGCTGCAGCCACTGGGCGGCCAGCTCAGGCGGCATGGCCTCGCCGGTCGGCAGCATCCAGCGCAGGCCGTCGAGGGCCTGGTGGTCGTTGGCCAGCATGCCCTGGATCAGCGACGGCACGCTCTCCAGCACGGTGATGCCGGTGGCCTGCACATGGCTCAGCAGGCCCTGCGGGTCGTGGGCGATGGCGTTCGGCACGATCTGCACCTTGGCCCCGAACAGCGGCGCGGCGAGGAACTGCCACACCGAGATGTCGAAGCTCTGCGAGGCGGTCTGGGCGATCACGTCCTGCTCGTCCAGGGCCAGGTATGGCACCTTGCTCAGCTGGTTGTTGAGCATGCCGCGCTGCTCGACCATCACGCCTTTGGGCAGCCCGGTGGAGCCGGAGGTGTAGATCACGTAGGCGAGGTTGTCCGGCGCGCTGTGGATGCCGGGGTTGTGGCTGGCCACGGTGCTCGCCTGCACCTCTTCCCAGACCAGCAGCTTCGGCCGTGCCGCACCCGCCACTTCGTCGAGCAACTGGCGCGCCTGCTCGGCGCAGGCCGCGCTGCACACCAGCACCGGCGTGCGGCTGAGCTCGACGATGCGTTGCAGGCGCGCCGACGGCAGGCCCGGATCCAGCGGCAGGTAGCCGGCGCCGGCCTTGAAGCTGCCGACGATCATGCCCAGCAGCGCCAGGCCGCGCTCGGCCAGCAGCGCCACCGGTTGGTCGATGGCCACGCCGGCCGCGACCAGGGCATGGCCGAGGCGGTTGGCCGCCACGTTCAACCCGGCATAGTCGTAGGACGCCTCCAGGCAGCGGGCGACGGTGCGCTGCGGGTGCGCGGCGACCCGCGCCTCGAACAGCTCGACGTAGCTCTGCTCCAGGGCGTAGCTGTGCTCGGTGCGATTGCAGTCGTCGAGCAGGAAGCGCTGCTCCTCGGCGCCCAGCAGTGCCAGCTCATCCACCTCGCCATTGAAGCCCTCGACCAGCGCCAGCAGCAGGCGCTTGAACTCGGCGAGCAGGCGCTCGACGGTCGGATAGTCGAAGTAACGCTGGTCGAATGACAGGTGCAGGCCCAGGTCATCGCCCGGGTAGCACACCGCGGTCAGCGGGAAGTTGGTGTGGGTGCGGCCCGAGTCGGAGCTGGCGTCCAGGTGCTGGGCGTGGTCGAGCACGGCGGTTTCCACCGGGGCGTTCTCGAACACGAACAGGCTGTCGAACAGCGGCTGGCCCTTGGGCAGTTCGCTGCACTCCTGGATCGCCACCAGCGGCAGGTACTCGTACTCGCGCAGCTGCATGTTGTGCTCGAGCAGGCCTTGCAGCCAGTCACGCACGCTGCGCCGTTCGCCGGGCTGCGGCATCTGCACGCGCAGGGCGATGCTGTTGATGAACAGGCCGACCGTGCGCTGCATCTGCGGCAGGCTCACCGGACGCCCGGCCACGGTAACGCCGAACACCACGTCGCGGTCGCCGCTGTATCGGGCCAGGGTCAGGGCCCAGGCCGCCTGGGCGAAGGTGTTGACCGTCAGCTGGTGGGCCTGGGCCAGTTCGCGCAGGCGCGCGCCCTCGCTCACCTCGAGGCGGGTGTAGCAATCGCCCACTACCATGCCGTCACCGGCGTGATCGTGGCGCAGCGGTCGATCGCTGGGGATCGCCGTGGCCCGTTCGAAGCCGGCCAGGTTGGCCTGCCACCACTGGCGCGCCTCGTCGAGGTCCTGGCGCTGCAGCCAGCCGATGTAGTCGCGGTAGCGCGGCGGCACCGGCAGCTGGGCTTGGCGTCCCTCGCCCAGGGCCTGGTAGATCTCGAAGAAGTCGTTCATCAGCAGCGAGCGGCACCAGGCATCGATGAGGATGTGGTGGTTGCTCATCATGAACCAGTAGCGTGCCTCGTCGACGCGCACCAGGCGCAGGTGGAACGGCGCTTCGCGCAGCAGTTCGAATCCGGCCTCGCGCTCCTGCTTGTGCAAAGCCTGCAGGCGCGCCTCCTGGGTGGTCTCGTCGAGGCCGCGCCAGTCCTGGTAGTCCACCGGGGTCTTGCCGGGCTTGTGGATGATCTGCAGCATCGCTTCGCCAGCGTTCCAGCTGAACGATGCGCGTAACGCCTCGTGGCGCGCCACAACGGCCTGCCAGGCCTGGGCGAAGCGCTCGGGGTCCAGGGCGCTGTTGATGCGGTAGCGGTCCTGCATGTAGTAGATGCCGGTGCCCGGCTCGAGCAGGGTGTGCAGCAGCAGGCCTTCCTGCATCGGCGTCAGCGGGTAGACGTCCTCGATCTCGGCGGCCGGGATCGGCAGCGCGTCGATCTGCTCCTGGGTCAGTTGCGCCAGCGGGAAGTCCGACGGCGTGAAGCTGCCGTTGCCGTCCGCCAGGCAGTGGCCGATCAAGGCCAGCAGCTCCTGGCGGTAGGCTTCGGCCAGGCGGGCAATGGTCGCTTCGTCGTAGCGCTCGGCGCTGAAGCTCCAGCGCAGTTGCAGCGCGCCGCCGTACACCTGGCCATCGACGCTCAGCCAGTTCGGCAGCGGCGCATCGAGGTCATGGGCCAGGCCCGCGGGGGCGTCCAGCGGCTGGAACAGCGCCGCCTGGTCGAACTGCTGGTCGAACTGGCCCAGGTAGTTGAAGGTGATGCGCGCCTGGGGTAGCGCGGCCATGCGTTCGCGCCCGGCCTCGTCGGCCAGGTAGCGCAGCACGCCATGGCCCAGCCCCTTGTGCGGCACCTGGCGCAGTTGCTCCTTGATGCGCTTGATCGACCCGGCACGGGCCGACTCGTCCTCGCCCATCTGCGGGCTCAGGCTCAGCGGGTAGGCGTTGGTGAACCAGCCGACGCTGCGGGTCAGGTCCATGTCCTCGAACAAGCCGTCACGGCCATGGCCTTCCAGCTGCACCAGCACCTGTTGATCACCGCTCCACTGGCACAGGGTGCGCGCCAGGGCGGTCAGCAGCAGGTCGTTGACCTGGGTGTGGTAGGCCGCCGGCGCCTGTTGCAGCAGCTGGCGGGTCTGTTCGACGTCCAGTTCGATGGCGATGCTGCGGGCATGGCGGTGCAGGTTGCCGCCCTGGGGATGGTCGCAGGGCAGTTCGCGACGGGCGCTGCCCAGTTGCGCCTCCCACCAGTCCAACTCGTCACGCAGCGAATCGCTGCCGGCATAGCTGGCCAGGCGCGCCGCCCAGTCGCCCATGGCATGGGTCTTGGCGGCCAGCGTTTCACCCCGGTAAAGCGCCTGCAGGTCTTCCAGCAGGACACGCCAGGACACGCCATCGACCACCAGGTGATGGATCGCCAGCAGCAGGCGCTGGGCGCCCTGCTCGTCGCTGACCAGCAAGGCGCGCAGCAGCGGCCCCTCGGCAAGGTCGAGGCTGCGCTGCACATCGGTATAGAGCGCCTGGCAGTCCTCGAAATCGCTCACGGTCGCGGTCCACAGCAACGGCTGGGTGCTCGGCTGGGCGTACTCGGCCTGCCAGCGGCCGTTGGCCCGGCCGAAGCGCAGGCGCAGGCTGTCGTGGTGTTCGACCAGCGCGGCCAGGGCCTGCTCCAGCGCCTCGGCCTGCAGCGGCTGGCGTACCTGCAGCAGCACGGCCTGGTTCCAGTGCTGCGGTTGCGGCACTTCGCTGTCGAAGAACCAGTGCTGGATTGGCGTCAGGCCGGCTCTGCCCTCACGCGGGCCCTGCTCGATGCTGCCCGGCGCCTCGCTGCGGGTCACCACCGCCGCCAGGGTCTGGATGGTCTGGTGCTGGAACAGGTCGCGCGGGGTGAACTGCAGCCCCAGCTGACGGGCCCGGCTGACCACCTGGATCGACAGGATCGAGTCGCCGCCCAGTTCGAAGAAGTTGTCCTGCACGCCGATGCGCGGCAGGTTGAGCACTTCGCGCCAGACCTGCGCCAATTGGCTTTCCAGCTCATTGGCCGGTGCCTGGTAGTGCTGGAGCGCCTGCTCCAGGTCCGGCGCCGGCAGCGCGCGGCGGTCGAGCTTGCCGTTGCCCATCAGCGGCAGGCTGTCGAGCAGCACCAGGTGTGCCGGTACCATGTAGTCCGGCAGGTGCTGGCGGGCATCGGCCTTGACCGCCTCGCGCAGCAGGGCCTGGGCCTCGCCGTCGGCGCTGGCCTGCGGGCACACCAGGTAGCCCACCAGTTGCTTGCCGCCCGGCAGGTCGAGGGCCAGGACCACCGCCTCCTCGACGGCGGCGTGCTCCTGCAGGCGGCTCTCGATCTCGCCCAGCTCGATACGGAAGCCGCGGATCTTCACCTGTTGGTCGGCACGTCCGACATACTCCACCAGGCCATCGGCGCGCAGGCGCACCAGGTCGCCGGTGCGGTACAGACGGCCACCGTCATGGCTGAACGGGTCGGCGACGAAGCGCTCGGCGCTCAGGCCCGGACGGTCGTGGTAGCCCTGGGCCAGGCCCGCGCCGCCCACGTACAGCTCACCGATCCCGCCCTGTGGCAACAGGGCCAGGTCGTCGTCGAGGATGTAGGCGGTGCGGGCGCCGATCACCCGGCCGATCGGCACGCTGCCGGCATCGACGGGCAGCGTGTCCGGTGCCAGGCAGGCCAGCGGCATGACCACGGTCTCGGTCGGGCCGTAGGCGTTGAAGAACTGTTGCGGGGCAAAGGCCTGGCGGATGCGCTGCAGGTGTTCGCCGGTCAGCGCCTCGCCGCCGGTGATCACCAGGCGCACCGGCAACTGCTCGCCCTGCCCGGCCAGGTACTGGGCCAGCTGGCTGCCGTAGCTCGGGGTAAAGCCAAGCACGCTGACCTGCTGCTCGCGCACCAGCTGGCAGATTTCCTCGGCGCCCCACTGCCCTTGGGCGCGCAGCACCACGCGGGCGCCGCACAGCAGCGGCACCAGCAGGCGTTCGCTGGCGGCGTCGAAGTTGATCGAATAGAAATGCAGCTCGCAGTCGTCGCTGCGCATGCCGAACTCGGCGATTACCGCCTTGCAGTGCATGGCGATTTCACCGTGGCTGACTACCACGCCCTTGGGCTTGCCGGTGGAGCCTGAGGTGTAGATCAGGTAGGCCTGGTGCTGCGCCAGGTTGAGGTTGTCCAGGGCGGCGTCGCTGTAGGCGGACAGGCTCGCGGCATCGTCCTCCAGGCTCCAGCGCGCGACACCCGGCGGCAGTTCGCCCAGGGTGTCGAGCAGGTCGCGCTGGCCGATCAGCAAGCCAAGGCGGCTGTCCTCGATCATGTAGCGCAGGCGATCGAGCGGGTACTCCGGATCCAGCGGCACATAAGCGCCACCGGCTTTGAGAATGGCCAGCAGGCCCACCACCATCTCCAGCGAGCGCTCCAGCGCCAGGCCCACCCGCACCTGCGGGCCGACGCCGCGCTCGCGCAGGGCGCGGGCCAGGCGGTTGGCCTGCTGGTCGAGCTCGGCATAGCTCAGGTGCTGGCCGGCAAAGGTCAGGGCCAGGGCCTGCGGGGTGCGCTCGGCCTGGGCGGCGAACAGCCCGTGCAGCGTCTGGTTCAGCTCGAAGTCCTGCTCGCCCTGGAGCTGGCCGATCAGCACCTGCTGTTCGGCTTCGGCGAGCATCGGCAGTTCGCACAGGCGCTGTTGCGGGTCATCGATCAGCGCCACCAGCAACTGCTGCCAGTGCTCGGCCATGCGGACGATGCGCGGCTCGTCGAACAGGTCGCGGCTGTAGGTGAAGCAGCAGCCCAGGCGGCCATCGAGGTCGGTGACCTCCAGGTACAGGTCGAACTTGGTGGCGCTGGCGTCGTTGACCAGGTAGTCCACCTGCATGCCCACCAGCTCGCGGCTCTGCTGGAAGGCCCAGCGCTGCACGTTGCACATCACCTGGAACAGCGGGTTGTAGGCGCTCGAACGCGGCGGCTGCAAGGCCTCGACCAGTTGCTCGAACGGCAGGTCCTGGTGCGACTGGCCGTCGATGATGGTCTGGCGCACCTGGTCGAGCAGCGCGTCGGCGCTCATCTGCCCGTCCAGCTCGCAGCGCAGCACCTGGGTGTTGAGGAAGGCGCCGATCAGCCCTTCGCTTTCCGGACGGATGCGGTTGGCCACCGGCGCGCCGATGCGCAGGTCGCGCTGGCCGCTGTAGCGGTGCAACAGCGCGGCCAGGGTGGCGGTCATGGTCATGAACAGGGTCAGGCCGCGCTGGCTGTTGAAGGCATGCACGCGCTTGACCAGCGCCGGATCCAGGTCGAAGCGGTAGAGCCCTCCCTGGTGGCTCTGCACCGCTGGGCGCGGACGATCGGCCGGCAGCGCCAGCACCGGGTGCTCGTCGCCCAGGCGGTTTTTCCAGTACGCCAGCTGACGGGCGCCCTCGCCGCTTTCCAGCCACTGGCGCTGCCACACGCTGTAGTCGAGGTACTGCACCGGCAGCGGCGCCAGCGGCGACTCGCGCTCGTCGACGAAGGCCTCGTACAGCTCGCCCAGTTCACGGGCGAAGATGTCCATGGCCCAGCCTTCGGTGACGATGTGGTGCAGGGTCAGGACAAAGTAATGCTCGCGCTCGCCGGCCTTGACCAGGCAGGCGCGCAGCAGCGGGCCGCGCTCCAGGTCGAACGGCTGGTGCGCCTGGTCGTCGGCCAGTTGCTGCAGGCGTTGCTGGCGGGCCTCGTCGGCCAGGGCGCTGAAGTCGTGCCAGTGCAATTGCAGGTGGCTGTCGTCGGCCACGCACTGGTACGGCTTGCCGTCGATGCTGGGGAAGGTGGTGCGCAGGGTCTCATGGCGCACGATCAGCGCCTGCAGGGCGCGCTCGAAGGCGTCCACATGCAGCGGCCCCTGGAAGCGGGCCATGCCGCCGACGTTGTAGGCGGGGCTGTGCGGGTCCATCTGCCAGAGGAACCACATGCGCTGCTGCGAGTACGACAGCGGCACGGCCTGGCGGCGGTCGACACGCGCGATGGCGCCCTGGCGGTTGCGCTCGCCGCTGCCCTGCAGGCGGGCGATCTCGGCGCAGAACGCGCCCAGCTCGCTGGCGTCGAACAGGGCCTTGAGCGGCAGCTCGACATCCAGCGCCTGGCGGGTGCGCGAGACGATCTGGGTGGCCAGCAGCGAGTGGCCGCCGAGGGCGAAGAAATCGTCCTGCAGGCCGATTTGCGGCAGGTTCAGCACCTCGCGCCAGATCGCCGCGACCTGCTGCTGCAGCGCGCTCTGCGGCTCGACATGTCCACGTTGTTGCCAGACCGGCGCCGGCAGTGCCTTGCGGTCGACCTTGCCGCTCGGCCCCAGGGGCATCTGCGCCAGGTGGATGAGCTGCGCCGGCACCATGTAGGCCGGCAGGCGCTCGGCCAGCGCGGCCAGCAGCGCGTCGCTCTGTTCAATGCCGCTGTAGTAGCCCACCAGCTGGGCGCCGACGGCGTCCTGGTGGATCAGCACCAGCGCCTGGGCGACGCCCGGCTGGGCCAGCAGCACCGCCTGCACTTCCTCGGGTTCGACGCGGAAACCGCGCACCTTCACCTGCTGGTCGAGGCGGCCCAGGTACTCCAGGGCCTGGCTCTGCACATGCCAGCGGGCGCGGTCGCCACTGCGGTACAGGCGCGCGCCGTCGCCATCGGGCTGGGGCACGAAGCGTTCGGCGGTAAGCCCTGGGCGGCCGAGATAGCCACGGGCCAAACCCGCGCCCCCCAGGCACAATTCGCCGGGCACGCCCGGCGCGCTCAGCTCGAATTCGTCGTCCAGCACCCGGCACAGCACGTTGCCCAGCGGGCGGCCAATGGGCGAGCGGGCGCCATCACTCGCCTGGCAGTGCCAATGGGTGACGTTGATGGCGGTTTCGGTCGGGCCGTAGCGGTTGTGCAGTTGCACTTGCGGCAGCAGCTGCAGCACGCGGTCGCGCAGGGCCGCGGACAGCGCCTCGCCCCCGGAGAACAGCCGGCGCAGGCTGGTGCAGCCGGCGGCCAGCGGCTCCTGGACAAACACCTGCAGCAGCGGCGGCACGAAGTGCAGCGTGGTCACCCCGTGTTGCTGGATCAGCTGGGCGATGCGCTGCGGGTCACGGTGCTCGCCGGGGCCGGCCAGCACCAGCCGGCAACCGCTGACCAACGGCCAGAAGCACTCCCACACCGACACGTCGAAACTGATCGGCGCTTTCTGCATCAGCACATCGCTGTCGTCCAGCGCGTAGGTGGCCTGCATCCACTGCAGGCGTTCGGCCAGGGCCGCGTGGGTGTTGCCCACGCCCTTGGGCTGGCCGGTGGAGCCGGAGGTGTAGATCACATAGGCAAGGTTGTCACCGTGCAGGTGCAGGCCGGGGGCCTGGCTCGGCCAGCTGTCCAGGTGCAACTGGTCGAGGGCGATGGCGCTGACGCCGTCCACCTGCGGCAGCTTGTCGAGCAGGCTACCGTGACTGAGCAGCAGGCCGGCCTTGCAGTCGGCCAGCATGTAGGCCAGGCGCTCGGCCGGGTAGTCGGTGTCCAGCGGTACATAGGCGCCGCCGGCCTTGAGGATGGCCAGCAGGCCGACCAGCAGCTGTGGCGAACGCTCCAGGGCGATGGCCACGCAGGTGTCCGGGCCGACGCCCTTGTCGCGCAGGTAGTGGGCCAGGCGGTTGGCCTGCTGGTGCAGCTCGGCATGGCTGAGCTGGCCGCCCTCCCACACCAGCGCGGTGCGCTCGGGGGTCAGGCGAGCCTGTTCATTGAGTTGCTCGACCAGCAGGCGCGGCGCGCTCGCCATCGGCGCCTGCCCCCAGCCGAGCAGTTGCGCGCGGCCCTGCTCGTCGAGCAGGCGCACCTCGCCGAGGGCCAGCTGCGGCTCGGCGCAGACCTGCTCGAGCAAGGCCAGCAGATGGCTGGCCAGGCGCTTGACGGTGGCTGCCTCGAACAGCCCGGCGGCGTAGTCGAAGGCCAGCGTCAGGCGGCCCTGGTGGTCTTCCTCGCTGTGCAGTTGCAGGTCGAACTTGGCTTCGCGGCTGTGCCACGGCAGCTCTTCGGCCAGCAGCCCGGGCAGGCGGCGCAGGGCCGACAGGTCGCGCTGCTGGTGGTTGAACATGACCTGGAACAGGCCCTGTTCACGGGCCTGCGGCAGCGCTTCGAGCAACTGCTCGAACGGCAGGTCCTGATGGGCCTGGGCCTCCAGGGTGGCCTGGCGCGCCTGGGCCAGCAGCCCGGCGAACGACAGGCGGCCGTCGAGTTCGGCGCGCAGCACCTGGGTGTTGATGAAGAAGCCGACCATGCCCTGGGTTTCCAGGCGCGGACGGTTGGCGTTGGGCACGCCGACGCGGATGTCGCCCTGGCCGCTGTAGCGGTGCAGCAGGGCCTGCCAGCCGGCGAGCAGGACCATGAACAGGCTGGCCTGCTGGTCGCGGGCCAGCTCCTTGAGGGCGCTGGTCAGCGCCGCCGGCACCTTGAGGCTGTGACGCGCGGCGCGGGTGTGCTGTTGGCTGGCGCGGGGCTGGTCGGTGCACAGGTCGAGCACCGGTAGTTCATCACCCAGTCTGTTTTTCCAGTAGTCGAGCTGACGGGCGCTCTCGCCGTCAGCCAGCCACTGGCGCTGCCATTGGCCGTAGTCGGCGTAGCCCAGCGTCAGTTCGGGCAGTTGTACGGTCTGGCCCTGGGCGGCGTACAGGCGGGCGAACTCATCCAGCAGGATGTTCAGCGACCAGCCGTCGGCGACGATGTGGTGCAGGGTCACCCACAGCTGGTGCTCTTCATCGTCCAGGCGGGCCAGGGTCACCCGCAGCAGCGGCCCCTGGCGCAGGTCGAACGGCTGCTGCGCCTCGTCCTCGCGGCGCGCGGCCACCTCGGCGGGCGACAGTCCTTCGAGGTCCAGCTGACGCAGGCTGAACGACTGACTCGGCAGGATGCGCTGCACGGCCTGGCCGTCGACTTCGTCGAACAGCGTGCGCAAGGATTCGTGGCGGGCGACCAGGGCCTGGAAGCTCGCCTGCAGCGCCGCCTCGTCCAGCTCGCCGCGCAGGTGCAGACCGGCGGGGATGTTGTAGGCGGCGGACTGCGGCTCCAGTTGCCACAACAGCCACAGGCGATTCTGTGCCAGTGACTGCGGCAATGCCTGGTCGCGGTCCTGGTTGCGGATCACGCCAACTGTGCTGCCGCCTTCGGCGACAATGGCCGCCACGGCGGCGCTGTACTCGGCCAGGGTCGGTGCTTCGAACAGGGTGCGCAGGCTCAGTTGCAGCCCCAGCTCGTCGCCCAGGCGCGCGGTCACCTGGGTGGCGGCGATGGAGTTGCCGCCCAGCAGCAGGAAGTGATCGTCCGCCGCCACCGCCCCGACCTTGAGCAGTTCACGCCAGATACCGGCGATCCGTGCCTGCAGGTCGTCACCGGCCAGGACATGGCCCTGCGCCGTTTGCGCCATCGGGAACCGCGCATAGATATCCAGGCTGCCGTCGTTCATGCGCAGGCGGCAGGCCGAGCGCTGCAGCTTGCCGCTGGAGGTCTTGGGCAGCGCGCCGGGATTGAGCAGCAGGACCACGGCCGGCGCCTGGCGGCAGGCGTCGGCAATGACCCGGCGCAGGGTAGTGATCAGCGCCTCGGGCGTATGCGCTTTCTGCACGTTGCGGCTGATCTCCACCGCCACGCCGATGCCTTCCTCGCCCTGGTCGTCGACGGCGAACACCGCCACCCGGCCCTTGCGCAGCACCTCGACCTCACGCTCCAGGGTCTTTTCCAGGTCCTGCGGGTAGAGGTTCTGGCCACGGACGATGAGCATGTCCTTCAGGCGCCCGGTGACGAACACCTCGCCGTCGCGCATGAAGCCCAGATCGCCCGTGCGCAGCCAGGTCTGGCCGTCCATCTCGACGAAGGTACGGGCGCTGGCCTCGGGGTTGCGCCAGTAACCCAGGGCGATGCTCGGGCCGCCGGCCCAGATCTCGCCCACCTGGTTGTCAGCCAGCACCTGCAGCTGTTGCGGCTCGACGATGCGCACCGCGTGGCCCGGCTGTGGATAGCCGCAGCTCATCAGTACGCTGCCCTTGCCCGGCTCGGCACGGTTGGCGGCGAAGGCCTCGGCATCCAGCTCCAGGGCGCCGATGCCCTGGCCGCGGCGGCTGCCGCTGACGAACAGGGTGGCCTCGGCCAGGCCGTAGCTGGCGAAGAAGCTGCTGGCGTCGAAGCCACAGGCGGCAAATTTTTCGGCGAAGGTGTCGAGGCTGTCCTGGCGAATCGGCTCGGAACCGGAATAGGCCACGCGCCAGCGGCTCAGGTCCAGGCCGGCGAGCGCGGCCTCGCTGACCCGCTCGCTGCACAGCCGGTAGGCGAAGTCCGGGCCGCCGCTGATGGTGCCGCCGTACTCGCTGATCGCCTGCAGCCAGCGCAGCGGTCGGGCGAGGAAATAGCCCGGCGACATCAGCACGCAAGGTACGCCGCTGAAGATCGGCTGCAGCAGGCCACCGATCAGGCCCATGTCGTGGTACAGCGGCAGCCAGCTGACGATCACGTCATCCGGGTTCAGGTCGATGCCGAAACCCTGGCGGATCAGTTGCTCGTTGGCCACCAGGTTGCCGTGGCTGACCTGCACGCCCTTGGGCAGCGCGGTTGAGCCGGAGGTGTACTGCAGGAAGGCGATGTCATTGCCTTTGAGCTGAGGCTCGCGCCACTGCCCGGCCAACTGCGGGTCGAGACGGTCCACGGCCAGCAGGCCCGGAGCGCTGGCGCCAGCCAGGGCTTCGAGGCCCTGCAAACTGTCACACAGCGCTTCTACCGTCAGCAGCAGGCGCGGCTCGGCGTCGTCGATGATCGACAGCAGGCGCTCCTGGTGATGCTGGCGCGAAGACTCCGGCGGGTAGGCCGGCACGGCGATCACCCCGGCGTACAGGCAGCCGAAGAAGGCCGCGACATAGTCCGGGCCGCTGGGGAACAGCAGCACGGCACGCTCGCCGAACCCGGCCCGGGCCTGCAACGCCGCGGCGATGGTCCGCGCGCGGTGGTCGAGGTCCCGGTAGCTGAGCACCGCCTGCTCGCCGGGCGCGTCGGCCAGGAAGCGCAAGGCGATGCGCTCTGGGGTCTGGGCGGCGCGCTGCGCCAGGGCCTGGACCAGCGAGTGCGGGAGTTCGAAGGCGTCCGTCATGGAATGTTCCTGCCAGTGTCTGGGTGAGTCGCGCCTGACTGACCCGCGCACGACAGGCGGGCAGTGTTCGGCAGCCGAGATGTACACAGGGGAACGGATGGGCCGGGGAAGAAATTAGGCCTGTCGGACGGCCCGGGAAGGCCGGGCGCAGAGGGATGGAGTGAAGCAGTTCACAGCCTGGAGCTTAGAACCAAAATGGATCAAAACTCATTAACTTTCGTATTTGACAATCATTATCATTACGAATAGTTTGTCGCACGTCGTAGGAAGCCTCCTTCAGGGGGCGCTCCCACTCCTCTTCGAGACAAGGTGATTTCCATGGCGGAACAACTATCCACAAGTAAGTGCGATTCACCATTACTCCAGGCATTCGTCGACAACCGCAGCATCCTGGTGAAGATCGCCGCGCGCATCACCGGTTGCCGCTCCCGCGCCGAGGATGTGGTGCAGGACGCCTTTTTCAGGCTCAGCGCCGCCCCGCAGATCACCTCTTCCTTCAAGGCCCAGCTCAGCTACCTGTTCCAGATCGTGCGCAACCTGGCCATCGATCACTACCGCAAGCAGGCCATGGAGCTGAAATACACCGGCAGCGAAGAGGAAGGGATGAATGTGGTCATCCAGAATGCCTCGCCCGAGGCCACCCACATCAATCTCGCCACCCTGGAACACATCGCCGACGCCCTCGACGAGCTACCCAAACGCACCCGCTACGCCTTCGAGATGTACCGCCTGCATGGCGTGCCGCAGAAGGACATCGCCAAGGAGCTGGGCGTGTCGCCGACGCTGGTCAACTTCATGATCCGCGATGCGCTGATCCATTGCCGCAAGAGCAGCCGCCTGGGCTGAAACCGCCATCGCAGGGCAAACCTCCAGTTCCTGCGCGAGCGTCCTCGTGTCGCGAAAGGGCCGCTACAGGCACGTTTGCCTCGGACCCTGCACAATCCTGCACACTCATTACTGAATACGCGGCGGCCTAGTCGAAATTTAGTCGTGCGGGGCTTCGACGGTGATCTTGTAGGGCTGGAAGATGCGCAGCAGCTCGCCATTTTCCCGCAACTGACGCAACAGGCCGGCAAAGGCTTCGGGGCTGATGGAAGCCCCTGGACGCAGCAAGGCGTAGTGATGGTAGACCTGATCGACCCGTTGCGACGCCAGCAACTGTCCGGTGCTGTCCGGATTGCGCTTGAGGAAATCACTGAGGTACGAGCGGGTGACCAGGGCGATGTCAGCTCGCCCACGCTCGACCATGTTGAGGTTGCTGTCGTGGGAGTAGGTCAGCGTGGCACGGTAGCGCTTCTTCAACCAGGCCGGGTCCGCGTTGAAATCGGCAAAGGCATAGTGATAGCCATTGAACAGCGCCAGGCGCTTGCCCTCAAGATCGTCGAAGTAATGCTGGTCACGCCCTGACTGCTGGCGGCTGACGAAGATCTCGGCATCCTCCAGCCCCATGTCCACCGCCTTGTGCTCGATCTCCTGCCAGCCCCACTGCGGATTCTCGAAGATCGCCATGTCGGTGCGGCCCTGCTGGAAATCGCCGAAGCGCCGGGGAATCGAGGTGGGCACCAGGACGAAACGGTACAAGGACTGCAAGCGGTTCAGCGACTCCACCAACTGCGGCAGCAGACCGGTGTCGGCGCCCTGCTCCGGACGCACGGTGTAGGGCGGGAAATGCGCGGCCCCGATCTTCACTTCCCGCACCACCTCGGCCTGTGCCGCGGCATTCAGCAAAACCGTCGCGAACAGCAACAGGAAGGACGACAGCTTGGCACTGGGCAGTGGAATCAAGTCGGGACACTCATCACGGGTAAGGGCCTGAATGCGCCTAAGCTAGGCGTTTTCCCGCACGGGCACAACCGCCGAATATGCCAAAGTGCCAGGGGATGTCGTGAGCCTCGAGTTTGGCTACGCTCTACTGGCCAGCGCACGCGCCCCGGCAAGTGCGCAGGTTTTTCTGCATTGATAGGGAGCCTGGCATGGGCCACTGGTTGGTGATCGACCTGGAAGCCACCACCGACGACGGCGGCTGGCCGGTCACGGAGATGGAAATCATTGAAATCGGCGCAAGCCTGGTCACCCGCGACGGGCGCGAGGTCGACCACTTCCAGCGCTTCGTGCGGCCCCGGCGGCGGCCGCAGCTGACCTCCTTCTGTCGCGAGCTGACCCATATCGGCCAGGCCGAGGTCGATGCCGCCGCGCCCTTCCCCGAAGTCTGGGCCGCGTTCGAACGCTGGCTGGGTCATCACCAGGCACAATTGCAGGCCTGGGTAAGCTGGGGCGACTACGACCGCAAGCAACTGCTGCTGGAATGGCAGGCGCACCATGTGCGCAGCCTGCTGGAGCAACTGCCGCACATCAACCTCAAGCAACGCTTCGCCAAGGCCCGCCACCTGCAGCGTCCGGCGGGCCTGAACAGCGCCCTGCAACTGGCCGGCCTGCAGTTTGCCGGGCAACAGCACCGGGCCCTGGAAGACGCCCGCAACACCGCACGCCTGCTGCCCCTGAGCCTGCCGCCAAGCAGCACCTGAAACAGATGACGCAGGGGCGGGCCTTGGGCATACTGGCCAGCCCTTTTTTCAGTCCTTTTTCAGGAGTCGCCCGATGTTCAAGGTCAATGAGTACTTCGATGGCACCGTCAAGTCGATCGCCTTCGAAAGCAAGGAAGGTCCGGCCACCGTGGGTGTGATGGCCCCGGGCGAATACGAGTTCGGCACCGCCAAGCGCGAGATCATGCACGTAGTCTCCGGCGCCCTGAGCGTGAAGCTGCCAGGTAGCGACAACTGGGAAACCTTCAACGCTGGCGACAAGTTCAACGTGGCCGCCGACAGCAAGTTCCAGCTGAAGGTGGCCGTGGATACCGCTTACCTGTGCGAGTACCGCGACTGAGCTGAGGCCCTCATCGCGAGGCAAGCCCGCTCCCACGAAGAGCGGGCTTGCCTCGCGATGGCTACACCCGCAGGAAAGCCGCCACCCGCTCCGCCGCCGCCTGCATGTGCTGCTCATGACTGAACCCTGACGCCTTCAACGGCTTGAGGTCATGATCGGCCGCCACCAGCCAGCTCACCTCGATCGCCGGCGATAGCGCATACCCCGCCACCGCCTCACGATTGCCCAGGGCATCCCGCTCGCCCTGCACGATCAACGTTCGCGTATGCAGCCCGGCCAAGTGCTCCACGCGTGGCTTTTCAGGCTTGCCCACGGCATAGAACGGATATCCCAGGCACACCAGCGCATCGGCGCCCAGTTCGTCCGCCACGAGACTGGCCATGCGTCCGCCCATGGACTTGCCGCCGACAGCCAACCGCCCTGCGACCAATGGTCGCAGCTGGTCGTATACAGTCCGCCAGCATTCGAGCAACACCTTCTGCGGATTGGGCGGCCGCTTGCCGCCGTTCAGACGCCGCTCGGCCATGTAGGGGAACTCGAAGCGCACCACCCCTACCCCTTGCCCCGCCAGCCTTTGCGCCATGTCCTCCATGAACCTGCTGTCCATTGGCGCACCGGCGCCGTGGGCCAGGATCAGGCAGCTGGAAATGCCACGATCCTGCGGAATTTTCGGAGGATCGCAGCGCAAGCCTGGGACATTTCCGATCTTCGCCCATTGATCCCCGTCAATACCGGCACTTTGCCCATTAATCATGCTTGCCTCGCTGTCTAGCCTGCCTATAACCGTGGATGGGAACCCATACATGAACACAACCAGCAGTACCGCCTACAACTATCAGGTGGTCCGCCAATTCGCCATCATGACGGTGGTGTGGGGCATCGTCGGGATGGGGCTCGGCGTCTTCATCGCCGCCCAGCTCGCCTGGCCCGCCTTCAACCTCGACCTGCCGTGGACCAGCTTCGGCCGCCTGCGACCCTTGCACACCAACGCGGTGATCTTCGCCTTCGGCGGCTGTGCCCTGTTCGCCACCTCCTATTATTCGGTGCAACGCACCTGCCAGACCACCCTGTTCGCGCCACGCCTGGCCGCGTTCACCTTCTGGGGCTGGCAACTGGTGATCCTGCTGGCGGCGATCAGCCTGCCGCTGGGCTACACCAGCACCAAGGAATACGCCGAACTGGAATGGCCGATCGACATCCTGATCACCATCGTCTGGGTGGCCTATGCCGTGGTGTTCTTCGGCACGCTGATGAAGCGCAACACCAAGCACATCTACGTGGGCAACTGGTTCTTCGGCGCCTTCATCCTCACCGTGGCGATCCTGCATGTCGTCAACAACCTGGAAGTACCGGTCAGCCTGACCAAGTCCTACTCGCTGTACGCCGGCGCCACCGATGCCATGGTGCAGTGGTGGTACGGCCACAACGCCGTGGGCTTCTTCCTGACCGCCGGCTTCCTGGGGATGATGTACTACTACGTGCCCAAGCAGGCCGAGCGCCCGGTGTATTCGTATCGCCTGTCGATCGTCCACTTCTGGGCCCTGATCACCCTGTACATCTGGGCAGGCCCGCACCACCTGCACTACACCGCGCTGCCGGACTGGGCGCAGTCGCTGGGCATGATCATGTCGCTGATCCTGCTGGCGCCAAGCTGGGGCGGCATGATCAACGGCATGATGACCCTCTCGGGCGCCTGGCATAAGCTGCGCAGCGACCCGATCCTGCGCTTCCTGGTCGTCTCGCTGGCGTTCTACGGCATGTCCACCTTCGAAGGCCCGATGATGGCCATCAAGACGGTCAACGCCCTGTCCCACTACACCGACTGGACCATCGGCCACGTCCACGCCGGCGCCCTCGGCTGGGTGGCGATGATCTCCATCGGCGCGTTGTACCACACCATCCCGAAAGTGTTCGGCAAGGAGCGCATGTACAGCCTCGGGCTGATCAACGCGCACTTCTGGCTGGCCACCATCGGCACCGTGCTCTACATCGCCTCGATGTGGGTCAACGGCATTGCCCAGGGCCTGATGTGGCGCGCGGTCAACAGCGACGGCACGCTGACCTACTCGTTCGTCGAAACCCTGGTGGCCAGCCACCCAGGCTTCGTCGTGCGCTTCGTCGGCGGCGCGATCTTCCTCAGCGGCATGTTCCTGATGGCCTGGAACACCTGGCGCACCGTGCGTGCCCCGGCCGCCGAGCAAGCCCCCGCCAACGCCCAGCTGGCTTGAGGAGTAGAGCCTGATGAACCATGAAGTCGTTGAGAAAAACATAGGCCTGATGGCCCTGCTGATGGTGTTCGCCGTCAGCATCGGCGGCCTGACCCAGATCGTCCCGCTGTTCTTCCAGGACGTCACCAACAAGCCGGTCGAGGGCATGAAGCCCTACACCGCCCTGCAACTCGAAGGCCGCGACATCTACATCCGCGAAGGCTGCGTGGGCTGCCACTCGCAGATGGTCCGGCCATTCCGCGCCGAGACCGAGCGCTACGGCCACTACTCGGTGGCCGGCGAGAGCGTATGGGACCATCCGTTCCTGTGGGGCTCCAAGCGTACCGGTCCGGACCTGGCCCGCGTCGGCGGCCGCTACTCGGACGACTGGCACCGCGCGCACCTGTACAACCCGCGCAACGTGGTACCGGAATCGAAGATGCCGTCATACCCATGGCTGGTGGCCGCGCAGGTCGACAACAGCCACACCGACGTCAAGATGCGTGTCCTGCGCGGCCTCGGCGTGCCCTACAGCGACGACGACATCGCCGGCGCGAAGGACGCGGTCAAGGGCAAGACCGAGATGGACGCACTGGTCGCCTACCTGCAGGTGCTCGGCACCGCGATCAAGAACAAGAGGTGAGTGCGATGGAAATGGACATCGGCATGATCCGCGGCCTGGGCACCCTGGTGGTGATGATCGCCTTCATCGGCCTGTCGCTCTGGGTGTTCAACCGTCGCCGCGACCGTGATTTCGCCGAAGCGCGCCTGCTGCCCTTCGTCGACGACCGCCTGCCCCCCGCCGGGCAGGAACCTGCCGTATTGAGGAGTACCCAGCAATGACCACCTTCTGGAGTACGTACATCAGCGTACTGACCATCGGCAGCCTGATCGGCCTGACCTGGCTGCTGCTCGCCACCCGAAAAGGCCAGAGCAGCGACACCACCGACCAGACCATGGGCCACAGCTTCGACGGCATCGAGGAGTACGACAACCCGCTGCCCAAGTGGTGGTTCTGGCTGTTCGTCGGCACACTGGTGTTCTCGGTCGGCTACCTGATCCTCTACCCGGGCCTGGGCAACTGGAAAGGCATCCTGCCTGGCTACGAGAATGGCTGGACCCAGGTGGACGAGTGGCAGAAAGAGATGGACAAGGCCGACGCCAAGTTCGGCCCGATCTTCGCCAAGTATGCCGCCATGCCGGTGGAGGAAGTGGCCAAGGACCCGCAGGCACTGAAAATGGGCAGCCGGCTGTTCGCCTCCAACTGCTCGGTGTGCCACGGCTCCGACGCCAAGGGCTCCTACGGCTTCCCCAACCTGACCGACAACGACTGGCGCTGGGGTGGCGAGCCGGAGACCATCAAGGCCTCGATCATGAACGGCCGCCACGGCGTCATGCCGGGCTGGTCCACGGTGATCGGCGAGCAGGGCGTGGCCGATGTGGCAGCCTTCGTGCTGACCAACCTCGATGGCCGCAGCCTGCCGGAAGGCGTCAAGGCCGACCCGGCCAAGGGCCAGGAAATCTTCGCCACAAACTGCGTGGCCTGCCACGGGCCTGAAGGCAAGGGCACCCCGGCCATGGGCGCGCCGAACCTGACCCATCCGCAGGCGTTCATCTACGGCTCGAGCTTCGCCCAGCTGCAGCAGACCATCCGTTACGGCCGTCAGGGCCAGATGCCGGCGCAGCACGACATCCAGGGCAACGACAAGGTCCACCTGCTGGCGGCCTATGTGTATAGCCTGTCGCAAGAGCAAGCAGCAGAAACCGTAACAGCCAAGTAAAACCCCGTGGGAGCGGTAGTGCGCCGCTCCCACGACTCCCTCCCTCGCCCCTCCCCGCCTTGCACCCCCTCCGAACGCAACTAAGCTTGTTGCCACAGTGGCTCCGCTCGCAGCGACCGGAACAGACGTGGTGCACAGCCTGACATCACGCATCGACTCCACGCTCACGAGCCTGCGGCTTTGGGATGACGCCTTGCGTGCCCGTCCCGATCAAAAAGCTTGACCGAACGATCAGAAAAACATGGAAAACGGTACACATTACAAATATTTATTTGTGTACAATCATCCAGCCCAAAAACCGCGGGACGGCGGTGAGAAGGGCCTGGACACGGGTCGGCGCAGGTTTCCTTGCGTTGCCATAACCCTGGTGGTTATCGATACTGGCGCCGATTTACCAACCAACAAGAACACCCAAACCGTGGAACCTTAGAATGAGCACTGCAATCAGTCCGACTGCTTATAACTATAAGGTCGTCCGCCAGTTCGCCATCATGACGGTGGTCTGGGGGATCCTTGGCATGGGGCTCGGCGTCTTCATCGCCTCGCAACTGGTATGGCCCCAGCTCAACCTGGACCTGCCATGGACGAGCTTCGGCCGCCTGCGCCCACTGCACACCAACCTGGTGATCTTCGCCTTCGGTGGCTGCGCCCTGTTCGGCACCAGCTACTACGTGGTGCAGCGTACCTGCCAGACCCGCCTGATCTCCGACAGCATGGCCGCCTTCACCTTCTGGGGCTGGCAGGCGGTGATCGTCGGCGCGCTGATCACCCTGCCGATGGGCTTCACCACCACCAAGGAATACGCCGAGCTCGAGTGGCCGCTGGCGATCCTGCTGGCCATCGTCTGGGTCACCTACGCCCTGGTGTTCTTCGGCACCATCGTCAAGCGCAAGACCAAGCACATCTACGTCGGCAACTGGTTCTACGGCGCGTTCATCGTGGTCACCGCGATGCTGCACATCGTCAACCACATCTCGCTGCCGGTGAGCCTGTTCAAGTCCTACTCGGCCTACGCCGGCGCCACCGACGCGATGATCCAGTGGTGGTACGGGCACAATGCCGTGGGCTTCTTCCTCACCACCGGCTTCCTCGGGATGATGTACTACTTCGTGCCCAAGCAGGCCGAACGCCCGATCTACTCCTATCGCCTGTCGATCGTGCACTTCTGGGCGCTGATCACCCTGTACATCTGGGCCGGCCCCCACCACCTGCACTACACCGCGCTGCCGGACTGGGCGCAGTCACTGGGCATGGTGATGTCGATCATCCTCCTGGCGCCGAGCTGGGGCGGCATGATCAACGGCATGATGACCCTCTCGGGGGCCTGGCATAAGCTACGTACCGACCCGATCCTGCGCTTCTTGGTGGTGTCGCTGGCGTTCTACGGCATGTCCACCTTCGAAGGCCCGATGATGGCCATCAAGACGGTCAACTCACTGTCGCACTACACCGACTGGACCATCGGCCACGTCCACGCCGGCGCCCTCGGCTGGGTGGCGATGATCTCGATCGGCGCGGTCTACCACATGATCCCGAAACTCTACGGCCGCGATCAGATGCACAGCGTCGGCCTGATCAACGCGCACTTCTGGCTGGCCACCATCGGCACCGTGCTGTACATCGCCTCGATGTGGGTCAACGGCATCACCCAAGGCCTGATGTGGCGCGCCATCAACGACGACGGCACCCTCACCTACTCCTTCGTCGAAGCCCTGCAGGCCAGCCACGCGGGTTACATCGTCCGCGCCCTGGGCGGTGCGTTCTTCGCCTCCGGCATGCTGCTGATGGCCTACAACGTGCTGCGTACCGTGCGCGCCGCCAACCCGGTTCAGGCTGAGGAAGCCGCCAAGATCGTCGTCGTGGGAGCCCACTGATGAAGCATGAAGCAGTCGAGAAGAATATCGGCCTGATGGCCTTCTTCATGGTCATCGCCGTCAGCGTCGGTGGCCTCACCCAGATCGTCCCGCTGTTCTTCCAGGACGTCACCAACAAGCCGGTCGAGGGCATGAAGCCACGTACCGCGCTCGAGGTCGAGGGCCGCGACATCTACATCCGCGAAGGCTGCGTGGGTTGCCACTCGCAAATGATCCGGCCGTTCCGCGCCGAGACCGAACGCTACGGCCACTATTCGGTGGCCGGCGAGAGCGTGTGGGACCACCCGTTCCTGTGGGGCTCCAAGCGTACCGGGCCCGACCTGGCCCGCGTCGGCGGTCGCTACTCGGACGACTGGCACCGCGCCCACCTGTACAACCCGCGCAACGTGGTACCGGAATCGAAGATGCCGTCGTACCCGTGGCTGGTGGAAAACAAGCTCGACGGCAAGGACACCGCCAAGAAGATGGAAGTGCTGCGCACCCTGGGCACGCCGTACACCGACGAGGACATCGCCGGCGCCCGCGACGCCGTCAAGGGCAAGACCGAGATGGACGCCATCGTGGCGTACCTGCAAGGCCTTGGCACCCTCATCAAAAGCAAACGGTGACACTGATGGATATCGGGATGATTCGCGGCCTGGGCACCGTCGTGGTGCTGGTGGCCTTCGTGGGCCTGGCGCTGTGGGTGTTCAGCCCGCGGCGCAAGCAGGAATTCGACGAAGCGACGCAATTGCCGTTCGCGGACGATCCAGAAGCCACCCGCCACGTCGAGCAAGCAAAAGCTTCTAGGAGCAAACAACAATGACAACCTTCTGGAGTCTGTACGTCACCGTCCTGACCCTGGGCACCATCTTCGCCTTGACCTGGCTGCTGCTGTCGACCCGCAAGGGCCAGCGCGAAGAGATCACCGACGAAGTCGTCGGCCACGCCTTCGACGGCATCGAGGAGTACGACAACCCGCTGCCGAAATGGTGGTTCTGGCTGTTCGTCGGCACCGTCGTCTTCGCCCTCGGCTACCTGGTGCTGTACCCGGGCCTGGGCAACTGGAAAGGCATCCTGCCGGGCTACGCCTACGTCGACAACGACAAGAAGACCGAGTTCTCCAACGGCCAGGCCGGCTGGACCGGCGTGCACGAATGGGAAAAGGAAATGGCCAAGGCCGACGCCCGCTTCGGGCCGATCTTCGCCAAGTTCGCCGCCATGCCGCTGGAGGAGGTGGCCAAGGACCCGCAGGCCCTGAAGATGGGCGCTCGCCTGTTCGCCTCCAACTGCTCGGTATGCCACGGTTCCGACGCCCGCGGCGCCTACGGCTTCCCCAACCTGACCGACAACGACTGGCGTTGGGGCGGTGAGCCGGAGACCATCAAGACCACCATCATGAACGGTCGCCACGGCGTGATGCCGGGCTGGGCCACGGTGATCGGCGAACAGGGCGTGGCGGACGTGGCGGCCTTCGTGCTGACCAACCTGGACGGGCGCAAGCTGCCCGAGGACGCCAAGGCCGACCCGGCCAAGGGCCAGCAGATCTTCGCCACCAACTGCGTGGCCTGCCACGGCCCCGAGGGCAAGGGCACCCCGGCCATGGGCGCGCCGAACCTGACTCATCCGCAGGCGTTCATCTACGGCTCGAGCTTCGCCCAGTTGCAGCAGACCATCCGCTATGGCCGTCAGGGGCAGATGCCGGCCCAGGCGCAGATGCAGGGCAACGACAAGGTCCATCTGCTGGCGGCCTACGTCTACAGCCTGTCGCACCAGGAGCAACAAGAGCCAAAAGCCGAGTGATGGGTCAAACGTGGGAGCGGCGGTGCGCCGCTGCGACTTGCCCCGCGATGGCCGTGAAGCGGAAACCGCCATCGCGGGGCAAGCCCGCTCCCACGTTCATTCGAGCATAAAACGAGCCGAAACTGACCTGAATCAATTGACACCCGCCATAACACGATTCACACCACGAACCCAACGCGACTAAAGGTCGCAGCGCGCCCCGCACGCGCCATCTCAGGCGTATCATGGGCCGCAGAGCGCTAGCAGAACGCGCGAGACTGCGGCCGGCACGCACTGGCCGCGGCATTTCTCCACTGCCGTGGGACTTGATGATGAGCAAGCAAATTCCGGTACATGACGTCACCCCGCCTGCCAGCAAAGGGAAGGATTCCGTCGACCTCTACGCCTCGCGCGAAAAAATCTACACCCGCGCCTTCACCGGCATCTTCCGCAGGCTGCGGATGGTCGGTGGCGCGGCGCTGTTTTTGCTGTACTTCGGCACCGTCTGGCTGAACTGGGGCGGCCACCAGGCCGTCTGGTGGAACCTGCCTGAACGCAAGTTCTACATCTTCGGCGCCACCATCTGGCCCCAGGACTTCATCCTGCTCTCGGGGATCCTCATCGTCGCCGCCTTCGGCCTGTTCTTCATCACCGTGTATGCAGGGCGGGTCTGGTGCGGCTACACCTGCCCGCAAAGCGTCTGGACCTGGGTGTTCATGTGGTGCGAGAAAGTCACCGAGGGTGATCGCAACCAGCGCATGAAACTGGACAAGGCGCCCATGAGCGCCAACAAGTTCCTGCGCAAGCTGGCCAAGCACAGCCTGTGGCTGCTGATAGGCTTCGTCACCGGCATGACCTTCGTCGGCTACTTCTCACCGATCCGCGAGCTGGCCATCGAGTTCTTTACCGGCCAGGCCGATGGCTGGGCCTACTTCTGGGTCGGTTTCTTCACGCTGGCCACCTACGGCAACGCCGGCTGGCTGCGCGAGCAGGTGTGCATCTACATGTGCCCGTACGCGCGCTTCCAGAGCGTGATGTTCGACAAGGACACCCTGATCGTCTCCTACGACCCGCGCCGCGGCGAGACCCGCGGCCCGCGCAAGAAAGACATCGACTACAAGGCCAAGGGCCTGGGCGACTGCATCGACTGCACCATGTGTGTGCAGGTCTGCCCCACCGGCATCGATATCCGTGATGGCTTGCAGATCGAGTGCATCGGCTGCGCCGCCTGCATCGACGCCTGCGACAGCATCATGGACAAGATGAACTATCCCAAGGGCCTGATCAGCTATACCACCGAGCACAACCTGTCCGGGCAGAAGACCCACATGCTGCGCCCGCGCCTGATCGGCTACGCCCTGGTGCTGCTGGTGATGATCGGCGCCTTGGTCACCGCTTTCGCCACCCGTTCGCTGATCGGTTTCGACGTGGCCAAGGACCGCGTGCTGTACCGCGAGAACGCCCAGGGGCGGATCGAGAACGTCTACAGCCTGAAGGTGATGAACAAGGACCAGCACGACCACGTCTACGTGCTCGACGCCGCTGGCCTGCCCGACCTCAAGCTCGAAGGCCAGCGCGAGATACGCGTCACCGCCGGCGACATCGTCAACCTGCCGGTGCAGTTGTCGGTCGCCCCTGAACAACTGCCCTCGACCACCAACGAAATCACCTTCATCCTCAAGGACGCCGACGACAGCGCCAACCAGGTTGAAGCCAAGAGCCGTTTCATCGGCCCACAGATCCGCTGAGAGAGAACATCGACAATGCCTGCAGCCACCGCCGCCAGCCCCTGGTACAAGCACCTCTGGCCCTGGATCATCATCGGCATCCTGGCCACCTCGGTGTGCCTGAGCCTGACCATGGTCAGCATTGCCGTGCGCAACCCGGACAACCTGGTCAACGACAACTACTACGAGGCCGGCAAGGGCATCAACCGCTCGCTGGACCGCGAGCTGCTGGCCCAGACCCTCAACCTCAAGGCCAGCGTGCACCTGGACGAGCTGACCGGCGAGGTGGAGGTGCGCCTGACCGGCAACAGCGACCCGCAGGCGCTGGAACTGAACCTGATCTCGCCGACCCAGCCGGACAAGGACCGCAAGGTGCCGCTGATCCGCGCCGAGCAAGGCCGCTATGTCGGCCAGCTCGACGACAAGGTCCAGGGGCGGCGCTTCGTCGAGCTGCTGGGCAGCCAGGATGAGCATGTGTGGCGGTTGTTCGAGGAGGAGAAGGTCGAGCATGGGGTGACCTTGCAACTGGGGGATGAAGCGCTGCAAGGGGCCGAGCACCAGTAACGGCGATATCACCAAACCTCGTGGGAGCGGGCTTGCCCCGCGATGGGGCCGGGCCTGAAAACGAGTATCCCGGGCCCATCGCGGGGCAAGCCCGCTCCCACGAGCCCGCACCGGCAAGAAGAGATGTCGATGACCCACCCCACCCCCTGCTACCACTGCGCCCTGCCCGTCCCCGCCGGCAGCCGCTTCACCGCCGTGGTCCTTGGCGATCCGCGACAGTTCTGCTGCCCCGGCTGCCAGGCAGTGGCCGAGTCCATCGTCGCCGGTGGCCTGGAGCACTACTACCAGCACCGCAGTGACACCAGCGCCAACCCCGAGGCCCTGCCCCGCCAGCTCCAGGATGAACTGGCGCTGTATGACCGCAGCGACGTGCAGCAATCCTTCGTGCGCCATGCCGGGGAGCTGGCCGAAACCATCCTGATGGTCGAGGGCATCAGCTGCGCCGCCTGCGGCTGGCTGATCGAGAAGCACCTGCGCAACCTGCCTGGCGTCGACGACGCCCGCCTCAACCTGTCCAACCACCGCCTGCTGGTCAGCTGGGACGACCAGCAACTGCCGCTGTCCAGGCTGCTGGCCGAGCTGCGCCAGATCGGCTACGCCGCCCACCCCTACCAGCCCGACCAGGCCGCCGAACAGCTGGCCCGGGAGAACCGCGGCGCCCTGCGCCGCCTGGGCGTGGCCGGGCTGCTGTGGTTCCAGGCGATGATGGCGACCATGGCCACCTGGCCGGAATTCAACATCGACCTGTCGCCCGAGCTGCACACCATCCTGCGCTGGGTCGCACTGTTCCTCACCACTCCCATCGTGTTCTACAGCTGCGCGCCGTTCTTCAAGGGCGCGGCCCGCGACCTGCGCACCCGCCACCTGACCATGGACGTCTCGGTGTCGCTGGCCATCGCCCTGGCCTACTGCGCCGGGATCTGGACCGCGATCACCGGCAGTGGCGAGCTGTACTTCGACACCGTCGGCATGTTCGCCTTGTTCCTGCTCACTGGCCGCTACCTCGAACGCCGCGCCCGCGAGCGCACCGCGGCAGCCACCGCGCAGCTGGTCAACCTGTTGCCGGCCTCGTGCCTGCGCCTGGACGCCAACGGCCAGGGCGAGCGCATCCTGCTCGGCGAACTGCAGTGCGGCGACCGGGTGCAGGTGCTGCCTGGCGCGGTGATCCCGGCCGACGGGCTGATCGTCGACGGTCGCTCCAGCGTCGACGAATCGCTGCTGACCGGCGAATACCTGCCCCTGGCGCGCCGCGTTGGCGACCGGGTGACCGGCGGCACCCTCAACGTCGAGAGCGCCCTCACCGTCGAAGTCCAGGCCCTGGGCCAGGACTCGCGCCTCTCGGCCATCGTCCGCCTGCTGGAGCGCGCCCAGTCGGAAAAACCGCGCCTGGCGGAAATCGCCGACCGCGCCTCGCAGTGGTTCCTGCTGTTCACCCTGGTGGCCGCCGCCGTGATCGGCGTGGTCTGGTGGCAACTGGATGCGCCACGGGCGTTCTGGATCGTCCTGGCCATGCTGGTCGCCACCTGCCCCTGCGCCCTGTCGCTGGCCACGCCGACTGCCCTCACCGCGGCCACCGGCAGCCTGCACAAGCTCGGCCTGCTGATCACCCGCGGGCATGTGCTGGAGGGGCTGAACCAGATCGACACGGTGATCTTCGACAAGACCGGCACCCTCACCGAGGGCCGCCTGGCCCTGCGCAGCGTGCGCCCGCTGGGCCAACTGGACAGCGACCAGTGCCTGGCGCTGGCCGCCGCCCTGGAAAACCGTTCCGAGCATCCCATCGCCCGCGCCTTCGGCCGCGCCGCCCAGGCCGCCGAAAGCGTCAGCACCCTGCCGGGGTTGGGCCTGGAAGGCGAGTTGGCCGGCCAGCACCTGCGCATCGGCCAGGCCGCCTTCGTCTGCGCCCTCAGCGGCGCCGAGGTCCCCGCCGTGCCGGAGCCACGCGGCCAATGGCTGCTGCTGGGCGACCGGCAAGGGCCGCTGGCCTGGTTCGCCCTGGACGACCGACTGCGCGATGACGCCCAGGACCTGGTGGCCGCCTGCAAGGCCCGCGGTTGGCAAACGCTGCTGCTGTCCGGCGACAGCTCGCCGATGGTCGCGGAAGTGGCCGCGCAGCTGGGCATCGACCAGGCCGTCGGCGGCCTGCGCCCGGACGACAAGCTCGCCCGCCTCAAGGCCCTGCAAGGTGAAGGACGCAAGGTGCTGATGCTTGGCGACGGCGTCAACGACGTGCCGGTGCTGGCCGCCGCCGACATCAGCATCGCCATGGGCAGCGCCACCGACCTTGCCAAGACCAGCGCCGACGCGGTGCTGCTGTCCAACCGCCTGCAAGCGCTGGTGCAGGCCTTCGACCTGGCCCGCCGGACCCGCCGCAATATTGTCGAGAACCTGCTCTGGGCGACGCTGTACAATGGCCTCATGCTGCCGTTCGCCGCGCTCGGCTGGATCACCCCGGTGTGGGCGGCGATCGGCATGTCGGTCAGTTCGCTGATCGTGGTGCTCAACGCCCTGCGCCTGACCCGGCTGCCCGCCGATGCGGCGCCGGCCGGGCGCGAGCCGGCGTCGCTCGAAAGGAAACCGCTATGCCCGCCCTCTACGTGATGATCCCCGCCGCCCTGCTGCTGGTCGGCGTCGCCGTGTACATCTTCTTCTGGGCGGTGGACAGCGGCCAGTACGACGACCTCGAAGGCCCGGCCCACAGCATCCTGTTCGATGACCAGGATCCGCGCCATCAGGCCGCCGTGAAGCCCGGGGACGAACAGCCCGACGACCAGGACCCCTCGCCACGTGCCTGAACTGATTCCGCTCCTGGGCTCGGCGCTGGTCCTGGGCCTGCTCGGCGGCGGCCACTGCCTGGGCATGTGCGGCGGCCTGATGGGCGCCCTCACCCTGGCCATCCCACCCGAGCAACGCGGCCGACGCCTGCGCCTGCTGCTGGCCTACAACCTCGGGCGCATCCTCAGCTATGCCGCCGCCGGCCTGCTGTTGGGCCTGGCCGGCGTGGCGCTGGCCAGCAGCCCGCTGGCCATCGGCTTGCGCGTCATCGCGGCGCTGCTGTTGATCTGCATGGGTCTGTACCTGGCCGGCTGGTGGAGCGGCCTGACCCGTATCGAGGCGCTCGGCCGCGGCCTGTGGCGCCATGTGCAACCCGTGGCCACCCGACTGCTGCCGGTGTCCAGCCTGCCTCGCGCCCTGCTGCTGGGCGCCCTGTGGGGCTGGCTGCCGTGCGGGCTGGTGTACAGCACCCTGCTGTGGGCGGCGAGCCAGGGCGATGCGCTGCACAGCGCGACGCTGATGCTGGCGTTCGGCGTCGGCACCTGGCCGGTGTTGCTGGCCACGGGGCTCGCGGCGGAGCGCGTGGGCGCCCTGTTGCGCAAGCGCGGTGTGCGCGTGGCTGGCGGATTGCTCGTGATCCTGTTTGGTCTGTGGACATTGCCAGGGCCGCATCAACACTGGTTGATGGGGCACTGATCGCGGGGCAAGCCCGCCCCACGCCAGCCCGGCGACGCTCGCCAACTCACCTTGATACAAATCAACACGACTTCTTACATCCGCCCCTAGACTCCGGACACTGCAGCTCTATCCGGGGACCACCCACATGCTCGACGACCTACGCTGGGACGCCGACCTGATTCGTCGCTACGATCTGGCCGGGCCACGCTACACCTCCTATCCGACCGCCGTGCAGCTGCACGGCGAAGTGGGCTCGTTCGACCTGCTTCACGCCCTGCGCGAAAGCCGCCGCGCCACGCGCCCGCTGTCGCTCTACGTGCACGTGCCGTTCTGCGCCAACATCTGCTACTACTGCGCCTGCAACAAAGTCATCACCAAGGATCGTGGCCGCGCCGCGCCCTACCTGCAGCGCCTGGAGCAGGAGATCCAACTGGTCGCCTGCCACCTCGACCCGAAACAGGTGGTCGAGCAGCTGCACTTCGGCGGCGGCACGCCGACTTTCCTCAGCCATGTGGAACTGCGCCAGCTGATGGCCACCCTGCGCCAGCACTTCCACCTGCTGGACGACGACTCCGGCGACTACGGCATCGAGATCGACCCCCGCGAGGCCGACTGGTCGACCATGGGCCTGCTGCGCGAGCTGGGCTTCAACCGCGTCAGCCTCGGCGTGCAGGACCTCGATCCGGCCGTGCAACGCGCGGTCAACCGCCTGCAGAGCCTGGAGCAGACCCGCACCCTGATCGAGGCGGCGCGCACCCTGCAGTTCCGCTCGATCAACCTCGACCTGATCTACGGCCTGCCCAAGCAGACCCCGGAAGGCTTCGCCCGCACCGTCGAGGAAGTGATCCGCCTGCAGCCCGACCGTCTGTCGGTATTCAACTACGCACACCTGCCCGAGCGCTTCATGCCCCAGCGGCGCATCGACAGCGCCGACCTGCCGGCACCGGCGACCAAGCTGGAAATGCTCCACGCCACCATCGACCAACTGACTGCCGCCGGCTACCGCTACATCGGCATGGATCACTTCGCCCTGCCCGACGACGAGCTGGCCATCGCCCAGGAGGAAGGCACCCTGCAGCGCAACTTCCAGGGCTACACCACCCACGGCCACTGCGACCTGATCGGCCTGGGCGTGTCGGCAATCAGCCAGATCGGCGACCTGTACTGCCAGAACAGCAGCGACCTCAACACCTACCAGGACACCCTTTCCACCGCCCAGCTGGCGACCCAGCGCGGCCTTTTGTGCAACCAGGACGACCGCCTGCGCCGGGCGGTGATCCAGCAACTGATCTGCCACTTCGAACTGGATTTCGAGGCGATCGAGCAGGCCTTCACCATCGATTTTCGCGGCTATTTCAAAGAGCTGTGGCCGCAGCTGCAGGCCATGCAGCGCGACGGCCTGATCAACCTGGACGCCAAGGGCATCCGCATCCTGCCAGCCGGCCGCCTGCTGGCGCGCTCGGTATGCATGGTGTTCGACGCCTACCTCGCGCAGCAGAATCGCCAGCGTTTCTCCCGGGTGATCTGAGGCGATTGAGGCGTTTCACCACATGGACAGCCCGCCTTTCGAGGCACACTATGGATAGTTGAACGGTAGCGGAACACCCCTTCCCTGCCGCCGCTAGCGTGCACCAAAAATGCGCACACTGGCCTACAGCCCATGCCACAGGTTATCCTTACGGCTTATGTGTGCTTTCCCACAAGGATCGAAAGAAATGTCCGAGCCAGTAAAACTGCGCCCACACAACCAGGCCCACTGCAAGGATTGCAGCCTGGCCCCCCTGTGCCTGCCCCTGTCCCTGAACCTGGAAGACATGGATGCACTGGATGAAATCGTCAAACGCGGTCGCCCGTTGAAGAAAGGCGAGTTCCTGTTCCGCCAGGGTGACAATTTCGGCTCGGTCTATGCGGTCCGCTCTGGCGCCCTGAAAACCTTCAGCCTCAGCGATGCCGGCGAGGAACAGATCACCGGCTTCCACCTGCCCAGCGAGCTGGTCGGCCTGTCGGGCATGGACACCGAAGCCTATCCGGTGTCGGCCCAGGCCCAGGAAACCACCTCGGTGTGCGAGATCCCCTTCGAGCGCCTCGACGAACTGTCGGTGCAACTGCCGCAGCTGCGCCGCCAGCTGATGCGGGTGATGAGCCGCGAGATCCGCGACGACCAGCAGATGATGCTGCTGCTGTCGAAGAAGACCGCCGACGAGCGCATCGCCACCTTCCTGGTCAACCTGTCGGCGCGCTTCCGCGCCCGCGGCTACTCGGCCAACCAGTTCCGCCTGAGCATGTCGCGCAACGAGATTGGCAACTACCTGGGCCTGGCGGTGGAAACCGTGTCGCGGGTGTTCACCCGCTTCCAGCAGAACGGCCTGCTCAAGGCCGAGGGCAAGGAAGTGCACATCCTCGACCCGATCCAGCTGTGCGCGCTGGCCGGTGGTGCGCTCGAAGCCTGATCGCCGCGTGAACAGGGTATACTGGCGCCGAGTTTTTCCAGGATACCCGCCCATGCACAGCGACACCTTCGACCTCAAAGCCCTGATCCGCCCGGTAGTGGACTTTCCCAAGCCGGGCGTGATCTTCCGCGACATTACCCCGCTGTTCCAGTCGCCGCGCGGACTGCGCTATGTCGCCGACCAGTTCATCGAGCGCTATGTCGAGGCCGAGTTCAGCCATATCGGTGCCATGGACGCGCGGGGTTTCCTGATCGGCTCGATCATCGCCCACCAGTTGAACAAGCCGCTGATCCTGTTCCGCAAGCAGGGCAAGCTGCCGGCCGACGTGTTGAGCGAGGGTTACCAGACCGAATACGGCGAGGCCTTCCTGGAAGTGCATGCCGACAGCCTCTGTGAAGGCGACTCGGTATTGATCTTCGATGACCTGATCGCCACCGGCGGCACCCTGCTGGCCGCAGCCAACCTGGTGCGCCGCACCGGTGCCCAGGTGTTCGAGGCGGCGGCGATCATCGACCTGCCGGAACTGGAAGGTTCACGCCGCCTGCAGGCGGCCGGGGTGCCGACCTTCTGCCTTACCGAGTTTTCCCTTAGCGAATACTGAGTTCGCGTCCAGAACGATCGCGGGGCAAGTCGCATCGGCGCACCGTCGCTCCCACGAGATCGACACGGATCGGCGTGGGAGCGGCGGTGCGCCGATGCGACTTGCCCCGCGATGCTTTACATGGACTTACAGCGAAATCGGCCTGCGCCCCGCGAAAGCATGGGCCAGCGTCCCGCCGTCCACCAGCTCCAGCTCCCCACCCAACGGCACGCCATGGGCAATGCGCGTGGCGGCCAGGCCCTTCTCGGCCAGCAGCTGGGCGATGTAGTGGGCAGTCGCCTCCCCTTCCACCGTGGGGTTGGTGGCCAGGATCACCTCGCTGAAGGTGCCCTGCTCTTCGATCCGCGCCATCAACTGCGGAATGCCTATCGCCTCCGGCCCCAGGCCATCGAGCGGCGACAGGTGCCCCTTGAGCACGAAGTAGCGGCCGCGATAACCGGTCTGCTCCACCGCGTACACGTCCATTGGCCCTTCCACCACGCACAGCTGGCTGTCGTCGCGGCGCGGATCGGCGCACTGCGGGCACAGCTCCTGCTCGGTCAGGGTCCGGCACTGGCGGCAGTGGCCGACGCCTTCCATGGCCTGGCTCAGGGCCTGGGCCAGGCGCGTGCCACCGCTGCGGTCGCGCTCGAGCAGCTGCAAGGCCATGCGCTGGGCGGTTTTCTGGCCAACGCCGGGCAGGATGCGCAGGGCGTCGATCAGTTGGCGGATCAAGGGGCTGAAGCTCATCTCGGCGGGCCGTCCAATTTCAGGAAACACAATGAACAAGGGAGCAACGTCCCGCAGGTCGTTGCTCCCCGGTGTGAAGCGATCAGCCGATCAGAACGGCATCTTGAAACCAGGCGGCAGTTGCATGCCGGCGGTCATGCTGCCCATCTTGTCCTGGCTGTTCTGCTCGATCTTGCGCACGGCGTCGTTCAGCGCGGCGGCGATCAGGTCCTCGAGCACTTCCTTGTCGTCCTCGTCGGTCGACATCAGGCTCTGGTCGATGCTGACGCGCTTGACGTCGTGGCGACCGGTCATCACCACGCTGACCAGGCCGCCGCCGGACTGGCCGGTGACTTCCGCGTTGGCCAGCTCTTCCTGCATCTTCTGCATCTTTTCCTGCATCTGCTGGGCCTGCTTCATCAGGCCGGCCATGCCACCTTTCATCATGGGGGTATACCTCGATTGGGTCATGTGATGCGGCCCCGCACAGGCGGGCCGCATGGTTATCCGTTCATTGGCCCTGGCTGGCCAGGGCGTCTACAGGCTCAATAGTATCCTGCCTGACCGTCGCGCCGAACTGCCGGATCATCTGCTGGATGAGCGGATCCTGCTCGATCGATACGACGGCGTCATGCTGGCGCTCGGCGCGCTTGCGCGAGGCGGCCTGGGCCGGCGTTTCCTGCTCGGGGCGAATCAACTCGATCTTCAGGCGGATCTCGCGGCCCAGCTGTTGGTTGAGCGCCTCGTTCAGCCGGCGCTGCTGGGTCGAGTTGAACAGCGCGCCCTGCCCCGGGTCCAGGTGCAGCAGCCAGTCATCGCCATCAGCGGCGATCAGCGTACAGTTTGCGGCGATGTTGCCTGTCATACCGGAGACAGGCAACTGTGGGAATAATTCCAGCCATTGCAGGGCCAGCCCGGTCGCCGGCATGGCCGCCGGCAGCGGCTCCGGCGCCTGGACGGGCGCCTCTTCCTGCACGTGCTCGGCCAGCTCGTCCAGGTAGCTGAAGCCGGCCGGGTCGCTGTCGGGCGTGTAGTAGTCCTCGTCCGCCGGCGGCTCGTCGTCCCGCTCCATGCCCGCTGGGCTGTAGGCCGACGGATCGAACGGCGGCTCGTCGTAGTCCGGCTGCGGGTTGGCGGCTTCGACCGCAGGTGCAGGCTCGGGCGGCTGCCCGGGTGCAACCGGCGCCGGCGCGGCAACGGGCTCCTCCCACGGCAGGTCGATGACCTCCTCGACGGGCTGCGGCTGTGGCTCGGGCTCTGGTTCCGATTGCGGCGCCTCGACAACCTCGGCAACGACCGGCACTTCGACGACTGGCGGCTCGGGCTGCTCGGGTGGCTCAGCCACGGGCACCGACGCGACCGCTTCAGCGACAGGGCTGGCGGCAGCGGGCGGCGCCACGGCCACAGCCGCCGCTGCCACCGGTTGGGCCGGATCAGCTGTGGCCTGGCTGATCCCCACCGGCTTTAGTAGCGGCTTCGGCGCATCGTCGGCGTCGGCCGGTCGGAACGCCAGCATGCGCAGCAGGACCATCTCGAAGCCGCCACGCGGATCCGGCGCCAGCGGCAGGTCGCGACGACCGATCAGGCCCATCTGGTAATAGAACTGCACATCCTCGGCCGGCAGGGCCTGGGCCAGCGCCAGCACGCGCTCACGGTCGCCCTGGCCGTTGTCGACCGCCTCGGGCAACGCCTGGGCGATGGCCACCCGGTGCAACACATTGAGCATTTCCGACAGCACGCCGTTCCAGTCCGGCCCTTGTTCGGCCAGATCGCGCACCGCCTCCAGCAATGCCCGGGCATCGCCTTCGAGCAACGCCTGCAGCACCCCGTACACCTGGCCATGGTCGAGCGTACCGAGCATCGCCCGCACATCGGCGGCCAGCACCTTGCCTTCGCCAAAGGCGATAGCCTGGTCGGTCAGGCTCATGGCATCGCGCATCGAGCCATCGGCGGCGCGGCCGAGCAGCCACAGGGCATCTTCCTCGAACGGCACGTTCTCGGCGCCCAGCACATGGGTCAGGTGCTCGACCACCCGTTCCGGGCTCATGTTCTTCAGCGAGAACTGCAGGCAGCGCGACAGGATGGTCGCCGGCAGCTTTTGCGGGTCGGTGGTGGCGAGGATGAACTTGACGTAGGGCGGCGGCTCTTCCAGCGTCTTCAACAAGGCGTTGAACGAGTGGGTGGAGAGCATGTGCACTTCGTCGATCAGGTAGACCTTGAAGCGCCCGCGGCTCGGCGCGTACTGCACGTTGTCGAGCAGTTCGCGGGTGTCCTCGACCTTGGTGCGACTGGCGGCGTCGATCTCGATCAGGTCAACGAAACGGCCTTCGTCGATCTCCCTGCACACCGAACAGGTGCCGCACGGCGTGGAGGTGATGCCGGTCTCACAGTTCAGGCACTTGGCGATGATCCGCGCGATGGTGGTCTTGCCCACGCCCCGGGTACCGGTGAACAGGTAGGCGTGGTGCAGGCGCTGGTTGTCCAGGGCGTTGATCAAAGCCTTGAGCACATGGGTCTGGCCGACCATTTCGCGGAACGAGCGCGGACGCCATTTACGTGCAAGAACCTGATAACTCATCAAAAAACCATCGTGACCGGAGCGGGCGGAAAGAGCGCTAATGCTAGCGGAGCGGGGCCGAAATTGCACCCTGCCGATCTCGTCTAAGCTCATTGGCGGGCACACCAGCGGCAGATCAGGGAGGATGAGGCGTGCGGCGAGTCCTGGCCATCCTGTTACTGTGGACCACCCACGGCCTGGCGCAACCGCCGGTGCTGCGCTTTTCCGTCGCCGAGAGCTGGAGCATGCCGTTGATGCGCACCGAAGACCAGCAACCGGTGGAAGGCATCCTGTTCGAGCTGATGCAGGCCATTGCCCGGGAGACCGATGCCCGCCCGCAATACCACGTGATGGCCCGCCTGCGCCTGCAGGAGGCGATGCAGGCCGGCGAAATCGACGTGCGCTGCTATGTCTCCACCCAGTGGCTGACCGACCGGCCGGGCGACTACCTGTGGAGCATCCCCATCATCGAGCAGCGCGACCTGCTGATCGGCCGCCCCGGCCACAGCGGCCCCACCCGCCCGGAAACGCTGCCGCCGCAAGCCATCGGCACCGTGCTCGGCTACACCTATCCCACCCTGGAGCCCCTGTTCAGCCAGGGCCGCCTGCAGCGAGAGGACAGCCGCAACCAGCTACTGGCCCTGCAGAAGCTCGAGGCCGGACGCTTTCGTCACGCGATCAGCAACCAGCTGTCATTGCAGTGGTACAACCGCTCACTGCCACCGGGGCAGCGCCTGCAAGCCTTGGCCGTGCTGGAAGAGCAAGCGCTGGGCTGCATGGTGCGCAACGATCCCCAACTGCCGACCCAAGGTGTGCTCAGGGCGCTGGTGCGGATCAAGGAGTCCGGGGAGATGCAGCGAATCGTCGAGCGGTATACCGATGATCGCCAGACCCGCCGGTTCGCCGATGACGAAGGGCCTCAAATACCTGCTGCCACGACACCCAGCGCCGCCAGGTAGAGGCCGATCCCGAACACGCAATGCGTCACCAGGCTGCGCAGACAACTCTTCAAGGGCGATGGCGTATTCGCAGCGAAGTACCCTGCACCCAATGCAGGCTGCACCACCACCAGCGGCACCAGCACCGAGACCACCCCGAACAGCAACGCGGGCCACAGGAACGGCGCCAGCAACCACCCCTCCCCGGCAATTGCCACCAGCAGCGCCGCAAACACCAGCCCCGTGGCATAGTGGAGCAACCAGCCCCATGCCAGTTCACCCCTGACCGGCGCTGCCTTGCCGATCGCCACATGCCGCCAGCGCCCCGCGAACAGGTGGCCCGCCCAGCGCCCGACCATCGCGTAGTTCAGCGTGGTGACGCCCAGGCGCCTGAGCAGCAGGGTCCACAGGTCCATGACCAGGGTAGCGCCGATGCCGATAAGCAAAATGGAAAATGCGAGAGAAGAAGCGCTCATGACGAAAGCCCTTGGCAGATTGACGGAAAGGTCGATGCCAAGCAGCATGCAAGTTGAAGTCAACTTCAAGTCAAGGGAGCTAAGATGGACATCGCCGATGTCGCCAGGCGCACCGGAGTGCCGGCGTCGACCTTGCGTTACTACGCGAACAAGGGCTTGCTCACATCGCTCGCCGGCCATGGCCAACGGCGGCAATTCCCGGCGGATACGCCAGAACGCCTGGCCCTGATCGCCCTGGGCCAGGCGGCAGGCTTTTCCCTGGACGAAGTGGCGGCGATGCTGGATGAGCAACGGGTTGACCGAGCGCTGCTGCTGGCCAAGGCCGATGAGATCGAGCGGAGGATCAAGCGCCTGCAGGCGATGAGCAAAGGGCTGCGGCATGCGGCAGTGTGCCCCGAGGAGAACCACCTGCAATGCCCGACCTTTCGGCGGCTGATGCAAGTGTCGGCCAGCAAGGGCAAGCGTGGGAGTCGCCCTGTCCCGCGATAAGGCCCGCCAGACCAAAGTACGACAGCGGGCTCAGTAGCCGTGCAACTCGCGGAACGGCTGGCCCTTGTGGTAGTTGATCCACTCTTCCACGTCATAGGGCAGGTACAACTGCCGACGCGCCCGCGACAGGGCGATGTACACCGCGCAGATCCGCGCATCGAAGGCGTAGGCGTCCTTGAAGCGCTGGGTGGTCATCAGCTCCGGCGTCAACAGCACCTGATCGAACTCCAGCCCACCGGCCTCCTCGGCCATCAACAGCGTGAGGCTGGCAGGCTGCGCGGCGACCCGCGCGTCCAGGCCGGTCAGGTCGGCAAGCTTGAAACCCGCCTCCAGCCGCGCCTCGACCCACTGGAACGCGGCATCGAAACGCTCGGACTCGCGCACCTGCTGCCAGTCGAGCAGGTGCGCGAAGTACGCATGCGGCCCTTCGGCGTCCTGTCCCGGTGCATAGAACGCCGCCCTGAACAGGCCAATCGCGGTGACCATGAACCGTCGCATGTCAGGCCAGTCGGGGAAGTTCAGCAGGCAGTTGGACTCGGCCATCTCCATGGCCCAGCGCATCGTGTCCCAGCGCGAGGCGGTCAGCACCACGCAGCCCTCGGGCGGGACGAACCCTTCGGGGAAGTGCTCGATGCCGACATCGACATGCCGCGCCGCCTCGAACGCGACCTTGGACTTCTTCGAGTGCACACCGATCAACGGGTTGATCAGCCGTTCCACCTTGGGCCCGGAGCGCACGGCGAAGGCCATGTCCTTCTGGCGCACCTGACGCTCGCGCCTGACCACCTCGCCGGAGGCCTTCTGGTACTCGTCGCCCAGGGTGATCAGCACCTGGCGGCCACGCTCGATAACCTGCAGCAGCGAGGCCGGCACGTCCTGGCTCTCGTCGATGATCACGTGGCTGAAACGCGCGGGCACGCTGCAGCCACCCAGGCTGGCGCGCTTGAGCAGCAGCAACGCCTCGAACCCGGTCTGCGCGCCCCAGGTCGGCTGCGCCTCCAGGTAACGCCACAGGCGGCTGGCGTACTCGAGCAGCACCTGGGCATCGAGGCCGGACAGCGCCTGGCGAAAATGCGGCAGGTGGCGGCTGGACAGGCTGTAGTCCCGCGACTCGCAATAGTTGCGCAGCACTTCCAGGCAGATATCCAGGGCGTGCTCGGCGTCGTACTGGCGCAGCCCGACGATCCCCAGCTCTTCGGCCAGCCGGCGCTTGCCGGGACCGCGCTGCGCCGTCCGGGCGGGAACCGGCCGGGTGTCCTTGAGCAGGGCCCGGGCGAACTGGCCAAAGGTCATGCCGACCTTGGCCTGGGCATCCAGCCCCATGCGTCGACGCAAGGTACCGAGCTTGGCCGGCGTGCGCGCCAGGGCCAGCACCCGGCCACGGGGCAGGCATTCCATCAGCGCGCCGAGCAGGTAGCTCTTGCCGATCCCGGCGTAGCCCTGCACATGGATGTCCTCGTCGAGGTTGGCCTGGATGACCTTGAGCAGCTTGTCCTGCTCGACGGTCAGCCAACGCTCGCTGTCGAAGCCGGTGGTCACCCGCTGGCTGAACGGGTTGTCACTGTGGTGCAGGCGGATACGGTAGTCAAAATCCCACTTGCCGTCCGCCAGCAGGTACTCCCGCGCCCGAACCTGTTCGGCATCGAGCAGGCGCAGCTTGGAGCCCTTGATCACCTCGAGACCAAAATAGAGCTTGCGCGCATCGAACAGCCGACGGGCCTCGGACAGCAAGCCCACGCCAGGCGAGTGCGCGCCATCGACCGCCCATGCCAACAGCTTGCCGAGCACCTTTTCCGCCGCCCGCGCATCGACCTGGCCCTGTGCCTGGGCCAGGTTCTGGATCACCAGTACGGCCGCCAGCTCCGGCTCGCCCAGGGCGTCAAGCGCAGGCGCGCCCTCGGCCTGCAGCAAGGCCTGGCACACCTCTGCGCTGACCGGCAGGTACACCGGATGGGAAAAGTCGAAGTGTTCGGGCTGCATGTCGGTATGGGTCCGGGGATCACTCAAGGTTTGTCGGATTCAGCGGCCTGACCCACCACCAGTTCGAAGCGGTAGGCCCCCAACGACCCCGACATGTCGCCGGGATAGCTGACACCCGCCCGCGGTGCCTCGAGGACGCCATCGAGCTCATGCAGCGCCAGTTCCAGCAGCTTGCGCAAGTCGCGCACCGACTGCGCCGACACCTGCACCTGCAGCTCGAAGGCCGCCGCATCAGCCGTTACTGCCACCGGCACGACCGCTGCCTCGAGGATGCGCTCGTGCTCTTCTTCCATCTGGTCGAGCACCTGCGACAGCTCCAGCACACGCTCGGGGCTGGCGGCCATCTGGTCCTTGATTTCCAGGCGGCGCAGCTGCCACTCGCGGATCTTCTGGCGGGTGAGGTCGTCGACATGTTCCACGGTCGTTATCTCCTGGCCGAATGGCCAACACGATGGGATGCATGATAAGGCGCTGCGCGGGATCGTGCAGGCGGAAAACAGTGCGAGGGTGTAAAGAAACGCGTCTGCTGGACGACGCCTGACAGGTACGCCGGAAAATTCCTGCGCCCAAAATGGAGGCGGCCCCACCAGCCACACCCCGGCACTCGATGTTCCCGCTATGGCTGCTCCCTTCCGGGCCTGACCAGGTTAACGGGTAATCAATGCGGGGGGACCGATGGGGCCACCACGACGGCTCGTCAGCTGACGAGCCGCGCCATTGTACAGCGCCGGGGCGAAGTTACAACCTTTGATCGTGAAAAAGCCATCATTTCTCAAGGACTTGTGGAAAATCTATCGCGGGGCAAGCCCGCGCCCACGCCTCATCACCCGCGGGAGCGGGCTTGCCCCGCGAAAGGCAAGCGGGTTCAGACGCCGATACCACGCTCCGCCAGGAAGCCCACGAACGCCTCCTCGTCCATCACCTCAACGCCCAGCTCGGCGGCCTTGGCCAGCTTGGAGCCGGCGCCGGGCCCGGCGACCACGCAGTGGGTCTTGCCGGACACGGAGCCCGCCACCTTGGCCCCCAGGCTTTCCAGCTTCTCCTTGGCGATATCACGGCTCATGCGTTCCAGGGTGCCGGTCAGCACCCAGGTCTGCCCGGCCAGCGGCAAGCCCTCGGCGGACTTCTTCTCGCACGACCAGTGCATGCCGAAGTCCAGCAACTGGGCCTCGATGGCACGGGCCAGTTGCTGGTTGGCCTCGACCTTGAAGAACTCGCGCACACCTTCGGCCTGCTTGGTGTTCAGGGCCTGGCGCAAGTCGATGCCATCGGCGGCGATGATCTTGTCCAGCGTGCCCAACTTGTCTACCAGCTTCTCGGCGCCGGTCGGGCCGACCGAGGGGATGTCGAGCTTGGCCAGCATTCCGGCCAGCGTGGTGCTGGCAGCGAACTCGGCGCCCAGCTCACCCTCGTCCTGCAACTGCATGCCGCAGGCCAGCAACTGCGCGATGACTTCGCGGTTGTGCGCGTCCTCGAAGAAGTTGTGGATCTCGTGGGCAACTTCCAGGCCGATGTCCGGCAGGTAGGTCAGTACCTGCGGCAACGCCACCTGCACTCGCGCCAGGCTGCCCAGGGACCGGGCCAGGACCTTGGCGGTCTCCTCGCCGACATCGGGGATGCCCAGCGCATAGATGAAGCGCGCCAGGCTCGGACGCTTGCTCGCCTCGATGGCAGCCAGCAGCTTGTTGCTCGACACCTCGGCAAAGCCTTCCAGCGCCACCACCTGGTCGAAGGTCAGGTGGTAGAGATCGGCCGGCGAGCGGATCAGGTTCTCGTCGACCAACTGCTCGACGCTCTTCTCGCCCAGGCCGTCGATGTCCATGGCCCGACGCGACACGTAGTGGATGATCGCCTGCTTGAGCTGGGCGGCGCAGCTCAGGCGCCCCACGCAACGGTACACCGCGCCTTCGCTGGTGGTTTCCTTGCCCTTGCTGCGCTTGACCAGCTGGGTGCGCTCGACCTGCGAGCCGCACACCGGGCACTGCGTGGGCACCTCGACCGGCCGGGCGTCCTGCGGACGGCGGTCGAGCACCACCTGCATCACCTGCGGGATCACATCGCCGGCGCGGCGGATGATCACCGTGTCGCCGATGCGCAGGCCCAGCCGGGCGATCTCATCCATGTTGTGCAGGGTGGCGTTGGACACCGTCACGCCGGCCACCTTGACCGGCTTGAGCCGCGCCACCGGGGTCACCGCGCCGGTGCGCCCGACCTGGAACTCGACGTCGAGCACCTCGGTGAGCTCCTCCATGGCCGGGAACTTGTGGGCGATCGCCCAGCGCGGCTCACGGGCGCGGAAGCCCAGTTCACGCTGGGAGGCCAGGCTGTTGACCTTGAACACCACGCCATCGATTTCGTAGGGCAGGCCGTTGCGGCGGGCGCCGATGTCGCGGTAGTAGGCCAGGCACTCCTCGATGCCGGCGGCATGGCGCAGCTCGCGGCTGATGGGCAGCCCCCAGGTCTTGAGTTTCTCGAGGATGCCGATATGGCTGTCGCCAAAGGCCTCGGACACCTGGCCGACACCGTAGCAACAGAACTCCAGCGGGCGGCTGGCGGTGATCTTCGAGTCCAGTTGGCGCAGGCTGCCGGCCGCAGCGTTGCGCGGGTTGGCGAAAGTCTTGCCGCCGGCTTCGGCCTGGGCGGCGTTGAGCCGGTCAAAACCCGCCTTGCTCATGTACACTTCGCCACGCACTTCCAGCACCGCCGGCCAGCCCTCGCCCTGCAGCTTGAGCGGGATGTTGCGCACGGTGCGCACGTTGGCGCTGATGTCCTCGCCGGTGGTGCCGTCGCCGCGGGTGGCGCCCTGCACCAGCTGGCCATCACGGTACAGCAGGCTCACCGCCAGGCCGTCGAGCTTCGGCTCGCAGCTGTAGTCCACCGCCGCCTGTTCGCCGCCCGGCAGGTCCAGCCCCTCCACCACACGGCGACCGAAATCGCGCAGGTCGTCTTCCTCGAAGGCGTTGCCCAGGCTGAGCATGGGCACTTCGTGACGGACCTGGCTGAACGCCGCCAACGCCGCGCCACCAACGCGCTGGGTCGGAGAGTCCGGGGTCACCAGGTGCGGGTGCTCGGCCTCCAGCGCCTTGAGCTCGTTGAACAGGCGGTCGTATTCGGCATCGGGCACGCTGGGTTCGTCGAGCACGTAGTAGCGGTAGTTGTGCTGGTCGAGTTCGGCGCGCAGGGCATGGATTCGGGATTCGGCGTTCATGTGTCGTCTTCTCTTGCAAAGCAAAAGAGCAGCCCCAGGCTGCTCTTTTGCTTGTGTCAGTGCGGCGCGGATCGAGGCTGGATCCGCCCGCTCGTAAACATCAGCGTTTCTGGGTCAGGGCGCGGCGCTCGAACTCGACGATGCGCTGGCGATAGTGCTCGATGGTCTGGGCAGTCAGCACGCTGCGCTGGTCGTCCTTGAGTTCACCGTTGAGCTCGTGGGCCAGCTTGCGCGCGGCAGCCACCATCACGTCGAAGGCCTGCTTGGGATGGCGCGGGCCGGGCAGCCCGAGGAAGAAGCTCACCGCACGGGTACTGAAGTGGTCGATGTCGTCCAGGTCGAACACGCCGGGCTTGACCGCGTTGGCCATGGAGAACAGCACTTCACCGTGGCCAGCCATGCTCTCGTGACGGTGGAAGATATCCATCTCGCCGAAGCGCAGGCCGCTTTCGAGGATGTTCTGCAGCAGTGCCGGACCCTTGAAGCCACTCTCGTCACGGGAAATGACGCTGATCACCAGCACTTCCTCGGCCGGTGGCAGCTCCTTGGCCGGCGTGCTCGGCGCGGTAAAGCCGTTGGCGCGGGTGTTGTCGGCGGCGAAATCGTCGTCGCCACCCTCGAACAGGTCGGGCTCGCGAGGCTCGGCGGCCAGGTTCAGGTCACCCTGCTGCGGCTCGCTGTGGTTGCGCTTGCCGCGCTTGGCCTTGGCCGGCCTGGGTTCGCGCTCGCGCTCCCGTTCGCGCGCAGGCGCGCTCACCGACGGCAGGTCGGACTCGTCCAGCTCGGGCTCTTTGTGGGTTTCCAGCACACGCGCAGGGCCGAGCACCTCGGCGCTGCCGCTGTCGTCGTCCGGGGCGTTGGCGTAGCTACGGTCCAGACGGAACTTCAACTTGCCCTTGCCGCCGCGCATGCGGCGCCAGCCGTCGAAAAGAATACCGGCGATGACAATGATGCCGATGACGATCAGCCACTCGCGCAGACCGATTTCCATGTAATCCCGTGCCTCTATAAAAAATATGCTTGAAAACAAAGGCTTCAAAGGCCTTTAACACGTGGCGCCAACTCTATGTTCTGACAGGCGTTTTACCCACGCAAAAAACAAGTGACATTAAGCTAGCACGACCAAAGGCAACTTTACACCGTCTGTCGCGTCTGCTGAGGCTTTTGCCTACATGTTCACACCCTTTCTTTACCCCTTACGCATCGACCATGGCCATAGCTTCTTCCACATCAACTGCTACAAGACGTGAACAGCCTGGCTCGTGCATGGTCACCCCCATCAACTGGTCGGCCATTTCCATGGCGATCTTGTTGTGGGTGATGTAGATGAACTGCACGGTCTCGCTCATTTCCTTGACCAGGCGGGCATACCGCCCGACGTTGGCATCGTCCAGCGGTGCATCGACCTCGTCGAGCATGCAGAACGGTGCTGGGTTCAGCTTGAAGATGGCGAACACCAGGGCCAGGGCCGTCAGTGCCTTCTCGCCGCCGGACAGCAGATGGATGGTGCTGTTCTTCTTGCCGGGCGGGCGCGCCATGATCGTCACCCCTGTATCGAGTAGATCTTCGCCCGTCAGTTCCAGATAAGCGCTGCCGCCACCGAAAACTTTTGGGAAAAGTGCCTGTAATCCAGCATTTATCTGATCAAAGGTATCCTTGAAGCGGTTGCGGGTTTCCTTGTCGATCTTGCGGATGACGTTTTCCAGGGTCTCCAGCGCCTCGACCAGGTCGGCGTCCTGGGCGTCCAGGTAACGCTTGCGTTCGGACTGCTGTTCGTATTCCTCGATGGCCGCCAGGTTGATCGCGCCCAGGCGCTGGATACGCGCCTCGAGCTGCTCCAGGGCCTGCTCGGTGCCCTGCTCGCTGGCGTCGGCCTCGAGCGTGGCGAGCACGCCCTGAAGATCGTAGCCGTCGGCGAGCAATTGTTCCTGCAAGGTCTTGCGCCGCACATCCAACCCCTGGGACTCCAGGCGCTGCTGCTCCAGCTGGCCGCGCAGCAGTTGCGACTGCTGCTCGGCCTGGGTACGGCGCCGCTCGGCATCGCGCAGCTCGCGATCGGCCTCATCCATGTGCAGGCGCGCCTGACGCATTTCCTCGTCGACGCTCATGCGTCGTTCCAGCAGTTCCTCGAGCTTGAGGCGCAATTCTTCCAGCGGTGCCTCGCCCTCCTCCAGGTTCAGGTTCAACTGCTCCTGACGCTCGCTCAAGCGCGCGGCCTGCTGCTCCAGGCGTTCAAGCGCCTGGCGGGTCGAGTCGTGCTGGGCGCGCAGCGAGCCCAGGCGCACGGCCAGCTGGTGGGCATGGTCCTTGTGCTGGCGGGCCTCCTGACGGATGCGGTCAAGGCCTTCGCGCAGGGTGTCGCGGCGCGCCATCAGCAGCTCGCGCTGTTCGGTATCCTGGGCCATCAGTTCCAGGGCTTCCTGCAGCAACAGGCGCGCCTCGCCCAGTTGCTCATGCTCCAGGGCACGCTGCTCCTGCAGCTCGGCCAGTTCTTCCTGCAGGCGGCGGCGACGCAGCTCCAGCTGTTCGGCACGGGCACGGCCGGCGGACAGGCGCGCCTTGAGCTCGCCATGCTGGCGGCTTTCGTCCTGGCTGCGACGGCGCAGTTGCTCGCGCTGCTCTTCCAGATCGAGCTGCTGCTCGCGCAGGCGTTGCAGCTGCTCATCGAGCTGCTCGAGCAAGGCCTCCTGTTCCAACTGCTCCCGGCCCAGGCGCTCGATCTCCTGGCCACGGGCCAGCACGCCACCTTGGGCCTCGCCCCCTCGGCTGACCCGCAGGAAATGCCGCCCGACCCAATAGCCGTCGCGGCTGACCAGGCTCTGCCCGGCGCCCAGCGAGGCCCGCCGGGCCAGGGCCTGTTCCAGGGTGTCCACCGGCATGACCTGGCCCAGCCAGGGCGACAGGTCGACGCTTCCTTCGACCTTGTCGAGCAGGCTGCCGGCGACGATCGTGCCCTCTCCCCCCGCCATCAGCAGGCGCAGTTCGCCCTGTTCCAGTGCGGCGAATTCCAGGCCGCTGAAGTCATCCAGCAGCACCGCCTGCAGGTCGGCGCCCAGCACCGTTTCCACCGCCAGCTCCCAGCCGGGCTCGACCCGCAGCCCCTCGGCCAGCCGCGGGCACTGCTCCAGGCCCTGGGTGCGCAGCCAGTCGGCGGCCCCTACACCCGGCTCCAGTGCGGCCTGCTGCAAGGCTTCGAGGGACGCCAGGCGTCCGCCCAGGCGCTGCAGGTCACCCTGCTGCTGTTGCTGCGCCTGGCTGGCCTGCTGCATCTGTTCGCGCAACGTTTCCAGTTGCTCGACCACCTGTTGCTCCTGCAACTGGAGGTCTTCGAGCAGCAACTCGCTGCCGGCCAGCTGTTCGCCCAGGTCGCTGGTCTCGGTATCCTGCGTATCCTCGCCGAGCTGGTCACGCTCTTCACCCAGCTTGCGCTGGCGCTCGGCCAGGCGCTCCAGGCTGGCCTCCAGCTGCGCCAGGCGCGCCTGCTGCACTTCGGCCTGGCGGCGCGGTTCGGCGGAACGGGTGTTGAAGCTGTCCCACTGCTCCTGCCAGCCGTGCATGCCCAGCTCGGCCTCCTCCAGGGTCGCGGCGGCCTCTTCGGCCGAGGCCAGGGTCAGCTCCTGCTCGGGCTCGAGCATCGCCAGCTCTTCACCGAGGGTCGCCAGCAAGGTGCGGTCGTGCCCCAGGTGCGATTCGGTTTCCAGGCGGCTGCGTTCGGCCTCCTTGAGGTCGTCCTGCAACTGGCGCAGGCGCTGCTGGCCGTGCTGGATGCTCTGCTCGACCCGGGCGATATCGCCGGCCACCGAATAAAAGCGGCCCTGCACCTGGTTGAAGCGTTCGGACAGCTCATGATGGCCGTCGCGCAGGCGCTCGATGCTGGCATCGGCATTGCGCTGCTCGGCCACAAGGGCCTCGAAGGCGATCTCCTGGTCGCCGATGACCGTCTCGCGCTGGCGCACCCGCTGGTCCAGGTCGCGCCAGCGCAGGGCCGCCAGGCGCGCCTTGAGCTGGCGTTCCTCGGCCTTGTACTCGCGGTACTTCTCGGCGGCCTGGGCCTGGCGGTGCAGGCGCTCGAGCTGGCGTTCCAGCTCTTCGCGCAGGTCGGTCAGGCGCGCCAGGTTCTCCTGGGTGCGGCGGATGCGGTTCTCGGTCTCGCGGCGGCGCTCCTTGTACTTGGAGATGCCTGCCGCCTCCTCGATGAAGTTGCGCAGCTCCTCGGGCTTGGCCTCGATCAGCTTGGAGATCATGCCCTGCTCGATGATCGAATAGCTGCGCGGCCCCAGGCCCGTGCCGAGAAAGATATCGGTGATATCACGGCGCCGGCACTTGGTGCCGTTGAGGTAATAGGTGTTCTGCCCGTCGCGGGTGACCTTGCGGCGGATCGAGATCTCGGCGTAGGCGGCGTACTCACCGACCAGGGAGTTGTCGCTGTTGTCGAATACCAGCTCGATGCTGGCCTGGCTGACCGGCTTGCGGCTGGTGGAGCCGTTGAAGATGACATCGGTCATCGACTCGCCACGCAGGTTCTTGGCCGAGCTTTCGCCCATCACCCAGCGCACCGCGTCGATGATATTGGACTTGCCGCAGCCATTGGGGCCGACCACGGCCGCCATGTTGCTGGGAAAGTTGACCGTGGTCGGGTCGACGAAGGACTTGAACCCGGCCAGGCGGATGCACTTCAGGCGCATCGATCAGACCCGCGCCAGCGCCGCCAGCACCAGTTCGCAACTGCGCTGGCAATAGGCGGTGAGCACCTCGCGGATGCGCGGCAGGTCGCGGGCGACCACGGCTTCGAGCAGGCGGGCGAACAGCTCCAGGTAATCGACCATGTTGGCCTGGCGCTGGTCCAGGGCCAGGTAGTAGGCGCGGCTCATCGCCGGCTGCAGGTTCTCGACGGTTTCCTGCAGGTACGGGTTGTTGGCGAACGGATAGGCGGCGCGCATCACCGCGAAGCTGTCGGCGACGAAGGCCTTGATGTCCTTGGCGGCATGGGCCTGCTTGAGGCGCTGCTGGATGTCCAGGAACGGGCGCAGGTCGCTGTCACTGCGCCAATGCTGGGCAACGGCGTTGCCCAGCAGGATGTAGAACTCGCCCATCAGGGTGCACAGGCTGCGCACGCTGTTGTCGTCCAGCTCGGTCACATGGGCCCCGCGGCGCGGCAGGATCGCCACCAGATGGCGGCGTTCGAGGATAAGCAGCGCCTCGCGCACCGAGCCACGGCTGACGTTGAGGGCCTGGGTGACCTTCTGCTCCTGGATGCGCTCGCCAGGTGCGAGTTCGCCGCGGATGATCCGCTCGGCCAGGTAGTGGGCAATTTGCTCGGAGAGGCTGTCCGGCGCCTTGAACGTCATGGTTTTCCTTCGCGATCTGGGTAGCTGTGCACAAGGGCGCGATTGTAGCGCACTTGTCCCGTGCCCGCGCAGCGGCGCGACGCGCTTTGTGCGACTGGCGGGTCAACTTTCCCACTCGGCGCGAACTATGCTTGGAGAAAGGCTCGATGAAGCGGTTCGGACGGCTTCCGGGCAAAATCTTGACCTTTGGGTCAGAAAATTATTGACCTCAGGGTCAAGCGTTGCTTAGAGTCCGCCCGAACAACAATAAAACCATTGCGAGGCCCTCCCCCGTGATCCAGTTTCTCGTCAACCAGGAGCTGCGCAGCGAGCACGCCCTGGACCCGAACATGACGGTGCTGCAGTACCTGCGCGAGCACCTGGGCAAACCCGGCACCAAGGAAGGCTGCGCCAGCGGCGACTGCGGTGCCTGCACCGTGGTCGTCGGCGAACTCGTCCAGGACGACCAGGGCAGCGACAGCATCCGCTACCGCAGCCTCAACTCATGCCTGACGTTCGTGTCCTCCCTGCACGGCAAGCAGCTGATCAGCGTCGAGGGTCTCAAGCACCAGGGCGAACTGCACAGCGTGCAGAAAGCCATGGCCGACTGCCATGGTTCGCAGTGCGGCTTCTGCACCCCCGGTTTCGTCATGTCGCTGTTCGCCCTGCAGAAGAACAGCGAAGGCCACGACATGCACCAGGCCCAGGAGGCCCTGGCCGGCAACCTGTGCCGCTGCACCGGCTACCGGCCGATCCTCGCCGCCGCCGAGCAGAGCTGCGCCCAACCCTGTCGCGACCAGTTCGACGCCCAGCAGGCGCAGACCATCGCCCGTCTCAAGGCCATCGCCCCGCAACAGACCGGCGAGCTCAACAGCGGCGACAAGCGCTGCCTGGTGCCGCTGACCGTGGCCGACCTGGCCGACCTCTATAGTTCGCACCCCGAGGCGCGCCTGCTGGCCGGCGGCACCGACCTGGCGCTGGAGGTCACCCAGTTCCACCGCACCCTGCCGGTGATGATCTACGTCGGCCATGTCGCCGAGCTCAAGCGCATCGACAAGACCGCCACCCACCTGGAGATCGGCGCCGCCACCCCGCTGACCGACTGCTACACCGCGCTCAACCAGGAATACCCCGACTTCGGCGACCTGCTGCACCGCTTCGCCTCGCTGCAGATCCGCAACCAGGGCACCCTGGGCGGCAACATCGGCAACGCCTCGCCGATCGGCGACTCGCCGCCCCTGCTGATCGCCCTGGACGCGCAGATCGTCCTGCGCCAGGGCGAGCGCCAGCGCACCCTGGCCCTGGAAGACTACTTCATCGACTACCGCATCACCGCGCGCCAGGACAGCGAGTTCATCGAGAAGATCATCGTGCCGCGCGCCAGCAATGACTGGGCGTTCCGCGCCTATAAAGTGTCCAAGCGCCTGGACGACGATATCTCCGCCGTGTGCGCGGCGTTCAACCTGAGCATCGAGAACGGCGTGGTCAGCGGCGTGCGCATCGCCTTCGGCGGCATGGCGGCGATCCCCAAACGCGCCCGCGCCTGCGAGGCCGCGCTGCGCGGCAAGCCATGGAACCAGGCCAGCATCGAGCGTGCCTGCCAGGCCCTGGCCGAGGACTTCACCCCGCTCAGCGACTTCCGCGCCAGCCGCGAGTACCGCCTGCTGACCGCGCAGAACCTGCTGCGCAAGTACTTCATCGAACTGCAAACGCCGCACATCGAAACCCGGGTGACCGCCTATGTCTAACCATCACGCCGTCAAGAGCCAGGCCGAGATGGCCGCACTGTTCAGCCAGGACCTGACCACCGGGGTCGGCCGCAGCCTCAAGCACGACAGCGCCGACAAGCATGTGGCGGGCGAGGCGGTGTACATCGACGACCGCCTGGAATTCCCCAACCAGCTGCACGTCTATGCGCGCACCGCGGATCGCGCCCATGCGCGCATCCTGCGCATCGACACCACGCCCTGCTACCAGTTCGAAGGCGTGCGCATCGCCATCACCCACGAGGACATTCCGGGGCTCAAGGACATCGGCCCGGTGGTGGCCGGCGACCCGCTGCTGGCCATCGACAAGGTCGAGTTCTTCGGCCAGCCGGTGCTCGCCGTGGCCGCCCGCGACCTGGACACCGCCCGCCGCGCGGCGATGGCGGCGATCGTCGAATACGAAGACCTGGAACCGGTGCTCGATGTAGTCGAGGCGCTGCGCAAGAAACACTTCGTGCTCGACAGCCACACCCACAAGCGCGGCGATTCGGACGCGGCCCTGGCCAGCGCCCCGCACCGCATCCAGGGCAGCCTGCACATCGGCGGCCAGGAGCACTTCTACCTGGAAACCCAGATCAGCTCGGTGATGCCCAGCGAGGACGGCGGCATGATCGTGTACTGCTCCACGCAGAACCCCACCGAGGTGCAGAAGCTGGTCGCCGAGGTGCTCGACGTGCCGATGCACAAGATCGTCGTCGACATGCGCCGCATGGGCGGCGGCTTCGGCGGCAAGGAAACCCAGGCCGCCAGCCCCGCCTGCCTGTGCGCGGTGATCGCGCGCCTGACCGGCCAGCCGACCAAGATGCGCCTGCCCCGTGTCGAAGACATGATGATGACCGGCAAGCGCCATCCGTTCTACGTCGAGTACGACGTCGGCTTCGACGACAGCGGCCGCCTGCACGGCATCAACTTCGACCTGGCCGGCAACTGCGGCTACTCGCCGGATCTTTCCGGCTCGATCGTCGACCGCGCCATGTTCCACTCCGACAACGCCTACTACCTGGGCGACGCCACGGTGCACGGCCACCGCTGCAAGACCAACACCGCCTCCAATACCGCCTACCGCGGCTTCGGCGGCCCGCAAGGGATGGTCGCCATCGAGCAGGTGATGGACCATATCGCCCGCCACCTGGCGCTGGACCCGCTGGCGGTGCGCAAGGCCAACTACTACGGCAAGACCGAGCGCAACGTCACCCACTACTACCAGACCGTCGAGCACAACATGCTCGAGGAGATGACCGCCGAGATCGAGGCGAGCAGCGACTACCACGAGCGCCGCGAATCGATCCGTCGCTTCAATGCCAACAGCCCGGTACTGAAAAAGGGCCTGGCGCTGACCCCGGTGAAGTTCGGCATCTCGTTCACCGCCACCTTCCTCAACCAGGCCGGTGCCTTGATCCACATCTACACCGACGGCAGCATCCACCTCAACCACGGCGGCACCGAGATGGGCCAGGGCCTGAACACCAAGGTTGCCCAGGTGGTGGCCCAGGTGTTCCAGGTCGACTTCAACCGTATCCAGATCACTGCCACCAACACCGACAAGGTACCCAACACCTCGCCGACGGCGGCTTCCAGCGGCGCGGACCTGAACGGCAAGGCGGCGCAGAACGCCGCCGAAATCCTCAAGAAGCGCCTGACCGAGTTCGCCGCCCGGCACTACAGCGTCACCGAGGAAGATGTCGAGTTCCGCAACGGCCATGTACGCGTGCGCGACCAGATCGTCAGCTTCGAGCAACTGGTGCAGCAGGCCTACTTCGCCCAGGTGTCGCTGTCGACCACCGGTTTCTACCGCACGCCGAAGATCTTCTACGACCGCGCCCAGGCCCGCGGCCGGCCATTTTACTACTACGCCTTCGGCGCGGCGTGCGTGGAGGTAATCGTCGACACCCTGACCGGCGAGTACAAGATGCTGCGCGCCGACATCCTGCACGACGTCGGTGACTCGCTGAACCCGGCCATCGATATCGGCCAGGTCGAAGGCGGCTTCGTCCAGGGCATGGGCTGGCTGACCACCGAGGAGCTGGTGTGGAACGCCAAGGGCAAGCTGATGACCAACGGCCCGGCCAGCTACAAGATCCCGGCGGTGGCCGACATGCCGATCGACATGCGCGTCAAGCTGGTGGAGAACCGCAAGAACCCCGAGGACACGGTGTTCCATTCCAAGGCCGTGGGCGAGCCGCCGTTCATGCTCGGCATCGCCGCCTGGTGCGCGATCAAGGACGCAGTGGCGAGCATCGCCGACTACCGTGTACAGCCCGAGATCGACGCACCGTCGACGCCGGAGCGGGTGTTGTGGGGCTGCGAGCAGATGCGCAAGGCGGTGGCCGCGGCTCAGCCTGCCGAACAGCAACTGGAACCCATGACGCACTGACGCCGCGCTCCCTGTAGGCGCGACCTTGCGTTGCGCCCACAGGGGACCGAGGAGGACTGAAGACATGCACCAATGGATCAACGCCCTCGCCGACCATCAAGCCCGCGGCGAACCCTGCGTCCTGGTGACCATCATCGAGGAACGCGGCTCCACGCCGCGCAACGCCGGCTCGAAAATGGTGGTCAGTGCCAGCGCGTTGTACGACACCATCGGCGGCGGCCACCTGGAATTCAAGGCCCTGCACATCGCCCGGCAGATGCTCGAGGAACATCGCAGCACCCCGCATCTGGAGCGCTTCAGCCTTGGCGCGAGCCTCGGCCAGTGCTGCGGCGGCGCCACCGTGCTGCTGTTCGAGCCGATGACCGGTGTGCAGGCCGAGATCGCCGTGTTCGGCGCGGGCCATGTCGGTCGCGCTCTGGTACCCTTGCTCGCCGCGCTGCCCTGCCGTGTGCGCTGGATCGACTCGCGCGAGCAGGAGTTCCCCGACGTCATCCCCAACGGGGTGAGCCGGATCGTCAGCGAAGAGCCGGTCGACGAAGTCGCCGACCTGCCCGCCGGCAGCTACTGCATCGTCATGACCCACAATCACCAGCTGGACCTGGAACTGACCGCCGCGATCCTCAAGCGCAACGATTTCACCTGGTTCGGCCTGATCGGCTCGAAGACCAAGCGCGTCAAGTTCGAGCACCGCCTGCGCGAGCGCGGTTTCGACGACGCCCTGATGGCGCGAATGCGCTGCCCGATGGGCCTGGCCGAGGTCAAGGGCAAGCTGCCGATCGAGATCGCCGTGTCCATAGCCGCCGAGATCATTGCCACCTACAACGCCTGTTTCGGCCAGCACGACGCTGCCGCCAACTCAGGCCCCATCGCCCAGTTGCTGCCGTCCTCGCGACGCAGCCAGACCCTTTGACGAGAGCCCCATGAGCGCAACCCGCAAAGCCTACCGAGCCGCCATCCTGCACAGCATCGCCGACCCCGCCGAGGTCGGCCTGGAGGCGTCCTGCGAATACTATGAAGACGGCCTGCTGGTGGTCGACAACGGCCGCATCAGCGCCCTGGGCCACGCCAGCGAGCTGCTGCCGACCCTCGACGCCGATATTCCGGTGCAGCACTACCAGGACGCCCTGATCACCCCGGGCTTCATCGACACCCACATCCACTTCCCGCAGACCGGCATGATCGGCTCCTACGGCGAGCAACTGCTGGACTGGCTGAACACCTACACCTTCCCCTGCGAGAAGCAGTTCGCCGACAAGGCCCACGCCGACCAGGTGGCGAAGATCTTCCTCAAGGAACTGCTGCGCAACGGCACCACCACCGCCCTGGTGTTCGGCAGCGTGCATCCGGAGTCGGTCAATGCCCTGTTCGAGGAGGCCGAGCGCCTTGACCTGCGCATGATCGCCGGCAAGGTGATGATGGACCGCAACGCCCCCGACTACCTGACCGACACCGCCGAATCCAGCTACCGCGACAGCAAGGCGTTGATCGAACGCTGGCACGGCAAGGGCCGCCTGCACTACGCGGTCACCCCACGCTTCGCGCCGACCAGCACGCCGGAGCAGCTGAGCGTGGCCGGCCAGTTGCTCAAGGAGCACCCGGGCGTGTACATGCACACCCACCTGTCGGAGAACCTCAAGGAGATCGACTGGGTCAAGTCGCTGTTCCCCGAGCAGAAAGGCTACCTGGACGTCTATGACCACTTCGAGCTGCTCGGCGAGCGCTCGGTGTTCGCCCACGGCGTCCACCTGTGCGACGACGAATGCCAGCGCCTGGCCGAGACCGGCTCGGCCATCGCCTTCTGCCCGACCTCCAACCTGTTCCTGGGCAGCGGCCTGTTCAACCTGCCCCAGGCCGAGCGTTTCAAGGTCAACGTGGGCTTGGGCACCGACGTCGGCGCCGGCACCAGTTTCTCGCTGCTCAATACCTTGAACGAGGCATACAAGGTGATGCAGTTGCAAGGCGCGCGCCTGCACCCGTACAAGTCGCTGTACCTGGCCACCCTCGGCGGCGCCCGCGCCCTGCGCCTGGACGACCGCATCGGCAGCCTGCACCCGGGCAATGACGCCGACTTCGTGGTGCTCGACTACAAGGCCACGCCGCTGCTGGACTACCGTCTGCAGCAGTCGAAGAACATCGAGGAGACCTTGTTCGTGCTCACCACCCTGGGCGACGACCGCACCGTACGCGAGACCTACGCCGCCGGGCGTTGCGTGCACCAGCGCTAAGGCTTTTTCGCCAGGCCTCGATAGAGCGCACCGCCGATCGCCGCGCCGATCAGCGGTGCCACCCAGAACAGCCACAGCTGCTGGACGGCCCAGCCACCGACGAACAACGCCGGCCCCGTGCTGCGCGCCGGGTTCACCGAGGTGTTGGTTACCGGGATCGAGATCAGGTGGATCAGGGTCAGCGCCAGGCCGATGGCGATCGGCGCGAACCCCGCCGGCGCCCGGGCATCGGTGGCGCCCATGATGATCACCAGGAACATCGCGGTCATCACCACCTCACTGGCAAAGCCTGCCGCCAAGGTGTACCCGCCGGGCGAGTGCTCGCCGTAGCCGTTTGAAGCCAACCCATTGGCCAGCTCGAAACCGGCCTTGCCGCTGGCGATGAAGTAGATCACCGCCGCGGCGAGGATCGCGCCGATCACCTGGGCGATCACATAGGGCAGTAATTCCTTGGCCGGGAAGCGCCCGCCCACCACCAGGCCGAAGGAGACGGCGGGGTTGAGGTGACAACCGGAGATATGACCGATGGCGAAGGCCATGGTCAGGACAGTCAGGCCGAAGGCGAAGGCGACACCGAGGACACCGATGCCGACCGGAGAGCTTGCAGCCAGCACCGCGCTGCCACACCCGCCAAGTACCAACCAGAACGTGCCGACCAGCTCGGCACCCATGCGCACACCCAGGGACGAACTCATGGAGCATTCCTCAAGTAATTGGACGCAACGACTGCGCAAGCCCAACTGCCTGATGAAGGTTTGCTGAAGAGAAATCTAGCAGACCTTTGGCCGGTGGCCAGAAACGACCAGGGGCCGCAAAGCGGCCCCTGGTTCATGCAGGCAAACGATCAACCCTTGGCGGTGGCCTTGGGCTTTTTCAGCAGGTGCGAGAACACCGCGTGCAGATCGTCCGAGGCGCTCTCCTCGTCGAGGTTGAGCTTGCTGTCGATATGATCCATGTGGTGCATCATCAGGCTCACCGCCTGTTCGGCGTCACGGGCCTCGATGGCGTCGATCAGTTGCATGTGCTCGTCGTACGAACAGTGCGAGCGGTTGCCGCTTTCGTACTGGGCGATGATCAGCGAGGTCTGCGACACCAGGCTGCGCTGGAAGCTCACCAGCGGCGCATTGCCTGCGGCCTCGGCCAGCTTGAGGTGGAACTCGCCGGACAGGCGGATACCGGCGCCGCGGTCGCCGCGGGAGAAGCTGTCGCGCTCCTCGCGGACCATCTGGCGCAGTTCGTTGAGCTGCTCGGCGGTGGCGTGCTGCACGGCCAGTTCGGTGATGGCGCGCTCGACCATGCGCCGAGAGAAGAACACCTGGCGCGCCTCTTCCACCGTCGGGCTGGCCACCACCGCGCCGCGGTTCGGCCGCAGCAGCACCACGCTTTCATGGGCCAGGCGCGACAGGGCGCGGCGGATGATGGTGCGGCTGACGCCGAAGATTTCGCCCAGTGCTTCCTCGCTCAACTTGGTGCCCGGGGCCAGGCGCTGCTCGAGGATCGCCTCGAAGATGTGCGCGTAGACGATGTCGTCCTGGGTACCGCTGCGGCCGGCCTTGCCGGTACGCGCAGGTTTTTTCAGAGGTTGCAGCTGTTCGTTCATGGGCGCTCGAGCACAAGGGATCTGCCAGTCGGACCGTGACTGTAATGCCCGTCGACGGGGGGATGGCAAGTCCGGAAAGAAGATAATGGGCCAAGGTATGGCGCCATTGTACACAGGCTGACCCGTTTCTGCAGGTGGCCTTTTACCTATATAGCCGTTGTACGACCGTTTGTACGCACAAAAGATAAAACATTATTTGCTTTATTTGTACACAAAAGCATAATCCTGCGAGCAACTTCCTGACCCATAAGTCAACAAAATGGTCGGACGTCTGCCACACCCTCCCTCGCGAAGCCCCCAAGTGCATCGGCTCAGGACCAGGCTTCGAACAACAAGAAAGACTTGAGGAGTACTCGCTGTGGAAAGCCGCAAATCCGAAGCACCTACGCTGGATCTCGCCCCACCGCTCGAATCGGGCTGGCTGGAGCGGATTTTCAAACTCAAGCGACACGGCACGACCGTCAGGACCGAACTGATCGCCGGGGTGACCACCTTCATCACCATGGCCTACATCATCTTCGTCAACCCCAACATCATGGCCGACGCCGGTATCGACCACGGCGCGGCGTTCGTCGCCACCTGCATCGCCGCCGCCCTGGGCTGCCTGCTGATGGGCCTGTACGCCAACTGGCCTGTGGGCCTGGCGCCGGGCATGGGGCTCAACGCCTTCTTCACCTACACCGTGGTCGGCACCATGGGCTACAACTGGGAAACGGCGCTGGGGGCGGTATTCGTCTCGGGCGTGCTGTTCATGTTCCTGACGGTTTCGCGGGTGCGCGAGTGGCTGCTCAACAGCATCCCGGTAAGCCTGCGCCATGCCATGGGGGCCGGCGTCGGATTGTTCCTCGGGCTGATCGGCCTGAAGACCGCCGGCATCATCGTCGACAGCCCGGCCACCCTGGTCAAGCTGGGCTCGCTGCATGAGCCCGGCCCGCTGCTGGCGGCCGTGTGCTTCCTGTTGATCGCCATCCTCAGCTACAAGCGGGTGTTCGGCGCGATCCTGATCAGCATCATCGGCGTCACCCTGGCCGGCTGGGGCCTGGGCTTGGTCAAGTTCGGCGGGGTGATGTCGATGCCGCCGAGCCTGGCGCCGACCTGGATGGCCATGGACGTGGCCGGGGTGTTCAACGTCAGCATGATCAGCGTGGTGCTGGCGTTCCTGTTCGTGCACATGTTCGACACCGCCGGCACGCTGATGGGCGTGGCCCAGCGCGCCAACCTGGTGGCGCCGGACGGGCGCATCGAGAACCTGTCACGGGCGCTCAAGGCCGACAGCACCTCCAGCGTGTTCGGCGCGGTGGTCGGCGTGCCGCCGGTGACCAGCTACGTGGAAAGTGCCGCGGGCGTGGCGGCGGGTGGGCGTACCGGCCTGACGGCCGTGGTGGTCGGCGTGCTGTTCGCTGCCGCGATGTTCTTCGCCCCGCTGGCCGGGATGATTCCGGCCTATGCCACCGCCGGCGCGTTGATCTACGTGGCGATGCTGATGATGGGCAGCATGGCGCATATCGAGTGGGACGAAGCCACCGACAGCATTCCGGCGATCGTCACGGTGATCATGATGCCGCTGACCTTCTCGGTGGCGGACGGCATCGCCCTGGGCTTCATCAGCTACGTGGCGCTAAAAGCAGGGACCGGCAAGTTCAAGGAGATTTCGGCCAGCCTGTGGGTGCTGTGTGCCATCTTCATTGCGAAGTTTGTGTTCCTCTGATCTTCACGGCCTTAACAGAGGGCGCTTCGGCGCCCTTACTTGTTGATCTTGATGATGTAGTTTTTTTCCTCGCGAAAATGCCCGTCCGCGAAAGGTTGGCTGGCTTTGTGTCAGGCGGAACCTCTTTTACAATTTCAATGACATCATAAGCCGCTGGCAGGATCGCGGTCACATCAAACGCATCCTTCTTGTAGCCTATGCCTGGTACCAAACTGACACCTTCTTGAAGAAGTGCCACTAAGGTAACACCCTCTATAGCGGCTTTACGGTAGCGTTCCACATATGCAGAATTTGGGCCGAGATAGAGAGCCTCCCCTTGAGCTTGCCTACCTGGCCTTGAATGGCCTCGGGCAACACCTTGCAACAGCCCTTGTACATTAAATCCATCTGTCGCATGAAACCCAAGCAATACACGCGGCGCAACCTTATTCAACAACATCACAGATGATCTAACATGGCCGCTCGGGTCTTGGTTGTTCACCGGATCCCTTTCACAGTAGCTGTATGCGTTCAAACCACCTATGGCGAACGGACTCAAACTGTCCGGGCTATTGAAATTCATTAAAGTCGGATTGTACGCTCTGTAACCATTACCCAAAAGGTAATGACCTGTTGCCTTTTCCACCCACTCGCCAGTGAACCCGAGCGAAAGTTGACCGAGCCGACGGTAGCCATAGGGTGCATATGCATATGTAGTGCTCATCAGGCGGGACACTCCAATGCGACTTGAAACCCGATGATCTCAAAAGACCGACAGACAGGCCACTGACAAAAATGTCAGTGGCACGCTCAACCCCTCCTGAAAAAGCTTATTCGGCAGACGAAAAAAAGCCCGCCAGTGTGAGAGCGGGCCAAGGACCTACGAAGATTCTTCTAGCGACCAACTAGCTTCCACGATAGGTCGAATAGCTGTACGGCGAGATCAGCAGCGGCACGTGGTAGTGCTCCTGCTGCTCGTCGATACCAAAGCGCAGCACGACCACGTCGAGGAACGCGGTGTCCGGCAGCTTCACGCCCTTGACGCGGTAGTAGTCACCGGCGCTGAACTGCAGTTGATAGACGCCGGTGCGGTAGTCGTCGCCCTGCAGCAGCGGCGCGTCGACACGGCCATCGCTGTTGGTCAGGGCGGTGTTCACCAGCTCCAGCTGCTGGCCTTCGACGCGGTACAGCTCGACCTTGATCGAGCTGCCCGGGCAGCCATGTGCGGCGTCCAGTACGTGTGTGGTCAAACGTCCCATTTGCTTGTCGCCTCTTGTCGTATGCGTGGGCAAAAAATACACGGCAATCACCGGGCACGGGGCCTACGGCGTGCGGGAATGACGACATTAAGACAGTTTTCCGTTAAATTGTACACAATTTTTTATCCCCTCCTGCGCAACCTCTACAAAACAAGCCACCAGTCGCGAAGACAAGCGCCATGCTGCCGCTCTCACCATTTACTGACCAATCGGGCAGGTTTCTTGCAAGCCATTCTCACGGGACAAATGGGAAGAAATGCGGAAAAACAGGCTTACAAAAGATTTCAGAAGTTGTATACAATCAGCCCATCCGGTGGTGCGACATCCCGACGCGGCCCGCCCCACCCACCGCATTAACGAACAAGAAGGAAGACTGCAGTGAGCGCTGACTACCCACGCGACCTGATCGGTTACGGCAACAACCCACCTCATCCGCAATGGCCGGGGAATGCCCGCATTGCACTGTCCTTCGTGCTCAACTACGAAGAGGGTGGCGAGCGCAACATCCTGCACGGCGACAAGGAGTCCGAAGCGTTCCTTTCCGAAATGGTCGCCGCCCAGCCGCTGCAGGGCGTGCGCAACATGAGCATGGAGTCGCTGTACGAATACGGCAGCCGCGCCGGCGTCTGGCGCCTGCTCAAGCTGTTCAAGGACAGCGGCGTGCCGCTGACCATCTTCGCCGTGGCCATGGCCGCCCAGCGCCACCCCGATGTGATCCGCGCCATGGCCGAGGCCGGCCACGAGATCTGCAGCCACGGCTACCGCTGGATCGACTACCAGTACATGGATGAAGCGCAAGAGCGCGAGCACATGCTCGAGGCCATCCGCATCCTCACCGAGATCACCGGCGAGCGCCCCGTGGGCTGGTACACCGGCCGCACCGGCCCGAACACCCGGCGCCTGGTGATGGAGGAAGGCGGCTTCCTCTACGACAGCGACACCTACGACGACGACCTGCCCTACTGGGAACCGAACAACCCGACCGACAAGCCGCACCTGGTGATCCCCTACACCCTGGACACCAACGACATGCGCTTCACCCAGGTCCAGGGCTTCAACTGCGGCGAGCAGTTCTTCCAGTACCTGAAGGACGCCTTCGACGTGCTCTACGCCGAGGGCGCCGAGGCACCGAAGATGCTCTCGATCGGCCTGCACTGCCGCCTGGTCGGCCGCCCGGCGCGCCTGGCCGCGCTCAAGCGCTTCGTCGACTACGCCAAGAGCCACGAACAGGTCTGGTTCGCCCGTCGCGCGGACATCGCCCGCCACTGGCACGCCACCCACCCGTACAAGAAAGAGAACGCCTGATGACCGCCTTCAAGACCCTCAAGCCTTCCACCCTCGAGCGCGCCGCCTTCGTCGCCGCCTTCGCCGACATCTACGAGCACTCGCCGTGGGTCGCCGAGAAAGCCTACGACCTGGGCCAGCTGGCCGAGCTGGACGAGATCGAGGCGCTGCATCAGCGCATGAGCGACATCCTGCTCAGCGCCAGCCATGCCGAGCAACTGGCACTGATCAACGCTCACCCGGACCTGGCCGGCAAGGCGGCCATCCAGGGCGCGCTGACCGAGTCGAGCACCAACGAACAGGCCGGCGCCGGCATCCACCAGTGCACCGCCGAGGAGTTCGCCCGCTTCACCGAACTGAACGACGCCTACAAGGCCAAGTTCCAGTTCCCGTTCATCATGGCGGTCAAGGGCAGCAACCGGCACCAGATCCTCGCCTCTTTCGAAAAACGCATCCACAACGACCAGGATGCCGAATTCAAGGAAGCCCTGGCACAGATCAACCTGATCGCCCTGTTCCGCCTGCTGCAGCTTTGAGGACTGCGTGCCCGCCTCGCCCGAGTGCGTGACGCGTCCGCACCCAGGGCCCGGCAGGCCGGTCCACCAGAATCCAGAACAACGAACATACAAGAGAGACCCGCATGCGCACCCTGATGATCGAGCCCCTGACCAAAGAAGCCTTCGCCCCCTTCGGTGACGTGATCGAAACCGACGGCAGCGACCACTTCATGATCAACAACGGCTCGACCATGCGCTTCCACAAGCTCGCCACGGTCGAGACCGCCGAGCCCGAGGACAAGGCGATCATCAGCATCTTCCGCGCCGACGCGCTGGAGATGCCGCTGACCGTACGCATGCTGGAACGCCATCCGCTGGGCAGCCAGGCTTTCATCCCGCTGCTCGGCAACCCCTTTCTGATCGTGGTCGCGCCAGTTGGCGATGCACCTGTATCAGGCTTGGTCCGAGCCTTCCGCAGCAATGGCAGGCAGGGCGTTAATTACCATCGCGGCGTCTGGCACCACCCGGTGCTGACGATCGAAAAGCGGGATGACTTCCTGGTGGTTGATCGCAGTGGTTCTGGCAACAACTGCGATGAGCATTACTTCCCCGAGGAACAGATGTTGATCCTCAATCCCCACCAATAAGAAAGGGTCGGTCATCGAGATGGTGACTGGCGAGAGGTACATACTGTGGAAGCACACCTTCACGAATGGCTGAACCTGAGCATTCGCTGGGTTCACATGATCACCGGCGTGGCCTGGATCGGTGCATCGTTCTACTTTGTCTGGCTGGAGAACCACCTGAACCGAAGCAACCCGCGCGATGGGTTGTCGGGTGACCTCTGGGCCATCCACGGCGGTGGTATCTATCACCTGGAGAAATACAAGCTCGCGCCGCCGAAAATGCCCGAGAACCTGCACTGGTTCAAATGGGAAGCCTACTTCACCTGGATGTCCGGGATCGCCTTGCTGTGCGTGGTGTTCTATTGGAACCCGAGCCTCTACCTGCTGGCGCCCGGCAGCACCCTGAGCGGCGCCGAAGGGGTGGCCATCGGGATCGGTTCGCTGGTTGCCGGCTGGTTCATCTACGACTTCCTGTGCGATTCGCCCCTGGGCAAGCAGCCGGCCCTGCTGGGCGCCGTGCTGTTCGTGCTGATCATCGCCGCCTGCTGGGGCTTCAGCCTGGTGTTCAGCGGCCGTGGCGCCTACCTGCACACCGGCGCGATCATCGGCACCATCATGGTCGGCAACGTGTTCCGCATCATCATGCCGGCCCAGCGCCAGCTGGTGGCGGCGATCGAGAACAACCAGACCCCCGACCCGGTGCTGCCGGCCAAGGGCCTGCTGCGCTCGCGCCACAACAACTACTTCACCCTGCCGGTGCTGTTCATCATGATCAGCAACCACTTCCCGAGCACCTACGGCAGCCAGTACAACTGGTTGATCCTGGCCGGGATCGCGGTGGCCGCGGTATTGATCCGTCACTACTTCAACACCCGCCACGACAGCAACAAGTACGCCTGGACCCTGCCCGTCGGTGCCCTGGCGATGATCTGCCTGGCCTATGTGACCGGTCCCAAGCCGCTGCCAACCGCACCCGAGCAGGCCGCCGCCAAGGTCGAGTACCAGCCGCTGCCGGCCACTGCCGTCGGTGGCAAGACCGCCGCCGAACTGCGCGCAGAGGAGGCCGCCAAGCCTGCCCAGGCACCCGCTGCGGAACCTGCCCAGGCTACGGCCCAGGCGGCCACCGGCAGCTTCGACAAGATCCACACCGTCATTCAGGAACGCTGCACCGTGTGCCACTCGGCCAAGCCGACCAGCCCGCTGTTCAGCGCCGCCCCTGCCGGCGTGATGTTCGACACCCCGCAGCAGATCCAGGCCCAGGCCGCGCGCATCCAGGCGCAGGCCGTCGCCAGCCAGATCATGCCGCTGGGCAACATCACCCAGATGACCGTCGAGGAGCGCAAGCTGGTCGGCGACTGGATCGCCAAAGGCGCGCAGGTCAACTGAGACACCCCACGATTGCGTGGGAGCGGGCTTGCCCCGCGATGAGGCCGGTACTCCCGGCCTCGCTTCCAAGCTCTACGTAACAAGCAAGCATCGAGCGTTCGGCTTCACGCGGGTCCCCAGCCTCCTTCACCGGAGCCTGCCACGTGAAGCCGCCCGCTTGGATCCGAGAATAAAAACAAAACTCGAGGTGCTGCATGTCCGAGTCACCCAAGGCGTACATCCCTGTTGCGCCACCACGACAGCCCCTGCCCTTGTTCCAGCTGATCCTGGTGGGTCTGCAACACGTTCTGCTGATGTACGGGGGCGCCATCGCGGTGCCGCTGATCATCGGCCAGGCGGCGGGCCTGTCCCGCGAAGAAGTCGCCTTCCTGATCAACGCCGACCTGCTGGTCGCCGGCGTTGCCACCATCATCCAATCCTTCGGTATCGGCCCCGTGGGCATCCGCATGCCGGTCATGATGGGCGCCAGCTTCGCCGCCGTCGGCAGCATGGTGGCCATGGCCGGCATGCCCGGCGTCGGCCTGCAGGGAATCTTCGGCGCGACCATCGCCGCCGGGTTCTTCGGCATGCTGATCGCGCCGTTCATGTCCAAGGTCGTGCGCTTCTTCCCGCCGCTGGTGACCGGCACGGTCATCACCTCGATCGGCCTGTCGCTGTTCCCGGTGGCGGTCAACTGGGCCGGCGGCGGCCATGAGGCGCAAGCCTTCGGCGCGCCGATCTACCTGATGGTCGCCGGGCTGGTACTGGCGGTGATCCTGCTGATCAACCGCTTCATGCGCGGCTTCTGGGTCAATGTGTCGGTACTGGTGGGCATGGGCCTGGGCTATGTGCTCGCCGGCTCCATCGGCATGGTCGACCTGTCGGGCCTGAGCGAGGCACCGTGGCTGCAGGTGGTCACCCCCCTGCACTTCGGCATGCCGACCTTCAGCCTGGCGCCGATCCTGTCGATGTGCCTGGTGGTGGTGATCATCTTCGTCGAGTCCACGGGCATGTTCCTCGCCCTGGGCAAGGTGACCGACCGTGAAGTCACGCCGGGCATGCTGCGACGCGGCCTGCTGTGCGATGCCGGCGCGTCGTTCATCGCCGGTTTCTTCAACACCTTCACCCACTCTTCGTTCGCCCAGAACATCGGCCTGGTGCAGATGACCGGGGTTCGTTGCCGCTACGTCACGGTGATGGCCGGCGCCCTGCTGATCCTGCTCAGCCTGCTGCCCAAGGCGGCCTTCCTGATCGCTTCGATTCCGCCCGCGGTACTGGGGGGCGCGTCCATCGCCATGTTCGGCATGGTCACCGCCACCGGGATCAAGATCCTCCAGGAAGCGGACATCGCCGACCGACGCAACCAGCTGCTGGTCGCGGTCAGCGTCGGTTTCGGCCTGATCCCGGTGGTGCGGCCGGAGTTCTTCGCGCAGATGCCGCAGTGGATGGAGCCCATCACCCACAGTGGCATCGCCATGGCCACCCTCAGCGCCCTGGTGCTGAACCTGCTGTTCAACATCCTCGGCGGCGCCGACCGCGCCGCGCACAACGATGCCTGTCACCAGCATTGAGTGACCTGGGGCGGTGCCGTAGCGGCCGCCCCGTTCCAACCACGCGGTAACGCTGGACCGTCGGCCCGCCGGAATGGGCCGCCCGGGGCGCTTGCGCGCCGAAAAAGCCCTTACAAAAACAATAAGTCCGGGAATCACAACATGAAGCGCATCACCACGTCCGTCCTGCTGGGCAGCAGCCTGCTGGCCACCCTCCCCGCCCACGCCGGCGAATGGCTGCAATGGCACGGCGAAAGCCTGTCCTACCTGTACGGCAAGGACTTCAAGGTCAACCCCGACATCCAGCAGACCATCACCTTCGAACATGCCAACAAATGGAAGTACGGCGACACCTTCCTGTTCGTCGACAAGATCTTCTACAACGGCAAGGCCGACCCCGGCAAAGGCGTGACCACCTACTACGGCGAGTTCAGCCCGCGCCTGTCGTTCGGCAAGATCTTCGAGCGCAACCTGGCCTTCGGTCCGATCAAGGACGTGCTGCTGGCCATGACCTACGAACGTGGCGAGGGCGACAACGAGGCCTACCTGATCGGCCCCGGTTTCGACCTGAACGTGCCGGGCTTCAACTACTTCACCTTGAATTTCTACGTGCGCAACACCGAAGGCAGCCGCCCCGGCGACAACGTCTGGCAGATCACCCCGGCCTGGTCGTACACCATCCCGGTGGGCAAGTCCGACATCCTGATCGACGGCTACATCGACTGGGTGGTCGATAACGACCAGACCCGTCGCGGCACCTACCACGCCAACCTGCAGTTCAACCCGCAGGTCAAGTACGACCTGGGCAAGGCCCTGAACCTGGGCGCCAAGCAGCTCTACGTCGGCTTCGAATACAGCTACTGGAAGGACAAGTACGGCATCGACAGCCGCGGCAACGTGGACAGCAACCAGAGCGTGGCCAGTGCCCTGGTGAAGGTGCACTTCTGAAAAACTGACCGAACGCCCAAATTTGCACCACCGTGCTCCAGGACGGAGCACTTGAGGCCCGGCGCGCAAGTGAGTAATCTGCGCGCCCCCTCGATCGGGGCGGGAAGGATCCCGCCCGCGTTTGCTGACCGCTCAGTCAATGTTTCCGGGCGGTTGGCCAACGTGTTGCCAGCGTGAAATACCCATTTCATCCGTTCAGAAAGACGTCGAGCAGGATGGTTGTGCCCAACGTGGAAAAGTTGGCGCAGCTCTTGCCAAACAGCTGTGGCCAATTGAAAAAAGCTGACCCAAAAGACAAGAACAGCGCCCGAGCGCTGACAACAGATCCAATCAAGGGAGCGACACTCGCAATGCGTACCATCAATAGCCTGATCCTCGCCGGTGGTCTGCTGGCCTGCGGCGCCAGCCAAGCCGGCGACCTGCTGCAATGGCAGAACAACAGCCTGACCTACCTGTGGGGCAAGAACTTCAAGGTCAACCCCGAGATCCAGCAGACCGTGACCTTCGAGCACGCCGATGCGTGGAAGTACGGCGACAACTTCTTCTTCCTCGACAAGATCTTCTACCAGGGCAAGAAGGACGCCAACAACGGCCCCAACACCTACTACGGCGAGTTCAGCCCACGCCTGTCGTTCGGCAAGATCTTCGACCAGAAGCTCGAGTTCGGCCCGGTCAAGGACGTGCTGCTGGCCATGACCTACGAGTTCGGCGAGGGTGATACCGAGTCCTACCTGATCGGCCCCGGCTTCGACCTGGCCATCCCCGGCTTCGACTACTTCCAGCTGAACTTCTACCAGCGCACCACCGACGGCAGCCGTCCGGGCGACAATGTCTGGCAGATCACCCCGGTGTGGTCCTACACCATTCCCGTGGGCTCGTCCGACATCCTGATTGACGGTTTCATGGATTGGGTGGTCGACAACGACGAGAACCGTCGCGGCACCTACCAGGCCAACCTGCACTTCAACCCGCAGGTCAAGTACGACCTGGGCAAGGCGCTGCACCTGGGCGAGAAGCAGTTGTACGTGGGTATCGAGTACGACTACTGGAAGAACAAGTACGGCATCAAGGACAGCGATGCCTTTACCACCGATCAGAACACCATGAGCTTCCTGGTGAAAGTGCACTTCTGATCACACAGCGCTCAGGCTCTGTCTGACGTGGGAGCGGGCTTGCCCCGCGATCGCTATCGCGGCGCAAGCCCACTCCCACGCCCCTGCGCTACTCAATGCGCAGGGCGTAGCGCCTGCCACAGCTTGCCGACGACGCTCACCACCGCCAGCACCACAGCTCCCGCAATCACCCCCGCCACACCATTGAGCAGCGCCCCGGTCAACGCCCCGCCCCGCCCTTCGCTGAACGCCTCGATGGCGTGATGCAGCGGCGCGATGCCGTGCACCAGGATGCCGCCGCCGACCAGGAACATCGCCGCGGTGCCGATCACCGACAGGCTCTTCATCATGTACGGCGCGGCGCGCAGGATACCGTTGCCCACCGCCTGGCTCAGCGCCGAAGCTTTCTTGGTCATCCACAGCCCCAGGTCATCGAGCTTGACGATGCCTGCCACCAGGCCATAAACCCCCAGGGTCATGACGATGGCGATCCCTGACAGCACGATGATCTGCTGGCTCAACGGCGCATCGGCCACGGTGCCCAGGGTAATGGCGATGATCTCGGCAGAGAGGATGAAATCGGTGCGCACCGCGCCCTTGATCTTGCTCTTCTCAAAAGCCACAAGGTCGACCTGCTCGTCCGCCACAGCCGCCTTGCGCGCCTCGTGCTGCGCCTCATCCTCGGCCTTGCTGTGCAGGAACTTGTGCGCCAGCTTCTCGAAACCCTCGAAGCACAGGTAGGCGCCGCCGACCATCAGCAACGGAATCACCGCCCAGGGAATGAACGCGCTGATCAGCAGCGCCGCCGGCACCAGGATCGCCTTGTTCACCAGCGAGCCCTTGGCCACCGCCCACACCACCGGGATCTCGCGCTCGGCGCGCACACCGGTGACCTGCTGGGCGTTGAGCGCCAGGTCATCACCCAGCACCCCTGCGGTCTTCTTCGCCGCGACCTTGGTCATTAACGAGACATCGTCGAGTACCGTGGCGATATCGTCGATCAATACCAGTAAGCTGCTTCCTGCCATGTCAAAATGTTTCCAGTAGGTTCGTATGGCCGGGATTCTAGCCCAAAGACGCTGCCTTGAGCGCTCGTCCGGGCGGGTGCTACCATGCCGGACCCCATTTGCAGGGGGCCAGACAACAGGAAGACCCCTGACAATGAGCACCATTCGCGAGCGCAACAAGGAACTGATCCTGCGCGCGGCCAGTGAAGAATTCGCCGACAAGGGCTTCGCCGCCACCAAGACCAGCGACATCGCGGCCAAGGCCGGCCTGCCCAAGCCGAACGTGTACTACTACTTCAAGTCGAAGGAAAACCTCTACCGCGAGGTGCTCGAGAGCATCATCGCGCCGATCATGCAGGCCTCGACGCCGTTCAACGCCGACGGCGATCCGAAAGAGGTGCTCAGCGCCTACATCCGCTCGAAGATCCGCATCTCCCGCGACCTGCCCCACGCCTCCAAGGTGTTCGCCAGCGAGATCATGCATGGCGCGCCGCACCTGTCGCCGCGCCAGGTCGAGCAGCTCAACGAGCAGGCCCGCCACAACATCGAATGCATCCAGCGCTGGATCGAGCGCGGTCAGATCGCCCACGTCGACCCGCACCACCTGATGTTCAGCATCTGGGCGGCGACGCAGACCTACGCGGATTTCGACTGGCAGATCGCCGTGGTGACCGGCAAGGCCAAGCTGGCCGACAGCGACTATGACGCGGCGGCGGAGACGATCATCCGCCTGGTGTTGAAGGGCTGCGAGCCCGAGGCGGCCTGATAGGGCCAATGGGGCCGCAGAGCGGCCCCAAAATGCCGAGCCTTACGCAGCAACCCCCGCATCCGCCGTCAGCCCCACCTCTTCGATCGCACTGATCGCGCACTGCTCGTCGATATCCGAGGTATCGCCGCTGATCCCGACGGCCCCCAGCACCTTGCCGTCACGATCACGGATCAGCACCCCGCCCGGCACCGGCACCACCGGCCGCTCGCCCAGCCCGTTCAGCGCGGCATAGAACGCCGGCCGCTGCTGCGAATCCAGCGCCAGCAGGCGCGAGCCCTTGCCCAGGGCCACCGCGCCCCAGGCCTTGCCGATGGCCACCTGCGGACGCAGCAGGGTGGCGCCATCCTCGCGCTGCAGCGCCAGCAGGTGCCCGCCGGCATCCAGCACCGCCACGGTCAGCGGCGCGGCGTTGATCTTGCGGCCCGCGGCCAGCGCGGCGTTCACCACGCCGACAGCGTCTTTGAGGGTCAATGCGTTCATGAAAAGGTCCTCTTCTTGTTGTGAGAAGCCCTGAGGGCAGTTGAAAACCAGTAGACAGAATAGAACACAACGAAGGCACGTTTTGTATACAATTATTTGGCTCAATCTCGCCAAGTGCGACGAAATGCCGCCTCATCGCCCAATGACCACTCAGTCAACGCCGCCGACGAAAATGGATTGACCTTTTGCGCCGAGCATGAATACACTCTGCCGCAACGCAAGTTGTATACAATTACAAAATCGATGAGGCACAAACCATGAGCAAAATGAGAGCAATCGATGCAGCCGTTCTGGTCATGCGCCGTGAAGGTGTAGATACCGCGTTCGGCATTCCGGGGGCTGCCATCAACCCGCTGTACTCGGCCCTGAAGAAAGTCGGTGGCATCGATCACGTCCTCGCTCGCCACGTCGAAGGTGCCTCGCACATGGCCGAGGGCTACACCCGCGCCAACCCGGGCAACATCGGTGTGTGCATCGGCACCTCCGGCCCTGCCGGCACCGACATGGTCACCGGCCTGTACAGCGCCTCGGCCGACTCCATCCCGATCCTCTGCATCACCGGCCAGGCACCGCGCGCACGCCTGCACAAGGAAGACTTCCAGGCCGTCGACATCACCAGCATCGTCAAGCCGGTGACCAAGTGGGCAACCACCGTCCTGGAACCAGGCCAGGTGCCCTACGCCTTCCAGAAAGCCTTCTATGAAATGCGCACCGGCCGCCCGGGCCCAGTGCTGATCGACCTGCCGTTCGACGTACAGATGGCCGAGATCGAATTCGACATCGACGCCTACGAGCCGCTGCCAGTACACAAGCCACAAGCCAGCCGCGTACAGGCCGAGAAAGCCCTGGCCCTGCTCAATGACGCCGAGCGCCCACTGCTGGTGGCCGGTGGCGGCATCATCAACGCCGACGCCAGCGACAAGCTGGTCGAGTTCGCCGAACTGACCGGCGTGCCGGTAATCCCGACCCTGATGGGCTGGGGCACCATCCCGGACGACCACGAACTGATGGTCGGCATGGTCGGCCTGCAGACCTCGCACCGCTACGGCAACGCCACCCTGCTCAAGTCCGACCTGGTGTTCGGCATCGGCAACCGCTGGGCCAACCGCCACACCGGCTCCGTCGACGTCTACACCGAAGGCCGCAAGTTCGTGCATGTGGACATCGAGCCGACCCAGATCGGCCGCGTATTCACCCCGGACCTGGGTATCGTTTCCGATGCCGGCAAGGCACTGGACGTGTTCCTGGAAGTAGCCCGCGAGTGGAAAGCCGCCGGCAAGCTCAAGTGCCGCAAGGCCTGGCTGGAAGACTGCCAGCAGCGCAAGGCCACCCTGCAGCGCAAGACCCACTTCGACAACGTGCCGGTCAAGCCGCAGCGCGTGTACGAAGAGATGAACCAGGTGTTCGGCAAGGACACCTGCTACGTCAGCACCATTGGCCTGTCGCAGATCGCCGGCGCGCAGTTCCTGCACGTGTACAAGCCACGCCACTGGATCAACTGCGGCCAGGCCGGCCCGCTGGGCTGGACCATCCCGGCCGCCCTCGGCGTGGTCAAGGCCGATCCGAAGCGCAAGGTCGTCGCGCTCTCCGGTGACTACGACTTCCAGTTCATGATCGAAGAGCTGGCGGTGGGCGCGCAGTTCAACCTGCCGTACGTCCACGTGCTGGTGAACAATGCCTACCTCGGCCTGATCCGCCAGGCCCAGCGTGGCTTCGACATGGATTACTGTGTACAACTGGCCTTCGAGAACATCAACGCCACCGACGCCGCCACCTACGGTGTCGACCACGTCGCCGTGGTCGAAGGCCTGGGCTGCAAGGCCCTGCGCGTGTTCGAACCGGCCGACATCGCTCCTGCCCTGCTCAAGGCGCAGAAGATGGCCGAAGAGTTCCGTGTGCCGGTGGTGGTCGAAGTGATTCTCGAGCGCGTGACCAACATTTCCATGGGCACCGAGATCAACGCGGTCAACGAGTTCGAAGACCTTGCCCTGGTCGGCAACGACGCGCCGACCGCCATCTCGCTGCTGGACTGATCGCCTGACGCCCCCGCGCCTTGCGCGGGGGTCTTCAACGCAAGGAGACGACCTATGCCTCGCTTCGCCGCCAACCTGTCCATGCTGTTCACCGAACAGGACTTCCTGGCCCGCTTCAAGGCCGCCGCCGACGCTGGTTTCAGCGGTGTCGAATACCTCTTCCCGTACGATTTCAGCGCCGCCGAGATCAAGCAGCAGCTCGACGCCCACGGCCTGACCCAGGTGCTGTTCAACCTGCCGGCCGGCGACTGGTCCAAGGGTGAGCGCGGCATCACCTGCCACCCCGACCGCGTCGAGGAGTTCCGCGCTGGCGTCGACAAGGCCATCGAGTACGCCAAGGTGCTGGGCAACACCCAGGTCAACGCCCTGGCCGGCATTCGCCCCGAGGGCCTGGACTGCGCCACCGTGCGCAAGACCTTCGTCGACAACCTGCGCTACGCCGCCGACAAGCTCAAGGCCGCCGGGATCCGCCTGGTCATGGAAATGATCAACACCCGCGACATCCCGGGCTTCTACCTGAACACCACGAAACAGGCCCTGGAGATCCAGGCCGAGGTGGGCAGCGACAACCTGTTCCTGCAGTACGACATCTACCACATGCAGATCATGGAAGGTGACCTGGCCCGCACCCTGGAAACCAACCTGAAGCTGATCAACCACGTGCAGCTGGCCGACAACCCGGGCCGCCACGAGCCGGGCACCGGCGAGATCAACTACCGCTTCCTGTTCGAGCACCTGGACCGCATCGGCTACCAGGGCTGGGTGGGCGCGGAGTACAAGCCCAAGACCACCACCGAGGCGGGCCTGGGCTGGCTCAAGACCCACAACGCAATTTAAGACCCACGCGGAACTGTTGTAGGAGCGGCCTTGTGTCGCGAAAGGGCTGCGCAGCAGCCCCCGGCAATCTTCCGGCGTGACTGAGATCGTGGGGCCGCTACGCGCCCCTTTCGCGACACAAGGCCGCTCCTACAGGGGCCTGGTCGCCTGTTCATACAAATACAAAGAGGCAGAACTCTCATGGCTAAAATCGGTTTCCTCGGCACCGGCATCATGGGCAAGCCCATGGCCCAGAACCTGCAAAAGGCAGGTCACAGCATCTTCGTTTCCACCCACCACGACGCGGCACCGGCCGACCTGATCGCCGCCGGCGCCGTCGCCCTGGCCAACCCGAAAGAGGTTGCCCAGGAAGCCGAGTTCATCATCGTCATGGTCCCGGATACCCCGCAGGTCGAGAGCGTCCTGTTCGGTGAGAACGGCGTCGTCGAAGGCGTCGGCCCGAACAAGGTGGTAATCGACATGAGCTCGATCTCCCCCACCGCCACCAAGGCCTTCGCCGAGAAGATCAAGGCCACCGGCGCCGCCTACCTGGACGCCCCGGTGTCCGGCGGCGAAGTCGGCGCCAAGGCCGCGACCCTGAGCATCATGGTCGGCGGCTGCCCGAAGGCCTTCGAGCGTACCCTGCCGCTGTTCGAAGCCATGGGCAAGAACATCACCCGCGTCGGCGGCAACGGCGACGGCCAGACCGCCAAGGTGGCCAACCAGATCATCGTCGCCCTGAACATCCAGGCCGTCGGCGAAGCGCTGCTGTTCGCCGCCAAGAACGGCGCCGACCCGGCCAAGGTGCGCGAAGCACTGATGGGCGGCTTTGCCTCGTCGAAGATCCTCGAAGTGCACGCCGAGCGCATGATCAAGGGCACCTTCGACCCGGGCTTCCGCATCAACCTGCACCAGAAGGACCTGAACCTGGCCCTGCAAGGCGCCAAGGAACTGGGCATCAACCTGCCCAACACCTCCAACGCCCAGCAAGTGTTCAGCACCTGCGTGGCGCTGGGCGGCGGCAACTGGGACCACTCGGCGCTGATCAAGGGCCTGGAGCACATGGCCAACTTCTCGATCCGCGACGACAAGTAAGGCCCAATCGCGGGGCCTAACGCTCTGATACGTGGGAGCGGACTTGCCCCGCGATGAATTTCACACCGCCTGGGTGCCAGGCGGTGACACCGAGCAACACCCGCCCCTGGTTCGGCCTGCACGGAGGCAGTTCCAGGGGCGTTTTCGATTGTGCAAAACAACAAGAATCTGGGAGCCTGCCATGTCGGTCGATCCACAAAAACTCCTGCGCGAGCTGTTCGACACAGCCATCGCCGCCGCCCACCCCCGTCAGGTCCTCGAACCCCACCTGCCCGCCGACCGTAGCGGCCGGGTCATCGTCATCGGTGCCGGCAAGGCCGCCGCCGCCATGGCCGAAGTGGTCGAAAAGAGCTGGCAAGGCGAAGTCTCCGGCCTGGTGGTCACCCGCTACGGCCATGGCGCCAGCTGCCAGAAGATCGAGGTGGTCGAAGCCGCCCACCCGGTCCCCGATGCCGCAGGCCTGGCCGTGGCCAAGCGCGTGCTCGACCTGGTCAGCAACCTGAGCGAAGACGACCGCGTCATCTTCCTGCTGTCCGGCGGCGGCTCGGCCCTGCTGGCCCTGCCCGCCGAAGGCCTGACCCTGGCCGACAAGCAGCAGATCAACAAGGCCCTGCTCAAATCCGGCGCTACCATCGGCGAGATGAACTGCGTGCGCAAGCACCTCTCGGCGATCAAGGGCGGCCGCCTGGCCAAGGCCTGCTGGCCGGCCACCGTCTACACCTACGCGATTTCCGACGTACCCGGTGACCTCGCCACGGTCATCGCCTCCGGCCCCACCGTGGCCGACCCGAGCACCTCGGCCGACGCCCTGGCGATCATCAAGCGCTACAACATCGACGCCCCCAAGGCCGTCATCGACTGGCTCAACAACCCGGCCTCCGAGACCGTCAAGGCCGATGACCCGGCCCTGGCCCGCAGCCACTTCCAGCTGATCGCCAGGCCCCAGCAGTCGCTGGAGGCCGCCGCGGTGAAAGCCCGCCAGGCCGGCTTCAGCCCGCTGATCCTCGGTGACCTGGAGGGCGAGTCGCGCGAGGTGGCCAAGGTGCATGCCGGCATCGCCCGGCAGATCGTCCTGCACGGCCAACCGCTCAAGGCCCCCTGCGTGATCCTCTCCGGCGGCGAGACCACCGTCACCGTGCGCGGCAACGGTCGTGGCGGGCGCAACGCCGAGTTCCTGCTCAGCCTCACCGAAAGCCTCAAGGGCCTGCCGGGTGTGTACGCCCTGGCCGGCGACACCGACGGCATCGACGGTTCGGAGGACAACGCCGGCGCCTTCATGACCCCGGACAGCTACGCCCGCGCCGAGGCCCTGGGCCTGTCGGCCAGCGATGAGCTGGACAACAACAACGGCTATGGCTACTTCGCCGCCCTCGACGCGCTGATCGTCACCGAGCCGACCCGCACCAACGTCAACGACTTCCGTGCCATCCTGATCCTCGAGACTCCGCAATCATGACGCCTGATAAAAAAGTCAAAATCCTCGCCACCCTAGGGCCTGCGATCAAAGGCATCGATGACATCCACCAACTGGTCGAGGCCGGGGTGAACATCTTCCGCCTCAACTTCAGCCACGGCGAGCACGCCGACCACGCCCTGCGCTACCAGTGGATCCGCGAAGTCGAGCAGCAGCTCAACTACCCGCTGGGCATCCTCATGGACCTGCAGGGTCCGAAGCTGCGGGTCGGCCGCTTCGCCGACGGCAAGGTCCAGCTGCAACGCGGCCAGGCCCTGCGCCTGGACCTGGACAAGACCCCGGGCGACAGCCGCCGGGTCAACCTCCCGCACCCGGAGATCATCGCCGCGCTGGAGCCGGGCATGGACCTGCTGCTGGACGACGGCAAGCTGCGCCTGCGCGTCACCGCCAAGCACGGCGACGCCATCGACACCGAAGTGCTGGCCGGTGGCGAGTTGTCCGACCGCAAGGGCGTCAACGTGCCCCAGGCGGTGCTGGACCTCTCCCCGCTGACCGAAAAGGACCGCCGCGACCTGGCCTTCGGCCTGGAGCTTGGCGTGGACTGGGTGGCGCTGTCGTTCGTCCAGCGCCCTGAGGACATCGTCGAGGCCCGCCAGCTGATTGGCGAGCGCGCCTACCTGATGGCCAAGATCGAGAAGCCCTCGGCGGTCGAGCAACTGCAGGCCATCGCCGAGCTGTCCGACGCGATCATGGTCGCCCGTGGCGACCTCGGCGTGGAAGTGCCGGCCGAGAGCGTGCCGCAGATCCAGAAGGGCATCATCAATACCTGCCGTCAGCTGGGCAAGCCGGTGGTGGTGGCCACGCAGATGCTTGAATCGATGCGCTTCTCCCCAGCCCCGACCCGCGCCGAGGTCACCGACGTGGCCAACGCCGTGGCCGAAGGTGCCGATGCTGTGATGCTGTCGGCCGAGACCGCCTCGGGCGACTACCCGCTGGAAGCGGTGCAGATGATGAGCAAGATCATCCGCCAGGTGGAAAACGGCCCGGACTACCAGGCCCAGCTCGACGTCGGCCGGCCCAAGGCCGAAGCCACGGTGTCCGATGCCATCAGCTGCGCGATCCGCCGTATCAGCGGCATCCTGCCGGTGGCGGTGCTGGTCAACTACAGCGAGTCGGGGGCCTCGACCCTGCGCGCCGCCCGCGAGCGGCCACGGGCGCCGATCCTCAACCTGACGCCGAACCTCAACACGGCGCGCCGCCTGAGCGTGACCTGGGGCGTGCACTCGGTGGTCAACGACCGCCTGCGCCAGGTCGACGAGGTGGTCTCCACGGCGCTGGAGATCGCCCAGGCGCAAGGCATGGCCAGCCGTGGCGACACGCTGCTGATCACCGCCGGTGTGCCTTTCGGCAAGCCGGGTTCGACTAATACGCTGCGCATCGAGACCTTGGTCTGAGATCGCCGGGGGCGCTGTGCGCCCCTTTCGCGACACAAGGCCGCTCCCACAGGGATCACACCCAGGCCTGAACACACGATCCCTGTGGGAGCGGCCTTGTGTCGCGAAAGGAGGGCGCAGCCCTCCCCGTACACCGATGCAACAGAACTGCGGATAACCCGAGGCCCAAAGAGGCCCACCGCTCCCCCACCCACCTTGCCGACTGCCCATGTACACCAAGAATTTCGTCAACCCGTGCCCGGACTGGGCCACGGCCTTGCTCAACGGCTTCAGCCAGGTGCTGCTGCTGCGCAACCCCCTGTGCGGCCTGTGCTGCCTGCTGGCCATTCTGCTCACCGCGCCCGACCTGGTCGGCGGCGCCCTGCTCGGCGCCCTGGCCGGCCTGCTCACCGCCCAACGCCGCGGCTACGACCGCGCCGACCGCCAGGCCGGGCTGTATTGCTACAACGGCGTGCTGATCGGCATCCTGATCAGCGCCGTGCTGCCCTGGTCGGCGATCCTGCCGCCGCTGATCATCGCCGCCGGCGGTCTGTCGAGCATACTCACCCACCAGTGGCGCAAGCGCGGCGGCAAGCTGCTGGTCGCCTACACCGCGCCCTTCGTGCTGCTGGGCTGGGCCACCCTGCTGCTGGCCGAGCCATCGGCCAACGGCTATGTCGAGGCAGACCCTGTGTATGCCCTGCTGCGCGGCGTGGGGCAGATCTTCCTGCTCGACAAGCCCATGGCCGGCCTGCTGATCGTCATCGGCATGTACTTCGCCAACCCCTATGCCGCCACCTGGGCGGTGATCGGCTCGGCCATCGGCGGCGGGGTCGCGCTGCTGGCCGGTGAAGCGCAAGGGGCCTGGTTGGGGCTTTATGGCTTCAATGCGGCACTGGCCGCGCTGGCCTTCAGCCGCCAGGGTGAGAAACCCTGGGTGACCTTGCTCGCCATCGTCTGTGCCTTGCTGCTACAGCCACTGTTCAACCTGCTACCGCTCGCCGGGCTGACCGCGCCGTTCGTCACCGCCTGCTGGCTGATGCACCTGGGCAACCATCTGGCCCAGCTCAACCAGCGCCGTAACGCGCCTCGCTTGCACAGCTGAAACACAGCCCCTAGGCTCTGCCCATTCGCACAATGGAACGCGCCCATGGACAACCCTTCGAGCCTGCGCGAGCGGCTCTACGTCATCGTCTTCCAGACCGACACCGTCGCTGGAAGACGCTTCGACAAGATCCTCCTGCTGATCATCCTCGCCAGCCTGGTCACGGTGATCCTCGACAGCATCGACGAAATTCACCAGAACTACGCCGGGCTGCTGGCCGGCATCGAGTGGGGCTTCACGGCGATCTTCCTCGCCGAGTACATCACCCGCCTGTACTGCTCGCCCAAGCCGCTGCGCTATGCCTTCAGTTTCTACGGGCTGGTCGACCTGCTGGCGATCGTGCCCGGGATCATCGCCCTGTACTACAGCGACGCCCAGTACCTGCTGATCATCCGGGTGATCCGCATGCTGCGGATCTTCCGCGTGCTCAAGCTCAGCCCCTATCTGAAGCAGGCCCACTACCTGCTGGCGGCGCTGCAGGGCAGCAAGCAGAAGATCATCGTGTTCCTGGTCAGCGTGTCGACCCTGGTCACGGTGTTCGGCACGCTGATGTACGTGATCGAAGGGCCGGAGCACGGCTTTACCAGCATTCCCAAGGGCATCTACTGGGCCATTGTCACCCTGACCACGGTAGGCTTCGGCGATATCGTGCCGAAGACGCCGCTTGGACAGGTGCTGTCGTCGCTGGTGATGATCACCGGTTACTCGATCATTGCCGTGCCCACCGGCATCTTCACCGCCGAACTGGCCAATGCCCTGCGTGGCGAGCAGTTGCAGCATGACTGCCCGACCTGCGCCAAGCACCACCACGAGCATGGCGCGGCGTTCTGTTCGCGCTGTGGCAATGCGTTGTTTCCAAAGCAATAGGCAGCGTCCCAAGGCGGGGCAAGCATAAGCAAAGAGCCATTTGATCTTTAGCGACCAAAGCGCCAAACGCTATAGTCGCTGGCATATCGCCAACCCTTTGAATCAGAACAAGGAATGCCCCCAGTGAAAAAACTCTTCAGCGCCTCGCTGCTCGCCGCGGGCCTGGCCCTGGGCAACCTCGCCCAGGCCGCCCCGACCCTGCTCAACGTCTCCTACGACGTGATGCGCGACTTCTACAAGGACTACAACCCGGCGTTCCAGAAGCACTGGGAGGCCGAGCACAAGGAGAAGGTCAATGTGCAGATGTCCTTCGGCGGCTCGAGCAAGCAGGCGCGCGCGGTGATCGATGGCCTGCCGGCCGACGTGATCACCATGAACATGGCCACCGACATCAACGCCCTGGCCGACAACGGCAAGCTGGTGCCGGACAACTGGGTGAGCCGCCTGCCGAACAACAGCGCGCCGTTCACCTCGGCCACCGTGTTCATCGTGCGCAAGGGCAACCCCAAGGCGCTGAAGGACTGGCCGGACCTGCTCAAGGACGGCGTGCAGGTGATCGTGCCCAACCCCAAGACCTCGGGTAACGGCCGCTATACCTACCTCTCGGCCTGGGGCTACGTGCTCAAGCAGGGCGGTGACGAAACCAAGGCCCGCGACTTCGTCGGCAAGCTGTTCAAGCAGGCGCCGGTCCTGGACACCGGTGGCCGCGCCGCCACCACCACCTTCATGACCAACCAGATCGGCGACGTGCTGGTGACCTTCGAGAACGAGGCCGAGATGATCGCCCGCGAGTTCGGCCGCGACCAGTTCGAAGTGATCTACCCGAGTGTGTCGGCCGAGGCCGAGCCGCCGGTGAGCGTGGTGGACAAGGTGGTAGCCAAGAAAGGCACCCAGGCCGTGGCCGAGGAATACCTGAAGTATCTGTGGTCGCCCGAGGCCCAGGAAATCGCCGCCAACAACTACCTGCGCCCGCGTGACGCCACCGTGCTGGCCAAGTACACCGACCGCTTCCCGAAAGTCGACTTCCTGTCCGTTGAAAAAACCTTCGGCGACTGGCGCACCGTGCAGAAGACCCACTTCAATGACGGTGGCGTGTTCGACCAGATCTATACCAACAAGTAACCGCCGTTCTCAGGCTCAGACCTGAGGGAGCGGTTCTATGGTAGTGGCCCGCTCCCACGCACCTTCCAGTATCAACAAGGGTCAGGCCTGCTGGCGGAACACCAGCGCCTTCAGGCCACCCTCCGGATCCGCATCCGGAAACTCCGGCGGATTCTTAAGCCGCTCGACAAACACCAGCCCCGGCGCCTGCTCGGCCATCCCCTCGATGAGAAACTGCGGCCCGATCCCCGGATCGTTGACGCAGGCCAGCACCGTACCGCCTTCAGTCAACAACTCCGGCAAACGCCGAAGGATCTTGGCGTAGTCCTGGGTCAGCACGAAGCTGCCGCGCTGGAAGGTCGGCGGGTCGATGATGATCAGGTCATACGGCCCGTACTTGCGCACCTTGCCCCATGACTTGAACAGCTCATGCCCCAGGTACGCGACCCGCGAGGCGTCATGGCCGTTGAGTCGGTGATTGTCGCGGCCCCGGGACAGCGCCGACTTGGCCATGTCCAGGTTGACCACCTGCTCGGCGCCGCCGGCGATCGCCGCCACCGAAAAGCCGCAGGTGTAGGCGAACAGGTTGAGTACGCGCTTGCCGGCCGCCTGCTCGCGTACCCAGCGTCGGCCATAGCGCATGTCGAGGAACAGGCCGTTGTTCTGGCGCACGCCCAGGTCGAGCAGGTACTTCAGGCCATCCTCGACCACCTCGCGCTGCTGGCACGGCTCGCCCCACAACCACTGGCCAGGGCTGTCCTGAAGGTAGCGGTGCTGCAGCAGGATGGCATGGCCGGTCCACTGCGGGCGCTCGGCCAGCGCCATCAGCATCGCTTCGAGCTCGGCCAGCTGGCCCTCGGGCGGCTCGCGGAACAGCGCCACCAGCAACACGCCGTCGAGCCAGTCGACGGTGATCTGCTCGAGTCCCGGCCAGCAGCGGCCACGGCCATGGAACAGGCGGCGGGTCTCCCGGGGGGCGGGATCGAGGGCGGCGAGCAGGTGCTGCTCGAGGGTGGCGATGGCTGGGCTCATGTCGGCTACGGTCAGGCAAAAGCGCCATTCTACCCGCTCAAGGCCGGGCCGGGCGGTCATCAATGAAGGGGATGAGAGGGTTTGCGGCACTTTTGTCGCTTTTTTCTTGCCGGGGCGCTGTGGATAGTGCGGCCATCCCTCCCTGAAACCGGATCACTGCCATGTCACCCCTGAAAGTCGAATTCTTCCACGATGTCGTCTGCGGCTGGTGCTTCGTCCTCGCCCCGCGCCTCAAGCAGTTGCAGGACGAACTCAACCTGGACATCCAGCACCGCAGCTTCATCCTGCAGACCAGCCGCGAGGCGATGGTCGAGCGCTTCGGCTCGATGCCCAAGGCCAAGGAAACCATCCTCAGCCACTGGCTGTCGTGCTCGCGCGCCGAGGACGTCAAGCGCATCAACATCGAAGCCATGCGCCAGCAGGACTTCGAATACCCCACCGGCCTGCTCTCGGGCCTCGCCTGCCAGACCGCCAAGGCGCTGGGCGGCAACGAAGGCCACGAGCGTATGTTCGACCGCCTGCAGGAAGCCCACCTGGTGCAGGCCCGCAACATCGGCGACCGCGCCACCGTGCTGGCCGTGGCCGCCGAGGCCGGCTTCGACCCGCAGGCCTTCGCCACGGCATTCGACCAGCAGGCCCCGCAGATGCTCGAGGAAGAACTGGCCCTGGGCCGGCGCCTGGGCATCAGCTCGGTGCCCAGCCTGGTGATCGATGGCCGCTACCTGGTCCCCGGCGCCCTGAGCCTCGAGCAACTGCGCCAGACCTTCATCCAGGTCCGTGCCAACCAGAACCAGGCGCAAGGAGCCGCCCAATGAAAAACCGTTACTGGATCGCCGCCGGCACTTCCCTGTCGTTGCTGGCCATGGCCCTGCTGCCCGCCCCGGCGGTAGTGGCCAACGACGCCCCCGCCGCCCAGGCCAACGCCACCCCGGTGGCGGTCGCCCGGGTGCAGTCCGGCCCCATGCCGCAGGTGCTCAGCGCCGTCGGCACCCTGGAGGCGGTGCACCAGGTCAATGTCTCGCCGGAAGTCGGCGGGCGCATCACCGCGCTGGAGTTCACCGCCGGCAAGGCCGTGGCCGCAGGCCAAGTGCTGGTCAAGCTCAACGACGCGCCCGAGCGCGGCGAGCTGGCCAAGCTGCAGGCCCAGGCCAAGAACGCCAAGCTGGCCCTGGAGCGCACGCGCAAGGTCCTGCCGCTGGCCTCCACCCAGGCCCAGCTGGACCAGGCCCAGGCCAACTATGACCAGTTGCTCGGCGAGATCGCCCAGGTCCAGGCGCAGATCGCGCAGAAGACCATCCGCGCCCCGTTCGCCGGCGTGCTGGGCATCCGCAAGGTCAACCTCGGCCAGTACGTCAGCCCCGGCGACAGCCTGGTGACCCTCACCGAGCTGTCGCGCCTGCACGTCAACTTCCCGCTGCCCGAGCAGTCCGCCGCCGCCCTGCAGGCCGGCCAGGCCATCACCCTCAAGGTCGACGCCTGGCCGCAGCAACGCTTTGTCGCCGCAGTGACCACCCTGGAGCCGCAGATCGACCCGGGCGCCCGCTCCATGCAGGTGCAGGCGACCCTCGACAACCCCGGCCAGCAACTCAAGCCGGGCATGTTCGCCAACGTCAGCATCGAGCTGCCGAGCCACGCCGACGTGCTCAGTGTGCCGGAAACGGCGATCAGCTACAGCGCCTACGGCAACTCGCTGTACGTGCTGCGCGAGAAGGACGGCGCGCTGCGCGTGGAGCAGGTGTTCGTCAAGCTCGGCGCGCGCCGCGACGACCGCGTGGTGGTGCTCGATGCGCTGACCCCGGGCGACCGCGTGGTGGTGTCCGGGCAGATCCGTCTGAGCAATGGCATGCCGGTGCGGGTCACCGACGACACCCTGGCCGCCAGCACCACGCGCAAGCCGGACCTGGCCCAGCAGTAATGGGTTTGCGTGCCACTGAAAAGGACCTGTAGCACCATGAAATTCACCGACCTGTTCATCCGCCGCCCGGTACTGACCCTGGTGGTCTGCGCGATGATCGTCATGCTTGGCCTGCTGGCGCTGCTGAACCTGCCGATCCGCCAGTACCCGCAGCTGGAAAGCGCGACCATCACCATCACCACCGAATACCCCGGCGCCCGCTCGCAGCTGATGCAGGGCTTTGTCACCCAGCCCATCTCGCAGGCCGTGGCCTCGGTCGACGGCGTCGACTACCTGAGCTCGACCTCGACCCAGGGCAAGAGCGTGATCAGCGTGCGCCTGAAGCTCAACGCCGACTCCAACAAGGCCCTTACCGAGATCATGGCCGCCGTCAACCAGGTCAAGTACCGCCTGCCCGAAGGCGCCTACGACTCGGTGGTGGCCAAGTCTTCCGGCGAAGGCACGGCGGTGATCTACGTCGGCTTCTCGAGCAAGGACATTGGCCTGCCGGCGATCACCGACTATATCTCCCGCGTGGTGCAGCCGCGCCTGGCGGCCATCGACGGCGTGGCCGAAGCGCAGATCCTCGGCGGCCAGAAGCTGGCCATGCGCCTGTGGCTGGACCCGGCGCGCATGGCCGCGCGCAACCTGTCGGCCAGCGACGTGGCCGAGGCCATCCGCCAGAACAACTTCCAGGCCGCCCCCGGCCAGACCAAGGGCCAGTACGTCTCGGCCAACATCAACATCAACACCGACCTGACCAGCGTCGACCAGTTCCGCCAGATGGTGGTGCGCCGCGACGGCGACACGCTGATCCGCCTGAGCGACATCGGCACCGCCGAGCTCGGCGCCACCTCCTATGACACCAGCGGCATCATGGACGGCGAGCCGGCGGTGTTCATCGGCCTGCACGCCACCCCCGCCGGCAACCCGCTGACCATCGTCGGCGCGGTGCAGGAGATGATGCCGCAGATCCGCGAGACCATGCCGCCGGGCATGACCGCCAACATCGTGTTCGAGGTGGCACGCTTTATCCAGGCGTCCATCGATGAAGTGGTCAAGACCCTGATCGAGGCCGTGGTGATCGTCGCCGTGGTGATCTTCCTGTTCCTCGGCTCGCTGCGCAGCGTGCTGATCCCGCTGGTGACCATCCCGCTGTCGCTGATCGGCGCGGCGGCGATCATGAGCCTGTTCGGTTTCAGCATCAACCTGCTGACCCTGCTGTCGATGGTCCTGGCCATCGGCCTGGTGGTGGACGACGCCATCGTCGTGGTGGAGAACGTCCACCGCCATATCGAGGAAGGCAAGTCGCCGTTGCAGGCGGCGCTGGTCGGCGCCCGCGAGATCGCCGGCCCCGTGATCGCCATGACCCTGACCCTGGCCGCGGTGTACGCCCCGATCGGTCTGATGGGCGGGCTGACCGGCGCGCTGTTCAAGGAGTTCGCCTTCACCCTCGCCGGCGCCGTGGTGGTGTCCGGCGTGGTGGCGCTGACCCTGTCGCCGGTGATGAGCGCCTTCCTGCTCAACCGCCAGGCCAGCGAAGGGCCGATGGCCCGTGGCGCCGAGCGCTTCTTCCAGTGGCTGGGCAAGGGCTACGGCCGCGTGCTGGACGTGTCCCTGCACCACCGCTGGCTGACCCTGGCGATTGCCGCGGCGGTGTTCGTCAGCCTGCCGATCCTCTACCTCGGCGCCCAGCGCGAGCTGGCGCCGGTCGAGGACCAGGCCCAGGTGCTGGCGGTGGCCAAGGCCCCGCAGTACGCCAACATCGACTACACCGAGATGTACGCGCACCGCATGGACCGCCTGTTCGCCACCTTCCCGGAAACCGACATCACCTGGGTGGTCAACGGCAACGACGGCCCGCGCACCGCGTTCGGCGGCGCCAACCTGAGTACCTGGGAAAAACGCCAGCGCAGCGCCGACCAGTTGCAGGCCGAGATCCAGAAAGCCGTCGGCGAGATCGAGGGCGTGGCCATCTTCGCCTTCCAGCTGCCGCCGCTGCCCGGTTCCACCGGCGGCCTGCCGGTGCAGATGGTGATCCAGAGTTCCCAGGACCACCGCGTGGTGTTCGACGCCATGGACAAGATCAAGCAGGCGGCCATGGCCAGCGGCCTGTTCGCCGTGGTCGACTCCGACCTGGACTTCAACAGCCCGCTGGTCAACATCAACATCGACCGCAGCAAGGCCAACGACCTGGGCATCAGCATGCAGGCCATCGGCGACGCCCTGGCGGTGCTGGTGGGCGAGAACTACGTCAACCGCTTCGCCCTCGACGGCCGCTCCTACGACGTGATCCCGCAGGTGGCACGAGCCCAGCGCCTGTCGGCGGAAATGCTGGTCGGCCAGTACGTCAAGGCCGCCAACGGCGCCCAGGTGCCGCTGTCGACCCTGGTCAGCTTCGACATGTCGATCGAGCCCAACAAGCTGACCCAGTTCAACCAGCTCAACTCGGCCACCCTGCAGGCGGTGCCGGCGCCGGGCGTGAGCATCGGCGACGCGGTGCAGTTCCTCGCCGCCCAGGCCAATGCCCTGCCCACCGGCTTCAGCCATGACTGGCTGTCCGATGCCCGCCAGTTCGTCCAGGAAGGCAGCGCCCTGGTGGTGACGTTCATCTTCGCCATCCTGGTCATCTACCTGGTGCTGGCGGCGCAGTTCGAAAGCCTGCGCGACCCGCTGGTGATCCTGGTCAGCGTGCCGATGTCGGTGTGCGGCGCGCTGATCCCGCTGTACCTGGGCTACGCCACGGTGAACATCTACACGCAGATCGGCCTGGTGACCCTGGTCGGCCTGATCAGCAAGCATGGCATCCTCATGGTCGAGTTCGCCAACGAGCTGCAGCAGGCCGACCAGCTCGATCGCCGCACGGCCATCGAGCGCGCCGCGCAGATCCGCCTGCGGCCGATCCTGATGACCACCGCGGCCATGGTGGTGGGCTTGGTCCCGCTGCTGCTGGCCAGCGGCGCCGGTGCCCACAGCCGCTTCAGCCTGGGCCTGGTGATCGTCATCGGCATGCTGGTCGGCACGCTGTTCACCCTGTTCATCCTGCCCACCGTGTACTCGCTGCTGGCCAAGGACCACCGCGCCAGCGAAGACCCACGCCTGCAGGAACTGGCCGCCTACACCCAGCCGGCCTGACCCCTTCGCCCGCCCTCCCCTGTGGCAGCCGTGATCGGCTGCCCCTGGGAGCGGCCGGCCCGGATAAAGAGAAACGACATGCTACGTAAGACCCTTCTGCCCCTGCTGTTCCTGGCGCCCCTGGCCCAGGCCGTTGCCGCCGAGCGTGCGACGCTGATGTCGGTGTACGCCCAGGTGGTCGAGCACAACAGCGACATGGCCGCCGCCCGCGAGAACTACCTGGCCCGCCGCGAGGCCGTGCCCCTGGCCCGCGCCCGCCTGCTGCCGCAGGTGGCCCTGGATGCCGAGGCCGGCGACGTGCGCAGCGACCGCCGCCAGGTCGAACAGCGCAGTGGCAGCCTGTACCGCCTGAGCCTCGACCAGCCGCTGTTCGACCTCAGCCGCTGGTTCGACTTCAAGGCCGCGCAATCCGAGAACGAACAGGCCGAACTGGACTTCTCGGCGTTCCAGCAGCAACTGATCCTCGACACCGCCAGCCGCTACTTCGACACCCTGCTGGCCGAGGACAACCTGGCCACCGCCAAGGCCGAGCTGCGCGCCTTCGACCGCCAGTTGCAGCAGACCCGGCTGAGCTACGACGCCGGCCTGTCCGACCAGAACGACATGCTCTCGGCCCAGGCCAGCTTCGACCGCGCCAGCGCCAACTTGATCGACAGCCAGCGCCGCAGCGAAGACGCCTACCAGGCGCTGATGCGCCTGACCGGGCAGGCGCAACCGGCATTGGCCGGGATCCGCCACAGCCTGCCGGTGCAAGCGCCGGTGCCCGCGCGCGCCGAGGCCTGGGTCGAACAGGCCATGGCGCAGAACCTGCGCCTGCGCGCCAGCCAGGCCGCCGTCAGCCAGGCCGGCCAGACCCTGCGCAGCAGCAAGGCCGATCACCTGCCGACCTTCAACCTGAGCATGGGCTACGCCGAGGGCGACAGCGACCTGATGGATTCCAGCGCGCACTTCGGCCAGCGCTCCGGCAACCAGCGCGACAGCTCGGTGATGGTGCAGATGAAGCTGCCGCTGTTCAGCGGCGGCGGCACCAGCGCGCGGGTACGCCAGGCCACCCATGAGCTGGCGCGCACCGAGTACGGCCGCACCAGCCTCGAACGCGAGGTGCTGGAAGGGTCGCGCAACGCCTTCCGCGCGGTGGTCAGCGATGTCGAGCAGGTGCGCGCGCGGCGCCAGAGCATCATCTCCAGCCAGGGCTCGTTGCGGGCCACCGAGGCGGGGTATGAGGTGGGCAGCCGCAACATCGTCGATATCCTCGATGCCCAGCGCGACCTGTACAACGCGGTGCGCGACTACAACGTCTCGCGCTATGCGTACATCGTCGACAGCCTGCGGCTCAAGCAGCAGGCCGGCAGCCTGAGCCCGGATGACCTGCGCGAACTGGCGGGGTATCTGAAGCTGGATTACGAGCCGGAGCGGGATTTCCTGCCGAGTGATTTGCGCGGGTAAGGTATTGGCAACACCGGCCCTATCGCGGGGCAAGTCGCAGCGGCGGTGCGCCGCTGCGACTTGCCCCGCGATAGGGCCATCGGATCAACAGCGGCGGTTCATACCAAGCTCCATGTCATCGATCAACGCCTTGGCCATGGCGCTCAACATGCGCGCTGCGCTGCCCGCCATCAGGTCGCCTTCCATCTCGGCCTCGCAGGTGAGGTGGCGAATGCAGCCAAGCAGCACCGACAACTCGCTGAAGGCATCCGCGAAGGGAATGCCCGGCTCGACCTTGAACAGGTCCATGCAGCGGGTCCGGCCTGCGGTACGTGCGTTGGTCATGGCTGCACCTCTGGCTTGTGTTCGAGCAAGGCACAGGCCAGCTGGCCGAGGTAGTCGCTGGCGGCGAACAGACGGTCCTGGGCTTCGCCAGGGTCGGTCTTGAAGTAGATATCGAGGACATCGGAAATGGCGGTGGCCACTTCGACGGCGGCGGCCATGGCTTCTTCGCGGGTGAGGGTCGGGCGGATAGCGATGAAGGGGGCTAGACGGGGTGGGTCTGGGACGATCTTTTTCATGGTCAACACTCCTGCGCAGTTCAAGAATGCTGCCCTCCGGCGCCTTTCTCACGGGACAAAGGGTGGCAGCCGTGCACGGGGTGAGAAACCGAGGCGCAAGAGAAACTCGGCCAGACCGAAGTCTGCCCGGGCACGGCTGCCATAACTGGATTGCCGATACTTTACGCCTCGGGTTCTCACACCCGGTCACCTGATATGGCGACCCCGTGAAGTTATCCGTGGGGTATTTCCCCGACAACGCAGCAGCTTCCGGCAAGCGCGTAGGATAGTTCCCAAGCTTTGCCGGCTGAAGCATTTGGTTTCAGGTTCGGAAACATCTGACAGTTTTCGAGATGGCCGGGGCTGCTGCGCAGCCCTTTCGCGACACAAGGCCGCTCCCACAGGGACCGCGCCATGGCAGAACCGGCACATATCCTGTGGGAGCGGCCTTGTGTCGCGAAAGGGCCGCGTAGCGGCCCCGGCGAGCTAAAGCCAAACGCTGACTCAGAACACCTTGAACGGCGGGGACCTGGAATCGACACCGCAATGAAGCGCACATCAAGCTGCCCCAACAATCACCCCGGCCGATACTCCCGACACCGCTCCCGCAGTATCTGCGCCAGCAACCGCACCTCGGGACTGTGCCGGTACTCCTCGGGATACCCCATGTACATCGGCACCTCCCGCTCCCGCTGATGCTGCAGGTTGACCCGCACCAACCGCCCTTGCGCCAGCCCCTGCTGCACCCGATGCTCCGGCAACCAGGCAAAGCCCATCCCCCGCTCGACGAAGCTCTCGGCCGCCGCCAGGCTGCTCACCGTCCAGCGCTGCGAGGTCCCCAGCCAGCCACTGTTCTGCGAATTGCGCGTGCCGGAATCGCGGATCACCACCTGCCGGTGGTTCTTCATGTCGTCCAGGCTCAACTCCCCCTGCGCCGCGCTCAGCGGGTGGCTGGCCCCCACCACGCAGACCAGCGAGACATTGAGCAGGAACTCCTGCAGGTAACCGGAAGGCAGGCTGCTGGCGATGCCCAGCTCGACCTTGCCATCCTCCAGCAGCTCGCGGGCCCCGGACAATGCCGTTTCGTACAGGCGGATACGGTGATCCTTGTACTCCAGGGCAAACTCCTGCAATGCCTGTTGCAGCAATTCGATGGGGAACAGCACATCCACCGCCAGCGCCTGCTCGGTAAACAGCCCCGGCTGGTACTGGTTGGCCAGGTGCTCGAGCTTCTGCGCCGCCCCCAGCAGGTGCTTGGCCTGGGGCAGCAGGGCCTTGCCCAGGGAGGTGAGTACGGCCTTGCGGCCTTCGATGATGAACAGCTCCTGGCCCAGGAGCATTTCCATGCGGTTGACCGAGTGGCTGATGGCCGACTGCGACTTGTACATGTGCTCGCCGGCCTGCTGGAAACCGCCGCACTCGACCGTGCAGACGAACGCGCGCCACTGATCGAGACTGATCTTGGAAAACACCATCACCTCCTTGTGTACCCGAAAACCGGGCGACGAATCCTGTGTCCTGCGGCGTTGTACCACAGCTGCGCACGACACATGAAGACCATGCCGCGATGCACGCACTTTTTGTCACTATTCGCCCAGGCCACTTCGTGCGACAACAACGTCCCGGACAGTGTCCGGCACTAATGGATGAATAATGGACAAGGAGCGTCCCCCATGCAGAGATGCACACGCGATACGGCCTAAACCAACAGCCGGAACAACACGGCAAAGTATGCGGCGATAACGCCATAAAATTTTCATATTAATTTAATTGAAAATTTTAATTGCCATATTGTTCAACACCCTCTCCCAAACCTTTATGGAAGCCGCGTGGCAGCACGGGGCCTGCGCCTGCGCGCACTAAAAAACGCATAACTTAATAGCCAAAAAAACCATGAACAGGCGTCATCAATCCCATCGGAATTATTCGCTTTTTTTGGCAAAAGCTTCAGCCGCAATAATTAAATGGCCAGCAGGGACTGGCACCGGAACAACAAGACCGGTTGTGTATTTTGGGATTTTTTCAACAGTGAAAAATAATTGGGCATACACATGAAAATCGGCATTGATGATATTGGGCTGTCTGTACCGCAACACTTTTTCGCACTGGAAGAACTTGCCGAACGGCATGGTATCGATCCGCAGAAGTACCTGGTCGGCATCGGCCAGGAGTTCATGGCCGTGCCGGCCCCTGACGAAGACATCGTGACCCTGGCGGCCAACGCCGCCCTGCCGCTGCTCGATGACGCCACCCGCGCCTCGATCGCCACGGTGATCCTCGCCACCGAGAGCGGCATCGACCAGTCCAAGGCCGCCGGCCTGTTCGTCCACAGCCTGCTCGGCCTGCGCGCCGACTGCCGCGTGGTGGAGTTCAAGCAGGCCTGCTACGGCGCCACCGCCGGCTTGCAGATGGCCCGCGCACTGGTCGCCCAGCGTCCTCACGAGAAGGTGCTGGTGATCGCCACCGACATCGCCCGCTACGAGCAGAACTCCGAGGGCGAATGCACCCAGGGCGCCGGCGCCGTGGCCATGATCGTGGCCGAGAACCCGCGCCTGCTGGAGCTGCACCCGCACCAGGGCCGCTACAGCCTGGACGTCTCGGACTTCTGGCGGCCGAACCTGCGCAGCACCGCGCTGGTCGACGGCAAGCTGTCGATCGAGGTCTACCTGGAGTCGCTGCGCAACGCCTGGCAGAGCTACCGCGCCGACGGCGGCCTGGGCCTGGAAGACATGAGCTTCCTGTGCTTCCACCAGCCGTTCACCAAGATGGCGAAGAAGGCTTTCTCGGTGTTCGAGGCGATCGAGCCTGAAGCAGCCAAGGCCCTGGGCGAGAAGGCCTACTCCACCAGCCAGCTGTACGGCAAGGCCATCGGCAACTGCTACACCGCCTCGCTGTACATCGCCCTGCTGTCGCTGCTGGACAACAGCGACGAGGACCTGACCGGGCGCAACATCGGCCTGTTCAGCTACGGTTCGGGCAGCGTCGGCGAGTTCTTCAGCGCCACCGTGGTGCCGGGCTACCAGGCCCATTCGCGGCGCAAGGCGCATGCGCGCATGCTGGCCAGCCGCACCCGCCTGGGCCATGAGCAGTACAGCAGCTGGTTCTACGGCGACAACCACCCGGCCGTGGCCGACTACAGCACGCCGTACGTCACCGGCGGCGCGTTCCGCTACGGCGGTTGCGAGGGCTATCGCCGTCAGTACGAGAGCACCGCCCTGTCCCTGAAGATGGCGAGCTGACGACCATGAGCGACGTGCTGCTGAGCTGGCCGCAACCTGCGGTCGCCTGCCTGACCCTGAACCGTCCGCATGCCGGCAACGCCCTCGACGAGGCCCTGCTCGGGGCCTTGCACGAGCAGTTGCAGGCCCTCGCCGAGCACCCGGGGCTGCGCGCCCTGGTGCTCGACGGCGCCGGCGAGCACCTGTGCACCGGGGCGGACCTGGAGTGGATGCGCCGCAGCCGCGAGTTCGACCATGCGCGCAACCTGGAGGACGCCAGCCTGCTGGCCAACGTCCTGCAGCGCCTGGACGATTTCCCGGTGCCGGTGCTGATGCTGGCCCGCGGCGCGGTGTTCGGCGGGGCTTTGGGCCTGCTGTGCTGCGCCGACCACGTGCTGGCCGCCGAGGATGCGCGGTTCTGCTTCAGCGAGGCGCGCCTGGGCCTGGCCCCGGCCTTGATCAGCCCCTACGTGGTGCGCGCCATTGGCGTGCGCCAGGCACGGCGCTACATGCTCTCGGCCGAGGTGTTCGGCGCCGAGGACGCGCTGCGCCTGCAGCTGGTCCACCGCCTGGTGCCCGCCGCCGAGCTGGCGCAGGCCCGCGACCGCTGGCTGGCCACCCTGCTGCAGACCGGCCCCCAGGCCAGTCGCGAGATCAAGCAGATGCTGGCGCGCCTGGCAGGCCGCGACCACCTGCTCGACGAGCAGGGTTGCAACCTGCAGCTGATCGCCCGCCTGCGCACCTCCAGCGAGGGCCAGCACGGTCTTGCCGCCTTCTTCGAACGCAGCCGCCCCGACTGGGCGCAATGAACCCTGGGTGCGCGGACCACGAAGCCCGCGCCGTTCCGGCGTCGCCGACGACGCCCGACCTATGAGAAAAGGATTTTGCCATGTGTGGTTTCATCGGTGTCTACCAGTCCAAACGCAACAGCATCAGCGACCAGTCGATCCTCGACGCCCTGGCCGCCATCAACCACCGCGGCCCGGACGAGCACAGCCTGTGGCGTGACCCGGGCGAGCGCGCCGTGCTCGGCCACACCCGCCTGAGCATCATCGGCCTGGACAACGGCATGCAGCCGATCGTCGCCGACGAAGGCGACCTGGCGGTGATCGTCAACGGCGAGTTCTACGACCACGAGCGCATCCGTGCCGAACTGCAGGCCGAAGGCGCGATCTTCAAGACCGCCTCGGACAGCGAGATCGCCCTGCACCTGTACCGCCGCTCCGGCATGGCCGGGCTCAAGGAGCTGCGCGGCGAGTTCGCCATGGTCCTGTTCGACCGCCGTCGCCGCCTGATGCTGGCGGTACGCGACCGCCTGGGCATCAAGCCGCTGTTCTACACCCAGCATGAAGGCAACTGGTACTTCGCCTCCGAGATCAAGGCCCTGCTGGCCGCCGGCGTCAACCCGACCTGGGACGAGAACGCCTACGCCAGCCGCGCCTTCTACCTGCGCGACCACACCCTGTTCGAAGGCGTGCGCAGCGTACAGCCGGGCTGCTGGGTGATGGTCGACCACGGCGGCCTGCACAGCGGCCGCTACTGGGACATGGAATTCGCCCGCCGCGACACCCCGGCGCCGAGCGACGAGGCCGGCATGATCGAATCCGTGCGCGCCGCCATCGAGGAAGCGGTGCGCCTGCGCCTGCGCGCCGACGTGCCGATGGGCGTGTACCTGAGTGGCGGCATCGACTCCTCGGCGATGCTGGGCATGGCCACCGCCCTCAAGGGCGAGCCGCTGGACGCCTTCAACCTGTCGTTCACCGACATGGACGACTACGACGAGAACCGTTTCGCACGCATGGCCGCCGAGCACAACGGCGCGCGCTTCCACACCATCGAGATCACCCAGGACGACCTGGCGGACAACTTCGAGCAGGCCGTGTGGCACAACGAGACGCCGTTCTTCAACGCCCACGGCGTGGCCAAGTACATCCTCAGCAAGGAAGTGCGCAAGGCCGGCCTGAAGGTGGTGCTGACCGGCGAAGGCGCCGACGAAGTGTTCGCCGGCTACCCGCACTTCCGCCGCGACATGCTGCTGTACAACAACGAACAACAAGACCCGAAAGTCATCGACCTGCTGCGCCAGCGCATCCAGGCCAACGAGCAGGGCTACACCAACGCGCACATGCCCCACGACATCCACTGGATGGTCGACCAGCTCAAGCACGGCGTGTCGTGGCTGGACAACCAGGCCGGCTGGTTCAAGGCCCTGGAGAGCCTGTACCGCGGTGACTTCCGCGACCACTTCACCGGTGTCGACCCGTATCGCCAGTTCTTCGACCGCCTCGACCACGGCAAGCTCGCCGACCGCGACCCGGTGCACAACTCCATGTACCTGTGGGCCAAGTCGTACCTGCCGAACTTCGTCCTCACCACCCTGGGCGACCGCATGGAGATGGCCAACAGCATCGAAGGCCGCGTGCCGCTGCTCGACCACCACGTGGTCGAACTGGCCTGCCAACTGCCGGTGTGGATGAAGGTGCGCGGCGCCACCGAGAAGTACGTGTTCCGCGAAGCCATGCGCCCTTACCTGCCCAAGGCCCTGTACGAGCGCAAGAAGCACTACTTCCGCGCCCCGCCGGCCACCCTGCAGCAGCAAGGCCGCCTGTGGCAACTGGTGCAGGACACCCTGCACAGCCGTGACCTGGACGCGCTGCCGTTCTTCGACGCGGCCAAGGTCCGCACCCTGCTCAAGCAGCTGCCGACCCTCAGCGCCCAGGAACAGGGCCTGCTCGACCCGATGCTGATGGAGCTGACCAGCCTGTGCCTGCTGCAACGCCGCTACCGCATGAGTGGCCAGAGCTGGAACACCTTGAACGAGGTGGCCGCATGAAGATCGCGATCATCGGCGCCGGCCTCAATGGCCTGGCCTGCGCCCTGATTCTCAAGCGCTTCGGCCTCGAGGCCACGGTGTACGAGCGGGCCAATGGCCCGCGCGACTCGGGCACCGGTATCTACGTCTGGCCCCAGGGCGTGCAGGTGCTGCGCTTCCTGTTCAACGACACCGGGTTCATCGGCCGCGGCAAGGCCATCGAGTTCCTCGACACCCATGGCCGCGACGGTCGCCTGATCCACAGCCAGCCGGTGCGCCCGGACGGCCTGGGGATCCCGGCGCCGGCGGTGATGTTCCCGCGTCCCGAGCTGTTCGGCCTGCTGCGCGAACGCCTGGCCCCCGGGCAGATCCGCTACCAGATGGGCTGCGAGAAGGTGGAGAAGGTCGGCGAACAGGCACGGGTCACCTTCAGCAACGGCGAACAGGAAGACTTCGACCTGGTGATCGGCAGCGACGGCGTCGGTTCCACCGTGCGCCAATGCCTGGAGCCGGGCCTGACACCCTACGACACCGGGCTGGTGGCCAGCCGCGGCATGGTCGAGTTCGACTCGCCGCTGCTGCTGCCCGACCGTTGCCAGATCTTCGCCTCGGAGTTCTCGCGGGTGGTCACCTACCCGCTGGCGGCCGACCGTCCGTACCGCTACTGGTTTGCCGCCTACCAGCACCGCAACCAGCCGCTGCTCGACCGCGACGGCTTGGTACGGCTGTTCGCCGACCTGCCGCCGGATGTGGTGCGGATGATGCAAGCCACCGAGCACGAGCAGATCCTCACCCACAAGATGATGGCGCTGACCGGCGCCGGCTGCTGGCAGAACGGCCGCGTGGTGATGCTCGGCGACAGCATCCACGCGATGCTGCCGACCCTTGGCTACGGCCTGACCCTGGGCCTGGAGAACGCCTTCATGCTCGCCCAGGCCCTGGTCGGCTGCTGCGACGAGCGCCTCGACAGCGCCCTGCAGCGCTACGAGATCCGCGCCGCCGAGCGTTCGCGGGTGATGCTGGAAGTGATGCGCGACATGACCGACCTGTACTACTTCGAGGAGGACAGCGCCATGACCTCCTCGCGGATCCGGCCGATCGTCGAGCGCTTCCACGACCTGGCCCTGACCACGGTGTTCTGAGGAGATCGCCATGAGTGAAGCATACCGCCAGCGCCTGCAGGCCTTCGTCAGCGAGCGCATCACGCCGAACGTGGCGGCCTGGGAGCAGCTCGGCGCCTACCCGGCCACGCTCAACCGCGAGGCCGGCGCCGCCGGCCTGCTCGGCCTGGGCCACGACCACCGCCAGTTGCCGGACGACCCGCGGGCCGTGGCGGTGCTGATCGAGGAGCTGACCCGCAGCGGCGCCCAGGGCATCACCATGGGCCTGGGCTCGCACTTCGTCAGCCTCAAGGCAGTGCAGGCCACCGGTCACCCGATCGTCCACGACCTGGTGCCGGCGGTGCTCGACGGCCGCCAGAGCATCGCCCTGGCGATCACCGAGCGCCAGGCCGGCTCCGACCTGCGCGCCCTGGAGTGCCGGGCCACGCGCCAGGCCGATGGCTACCGGCTGAACGGGCACAAGGCGTTCATCTGCAACGCCACCCGTGCCGACTGGCTGCTGATGGTCGGCCACTGCGAGGACGGCCTGGCGCTGTTCCTGGTCGAAGGCTCCGCCGCCGGCATCCGCCACACCCCGCGCCAGGCCCTGGGCTGGCGCTGCCTGCCGCTGGCCGACCTGGAGCTTGTCGACGTGCCAGCGCTGCGCCTGACCGGCAAGGGCGGCGTCGGCCGCCTGCTGCAGGCCAGCCTGCAGCAGGAGCGGCTGAACCTGGCGGTGATGGCCATCACCAGCGCCGACATGGCCCTGCAGGCCGCCATCGACTGGTGCAAGAGCCGTCAGGTCGGCGGCAAGCCGCTGTTCGACAAGTCGGTGATCCGCCAGCGCCTGGCCGAGCACTACGCGCAGCTGACGGTCAGCCGCCAGTTCGTCGACACCTGCGTGGCCCGCCAGGCCGAAGGCACCCTGGACGCGCACCAGGTGGCCATCGCCAAGAACAGCGCCGTGCAGACCCTGGAAACCCTGGCCCGCGACGCCGTGCAGCTGCATGGCGCCCACGGCTGCGTCGAGCCCTCGCTGGTCGAACGCATCCACCGCGACGCCCGCCTGCTGGCCATCGGCGGCGGCACCCACGAAATCATGCTGGAAATCATTGCCCGGCACCTGTGAAGGATCACACCATGAGCACCATCAGCGACCACGCCGCCGCGCACTCGCGCGCGCTGCTCGAACACGCCTACCAGCGCTACTGCGGGCTGGAAATGCTGGAACAGTCCCCCGGCCAGTGCACCTGCCGGCTGACCGTCACCGATGCCATCGACAACCTCAGCCAGACCCTGCACGGCGGGGTGATCTACTCGATGCTCGACGTCACCAGCATGCTCGCCACCCTGCCCTTGCTGGGGCCGGACGAGTACGCCCTGACCAACAGTTTCAACACCCTGCTGCTGTCGGCCACGCCACGGGACACCGAGGTGCTGTTCCACGCCAAGGTGATCCGCGACGGTCGCAACCTGATGTTCACCCAGGCCGAGGCCTGGCGGGTCAACGCCGACGGCAGCCAGACACGCATCGCCAGCGCGCAGCTGAGCAAGTTCAGGCTCAAGCGCGAGTGGTAATGGCGTAATCACCCATCACGTTCATCGCGGGGCAAGCCCGCTCCCACGCGATTTGTGGGAGCAGGCTTGCCCCGCGCTCGTTCCAGCCCAGAGCCCCTGGCGATACATGACAACCTTAAGGGTAATACCCTGATTATCTGCGCTTTTCACTCCCGCCCGATTGCTCAAGACTGGCTATCACACACATCACAGAAAGGATTCGCGCAATGAATCACAAGGTCCTGGTCATCCGCTCCTCGATCAAGTCCGATGGCGGCTTCTCCGGCCAACTGGTGGACAACTTCCTCAAGCAGCTCAAAGAGGTCAACCCCGAAGCGTCGGTGGCGGTACGCGACCTGCACGCCCAGCCTATCCCGCACCTCAATGCGGTGACCATGGACGCCCTGTTCGGCGGTGACGCCAGCAGCATCGAGGCGGCCGCGGCGCTGAAGCTGTCCAACGAACTGATCGAAGAGATCCAGGAAGCCGACCGCGTGGTGATCGGCCTGCCACGCTACAACTTCGGCGCACCGTCGATCCTGCACACCTGGGTCGACTACATCGTGCGCGGCGGCGTCACCTTCACCTACGTCGACGGCGCCCCGGTCGGGCTGCTCGACGACAAGCCGGTGCACGTGCTCAACGCCAGCGGTGGCATCTACAGCCAGGGCACCGACACCCTGGCTGGCTGGCTGTCACAGACCCTGGGCTTCGTCGGCCTGAACAGCGTCGAGTTCATCTACGCCGAAGGCCTGGGCATGGGCGAAGAGAGCCTGGCCGCAGGCCTGGCCGCCGCCAACCTGAAGATCCAGCACAGCATCGCCGCCCTCGGCGAACGCCCATGCCCAAGCCTGGCCACCGCCGTAGGAAGGTAAGATGACCCGCAGCCAAGACAACCCGTCGGTCCAGGAGCTGTTCCTCAGCGAACTGGTGGCCGAGCCCAACCGCTACCACCTGTACATCTCCCACGCCTGCCCGTTCTCGCACCGGGTGCACCTGGTGCAGAGCCTGCTGGGCCTGGAAGACGCGCTGGACGTCACCTCGGTGGCGGCCCGCCGCCACGACCAGGGCTGGGAGTTCGACGAGCACGACCAGGACCCGCTGCACAAAGACGTGACCCTGCTGTCGAGCCTGTACGAGCGTTCGCGCCCGGGCTTCACCGGCAACCAGTCGGTGCCGGTGCTGTGGGACCGCCAGCAGAACCGTATCGTGCACAACGATTCGGCGGAGCTGGCGCTGCAGATGGCCACCCGCCTGCTGCCCCTGGCCAAGACCCCGATCGACCTGGTGCCCGACCGCTCCAGCTGCGACATCGTCGAGCTCAACCAGTGGCTGCACACCAACATCAACCGCATGGTCTACCACATGGGCTTCGCCCCGGACCAGGAGAGCTACGACCAGGCCTTCCAGCAGTTCTTCGCGGCCATGGACACCCTCGAGCACCGGCTGCGCAAGCAGCCGTACCTGGTGGGCGGCAAGCTGAGCCTGTCGGACCTGTTCCTGCTGCCCACGCTGATCCGCTACGAGGCGGTGTACTACGTGCACTTCAAGACCAACCACAAGACCCTGGCCGAGTACCCGGCGCTGTACCAGTACCTGGTGCGCCTGACGCAGATCCCGGCGATCTACCGCACCATCGACATGGCGCATATCAAGCTGCATTACTACTACTCGCACAACCACATCAACCCGACCCGGATCGTGCCCCAGGGGCCGGCGTTGAGCTGGTTGAACTGAGCTGTTGGCGTTTGCGGCCCTTTCCGGCCGGTCCGACGCCTCGGCAAGGCCGCTCCCACAGGAGGCCGCATCCCCCTGTAGGAGCGGCCTTGCGCCGCGAAAGGGCTGCATAGCAGCCCCGGCAGGTTGAAGCCGAATGCAGACTTCGAACAGCTTGAACTAACCGCGCTCAAGCAGGTGCAACATGGCACACCGGCACATCCGGCCACGTACCCTCGACCGACAGACACACTACATCCTCAGTACTGTCGTCAAAAGAACGGCAAAGCTCACCCACGCATTTCATGGAAGGTGACCACCGGGCCATACTCCTGATCGGAGTTAATAGCTTCTACGTGAAATCTTCTATCAGGGAATTGCGCCTTCAACACCATTCGCCAGGACATGGCCAGCACATCGGACAGCTGCTCAAAAACCACCTCGTCCACCGAAGATCCACACCCTGAAAACACATCGTACAGATGGGTGTGATTCAGCATCCCTTCAACACCAGCTTTATCGCCTGAAAAATGATCAAGCCACACACGAAATGCGGGCTCGTCAAATTTCATTTCCAGTATCACCGAATCCTCGAACACGACGAAATCAGGGAAAAGCCATTTGCAAAAAATCAAACTGTCCTCTGGACTGACGACATCTCCAATATAGGAAAACAGGTCGACAGATGCTGGTTCCTGCCAGCCGGCTCGCCAAGCCGCAAACTTTTTAAGCCCTGTCAATCTTGCAAAGGATTTGATTATTTTCATATTCGTGCATTAATGTGCAAAAGCGCAGTATAAATCGGGAACAGACCCACATCCACTCCCTTTCTTCGACACTGCCAGCGACATATAAACTACCTATATTCCACATGATCCAAATAGGCATCTAGCGGTGCCGAGACGGTTAAATACTCCGAAAAGCATCAATAAGCCGTACAACCTCACTATCAAACCTATTGGGTAAGAGACCAAGCACATCTTCCAACTCACAACACTCCATAACAAGATCGCAGACAACTGAAGAAATTCCCTTCCTTCTAAAAACACTTGCCACACCCGGCGAGAACAACAAGCGCTCTACTTCATCCAGTTCGATGACACCCGCCCTGACTGATGAAAGTAATCCAATCGCAGCCATCGCTAGAAAACGTCCAGCTTCATCAGCATTAAAAATTTTCACCTCCAGCGCCATATCGGTCACTTAACATTCCTCCAGTCGGATTTTTATCGACGCCGCCCCACTTTAATTCTAATAAATAAGAAAAAACAAATGACACTGCTTGCTTTCGAAAAGGGGACGGGACGAAAAGGGGACGGATTTATTTTCTCTACTCTAATTTCGGCCTGCCCTGCATGGTTGCTAGATCCCTTCGCCACCAGGAACCGAAATTAGAGTAAAGAAAATAAATCTATCTCCTATTCTCTTCGCCGCCCCTTTTTCGCTCTTGGGCCCATCAATCAGCATCACCAGACCTTAACTTATAAAGTACAGATTTTTGATCCGAACTTCTAAGCGCCAATGTGCCGGAAAAATAATACGCCATCAACCTAACCGCATCAGGACTCTTCGCTCTCGCCCTCATCAGCTCTTTTATAATCAATGAAGCACTTAGCCGACGCGAAAACAAACGCCCTACAAACTGCCTTATAGTATTACTCCCTCCCCTTTCCAGCAGCTCCCTCATCAACTGCACCTGCTGCCGCTCTGCCAAATGCACTCGTGCGGCGACAGCAGCAGCGAGGCGAACATTAAAAGTTATCAGCTCACAAATAATCTGTAACTTTTCATCTTCTGAAACCGACCTAACCTCATAACACAATTCATTTTCATCGCATGAATTTCTATTGAGCGACAATCTGGCGATCAGCTCTCCAACTTGCTCACTCCTCGTTTGCCCATTCATATTCCGTTCACTCATACACTTATAAAAATATCTTGCGACAATTTGACAACAGGGAATTGGACAGATTTACTTCTCCGACCAAAAGGGGACAGATTTATTTTCTCTACTATGATTTCGGTCTCCCCTGCATCGCTGCTAGAGCCCTTCGCCCTCACAAGAGCTAAAAATTAGAGCAGGAAAATAGATCTTTCCCGAATGCCACATCCGCTTTTATTGTGCAAGATCAAGCCAATCCAAACCTCGTAAAGCACTCAAAGACTTCTCTAGCATCTGCCAGCATCACAGCCCCATCTTCGAACAACTGACAACGCTCTTCAATTTGCAAACTGAAATATACTTCCAAAAACTCAGAGGCTACATCTTGAGTAAAATTATCCTCCGCTACAAATGCCAACCCAGCCTTGACAGGAACTATAAACAATGAGACATAAGCAGCCAAGCGCACGCCCCCAACCTTAGACTTCAAATAGTTATCCATTTCATCATAGGCGTAACCAAAAGCCTGATACAATGTCAGACCTCGCTCACTAACCCCTCGTTCAAACATCACCTCCATCTCGGATCGAATCTCTAAATATTTCATAATCACCTCAGAAATCAATTCCGCGCAAATATATTCAACTGAATATTTATCGAAAGTTTGTAGATTTATTTTCTCTACTCTAATCTCTGTCTGCCCTGCATGGCTGCTAGATACTTTCAACACCGCAGGGACCGAAATTAGAGCAAAGAAAATAAATCTGTCCGCTTTTCCGGCCATCCACGTTACGACAAGAAATTACAACCACTTTTACACCACATAATCAACCGAGAATGACGAGAAGCAGAAGGACAACCTCCCATCCTCATGATCGCAAAACTGATAACGTATCCTGTCAAGACCAGAATCCAGCTTACTCACGTTCATATGCATCAACTGAGTTAATCCGCCGCCAAAATCTCGGGAGGTAAATTGGCTTACATCAATAAAGCTGATACGTACCGCATCAGTCCATGCTTCTTCAGACGCCGCAATTAATAGAGACAAATCATAGGCCATAGTATTTTCATCAAACTGCATACTCATGAAATGCAAGCAATTATTGGCAATGAGCAACTCATTCAAATCCGAAACATTAATCATTGCTTACTCCAAAATAAAAAATGGACAAAACAGGTCCGCTCCATAACAGCGAACGGCGAGAACCAATAACTATATCGCTAAGTTGTTATTATCAGGAGACTGCCACATTTCTGCCAGCCCAAGCTGAGCTTTCACACTGCCGCTAGATCACGAAAAAGGGAACAGATTTATTTTCCCTACTGCCAGGAGCCGGAATTAGAGTAGGAAAAATAAATCAGGAATAATAAATCTGTCCCCTTTTCCGGTCCAATGTTTCGCCACCAACCTTCCCCTCAGCAGTTACAACTGGAAAACTCATCTTTCACCTCTTCAAATAACCAGCGTTCTTCAACATCACCAACAGCTCAGCATTTAGTGACTCATCACTAATTCCTTCAGTTTTTCCTGGCCCCCGCCAATGCCAGATAAGCTGTAGAGCCAAACTATCAACCTCGATGAACTCCTCATGAAAAACCTCACTAAGACGTACATTACCAATAGTAGGATCGACTTTTATCAGATCTCTAAAAACCTGACACGGCAATTTACCTTCGCCAATATCTTCAAGCACAAAACCTCCATTAAAATATACCTTCTCATAGGAAAAATAAATCTGTCCCCTTTTCGGCCCTTTTCCGGTCCCCTTTTCCGACTAGCAAAATAGACCTGCAAACCTTTCGCTAATTTAGCGCGAAACCTTCTCAATTTTGTCAAATGCATCTATGTAAGCAGCCTTCAAGGCAAGACCAACAGCATTTAGCGTCTCGGATTTCAGATAGACCAGATCCTGATTAACCAGCTCCTGGCCTGCCATTTTTATTTTAACACGCGACTGCCCCGTATATTTGGCCGCGCCAACATATACCGAGAGCCTGGCCTCGCACGCATAATAATCAGGACTATTCCAAGTCTTGACGAAAATCCGGTCAATCTCGACTCTGGTTTTTATGCTCGCATCTGCATCAGATCCGATAGACTGCTTGGCAAAATCAGACCAATCGGTGACTGGGACATTAGCGAATCCCTCATACAAACCCACTTTGTAGTTGGCCGCATGCCACACAACCTTACTATTCTCAGAACATTGAATGCAGCGTTCATCGCCGGACACGCCTATTATCGTTGAATGAATTATTTTATTTTTGATAGCAGATTGTTCTGCGCCTGTAGTGTAGGCGGCGAAGTGTAGTTGATTGGTTACACAGCCGGACAAAACAAAGAACAAAACTAAAAATATATTGAGTCTCACTGCCACCCTTCCTTCTCTCATAAATACTCAAACATCCACGACACCGTCAATCAGAAAAACCAGCAAACAGGGACAGATTTATTTCCCTTGACCTGCATGATTATCTGACCCCTTCGACCCCATAGGGACAAAAATTAGAGTAGAAAAAATAGATCCGCCCAACGTTTAGCCCCTTTCATGCTTTCATGCCCAAGATCAATAGTAAATCAGCTGGTCATTTGGCTCTTAAATGGCATAATCTGACGAATCGTTGACGACAACCTCACCCGCTTGATTTAGCGAGAACAGTCCACATGCAGCCAGTCATACAACACCCTTGGGATATAACCCCAAGCGAGGCCACCGATCTACAGATACGACTATCCAAACTTGTAGTCAAGCAAGATCAGCTTGGGCCTATCTCTAGTATCGCAGGCATTGATGTCGCCTACCACAAAGAAAACGATACACTCATTGCCTCTATTGTTGTGGTTGACGCAGAAAGCCTGGACATCATCGAAGAGCATGCATGGTCGGATACGACTTCGTTTCCCTATGTGCCTGGTCTTTTTTCGTTTAGAGAGCTGCCTTCAATCGTAAAACTCTTATCAACTATAACCCACCGACCGGATCTGATCATCTGCGACGGGCAAGGTATAGCTCACCCTCGTCGGTTTGGCTTGGCATCGCATTTGGGGGTACTTTATGACATACCCACTATTGGATGCGGAAAAAGTCGCTTCATTGGTGAATACGCCCCTCCCCTTGATGAAAGGGGATGCCAATCAGGCCTGTTCGACGGCGACGAACTAATCGGGGCCGCGCTCAGGACTCAAAAACATGTAAAACCTGTGTTCGTTTCAATCGGCCACCGAATCTCCCTTGAAACTGCCTGTCACTGGGTATTGAATGCAACACGCCACTATCGACTACCAGAAACGACCCGACTTGCAGACCGATATGGAAGGCAATTCTACGAACAGAACAAACACCCCATTACCCCTCCAAACTAACCTTCCGATTATTTAAATATACGTCACATTCGGGACGAAGTACCTGAAACTGGACGCACCCTTCACGCCACCAGTCAACGCAATCCTTAGCAGCCACAACTTTCAATACACTCAACTGCTGATAATTTTTCAAACACTGCAGAATTTCCGGTGTCCCATTGACACCATCCAGCTCTAACTCTCTGATACAGCGCTCATTGTCGCCCATAAAAATGTAATCAACCACAGCCTTGTCAATACCATCTCCAATGAGTGAAACCCGGGCCGCACACTTAAGAGAGGAGAGCTCCGCTTTATCACGTAACACAGGAAACCTTATGCACCCGATCACTTGCGGTAGCTTAGAAAAATAGTCACCCAACAGAGTCAACCGCGTCAGACCTTCCAATGAAAATTTCAAGGAAAACATAAAAATATTATTCTGGTGAACCGTCATCGCTTCCAGTCCACCGCCTTCGAACCACTCATAACTCTGTGGAACATCCTCCCCGATCTCGACAGTACGGAACTGTCCATCTGGGAAATATGTTACTTCCTCTATCACCCAGCCATATTCATACAAGCGCTCGCTGACACATACATTTCCACTGAACTCATAGGAAAATCCATTGTAGACACTATCTCCCAAATAAAACTGCTTCCCCGTATAGTCTCGCTCCATTTCGATACTGTTACGCACCTCCCCAATAATAAACTCGCTACGGTAGACATCAACATAGCGGCCATCTTCATACATACCTCCCCCAACCAAATGACCATTCGAGAATTCCAACGCGCCCCCGGTGTAGGGCACGCCCCGAAAAGTCCACAATCCGCCCTGGTTGCTTATCGCATTTCTTTTGATAATCATCAGTGCTTCCTTCCGGTAATCACATCGGCATCCTTCAGTACACCGCTACAGTTAGAGCACGCTTCGAATTTATCCCCTTGACCCTGCTTTCAGTAAAAAATGGGACAAATTTATTTAGGCATGACGGCATCCTCCCTGGATCACCTTGACGACTGATGAATCAGGAGAATGACATGACTGCTCGACCCCTTCGACCCCACAAGGGCCGATATTAGAGTAGGAAAAATAGATCTGTCCCCTTTCCCCCTGGTCCCCTTCCCCCCTCTTTTCCCCTCAAATAATTCTCAACAAATCACCACAAACTAAAACCTTAAGAGCACCTTTGTTTTCAGCAGCCAAAATTTTCAAAAAATCTAACAAATCAACACCTGCCTCTGTGACAACATCAGTATTCGAATCATAGTGATAGACAGCATCACTTAACGAGGTCTGGAGAAAGTAATACTGCGTTTCGGATACAAGCGAAAAAACAAAAGGCTTATTCAAGAAACCGTAGTGACCTGCCTCCTGCATTTGCGAGAAGAAGTCAACCTGAAAAAGCAAATGTTCCCTCACCATCCAAGAGGTGCGATACAACTGAACCTGAGAGTCTCCGATCAACCCCCCGTCGCATTTTCCCATCCCGCTCAAGAACAACTTAAGTTGCCCCTCTATGCGAATATCGTACAAACGGGAAATCTTGTCCAGCTCGCGCTCACTATAACCAACACAATTGACAACACCCTGCTCATCTCCGAACAAATCGGCTAAGAAATCTTTATTATTCATGGATTCACTCCAGAACTGCCCTCAAAGAACCTAACACTGAAAGACGGATTACTCTCCGCAAAACTTTTACTTGTAACCGTGCACCCAGAACACATACCAGGATTCGAAGCGGATGTGTTTTGCACCCCAAGCGAAACCTTCGCACTCTTCCCAGCGTACACATCTTGGAAATAGCTCATAAGCTTTTGCTCAGCGTGATTAAAGTTAGTTGAACCATTCAAACCATTTACAACGCTTTCGACCGCTTTTGAATCAACTTTTACAACCTTATACTCAACCCCAGCAAGGGTGACTACATCCGGAGCATCGCCTCTCCAACCCTTTCCACTTACCGACAGAAAATACTGCGTTTGCCCCTCTATTTCCACAGATCCCGCTGCGATTGAAAGGCTATTTTTGTTTGCACTTCTGACGAATGGAGTCAAATTGTCACGCAGGAGAGCAGGATCAATCGCCGCATCTGGCACCTTGTCAAGCGAGTGCACGGACAGGTTCTTAGGGAAAGTACTTGCCTCGGCCATTGCAGCACTAACCCGCTTGGCCAGCAACGCCCGCAACACAGCAGGCGCCCCTGTCATCGCCAAAGCGACATCCAGGTCCACCGTTACATCCTTCACACCGCCCGTGGCAATGACCGAGATTCGCTCCATCAGGTCTTTCATTTCCGCCGGGCTGCTTGAGACCTGCCCAATCTCGCGCATGTAGATCGCGGCATTCTTCTCACCAAACTGCCGCTTCCATGCCTCGGGCACCGTATCGACTTCACCGGCCCAGCTGTTACCCGACGCCTGCGTCCATTTCGAGTCGGTATTGAACAACCCGTGGTCCTGGAACTGCTTTCCAGTGGACTGGAATGCTTTGACCTCATCACCATCGGCCGTGATCGGACGGCCATCCTTCCAGGTCAGGACGATGTCCTGGGCCGCCAATTTGGCAATGCTCTGCTGGGCGATCAGCAGATTTTCGGCAAAATGCTGCCCCTCAGGTTTTTTCGGGTCGTACATCTGCAGAAGCGCCTGCAGCCGCTTGTTCTCCGTCTCATCTACCTGCGCGTTGGCAGCCAGCAGCAGCAAGTCGTCCCAGGACAAATCGGTCCCTGGCTTGCCAAGTCGCTTCTGCAGTTCTGCTGCCTCGGTCGTAAGCGCCTTCTTTTCGGCGTCATGCAACAGGCGATTGTAAGAGGTTGCACTGCTCGCGACCCACGACCCCGTCTGCAGGTCCTTGGCGTCGCCGCCAGCGGCGGCAGCGGTCAATACGCCAATGAGCTGCGAGTTCATCATCAACAGCCGGTTTTTTTCTTCTTTCGGCATCTTGGTGTACTGATCGGCCAGCAGTCCGACCACAGCTTCGTTCACACCAGCTGACAGGGCCCCCATCCTGAAGTTGCCTCCCGCAGCCTCCGCTGCAAGGCCGCCCATGAGCGCATGGAGCGCGATCTTGGGTAACCCCCCATCCTTCAGGTTGAGTTTGTTCTCTGCGCTGATATCACCAACCCATTTGAATCCAGCCGCCGCAAAGGTGTTGACCAGGCTATTGCGCAATGCATCGCTGAACGAGCTGTTGCCGCCCAGTGCGCGGTCGAGCACAGCGGACGTACCGTTCTGCAACATCTGGCTACCGGCGAAACGCCCGATACCGTCCAGCGTGGAAAGCCCGCCCGGCGGCAGCACCGCAGTTGTCTTCGCAACGACCCCGGTCGCGCCAGCCGCACCAGCAACGTCAGTCTTCGTCTCCATCCACCCGTCGAACAGCCCCGCGGTCAGCCCGGCGGTGATACCCGAGACGGCGTATCCTCGCAGCGCATCCTTGGACGTCACGTCCTTGAGCACCAGACTCAGGTTGCCCTTGTTGTTGATCGTGCTGATGGCTGCATTGCTGGTCATGCCCATAGCGCCTGCAGTCACCATTGCGTTGGCCCAACCAATACCCTGCAAGGACGCCCCCGTACCGGCCGCCCACATGCCACTGGCTGTAGTCGCAGCCGTGGAAGCACCTGCGGCCGAGGCCCCGCTGGCAACCAGCCCGCTGGCCGCACCTGCCGTGAAATAGGCAATCAGGATGGCAATGACCATCTGCGCCCCAGCCCCAAGCCCGGAATGGCTGTACTTGAAGGAATCATGCACTTCCTTCACCTGCCGCCAGTCCACATCCCCGCGCTTCTCGACTTCCTTCAGCCAAGCCAGCTGTGGATCGGCCGCGACCATTGCGTCGATGCTCTGGCTGATGGTCGCCTGGTCGACATGTTTCACATCGACCTTCAAGCCATCCACCGCCTTGATCACCAGATCACCCTTGGCGGTCAGCTGGCTCTGACGCAGGGTCTCGTCGGTGCTGCCCTTGCCCTTCATGCTGTTCCAGGCAAGGTCACCCTTGGACTTCTCGTGACTCTCCTGATGCATGTCCTTGACCGCTTCGAAGGTCACCGAGCCGCCGCTGTCGATGGTCAGGTCCGCACCGGAGGCGAGTTTCGCGCCCTGGTACAGCTGGTCACCGCCGCTCTCGAGGGTCAGGTCGCCACCACTGGTGATCTCACTGCCCACCGCCTTCACGTCGGTCACTTCATCACGCTGGGTCTTCTTGCTCCCCCAGCCTCCCTTCTTGTTCATGTCATACAGAGAGTACTGGCTGTCGTTGGCAGCCAGCAGCTCGAGCTTGTCGCCGGCCACCAGGTAGGCTTCGTCGCCGGCGCTGGCCTTGCTCGCCACCATGCGCAGGTCGCGCCCGGCGTCGATGGTCAGGTCGCCGCCGGCCTTCACTTCGGCCGACTGCTGCTCGACGTCGTCCTTCTGCCGCTCGAACTTGGTCTTGCCTTCCTTGCCCTTGACGTAGCTGTGCTCCTCATTCGCCGCTGCGGCCAGGGTCACGTCGCGCCCCGCCTGCAAGGCCAGGTCGCGGCGTGCCTCGATCTCGCTGGCGACGATGCTCAGGTCCTGGCCGGCCGTGGCGGTGAGGTTGCCGCCGGCCTTCACCTCGCTGCCGTACTGGGTGATCGTGATGTCATGACCACGCTCACGGCGGCGCTGGTACTCGTGGCTGTCGAGACCTTCCTGGCTGCCGATGTACAGGTCGCGACCGGCGTCCAGGTCGATGTCGCGCCCGGCCTGGACCGCCCCGCCGACAATGCCGATATCGCGCCCGGCGGTGATCGTCAGGTCGTTCGCCGCCTCGATGCGCGCAGCGGTGTCGACCAGGTCCTTGATCACGTGCTCCTCACGGGCACGACCTTCGAGGCGGGTGACGCTGCGTTCGTTGATCACATCGCCGGTCAGCGCGGTAAGGCTCACTTCGCGCCCGGCGATGATCCCGCCCTGGGCGTTGCGGATCGAGTCAGTAGCCAGCATGTCCAGGCGCCCACCCGCTTCCATCAACCCGGCGTTACCGATGTTGATGGCGCTGACGGCGAGGTTGTTGGTGGCGCGCAAGGTGCCTACGTTGACCAGTTCGCCGCCGCTGATCAGGTTGACGTCGCGGCCCTGGATCAAGGCGCCGTTGGGGGCCACGCGGCCGTTGGCGTGGGCCAGGTACAGCACCGGGGCGAGCACCTTCTCGCCGTTGACCTCGACCTGCTCCATCCAGACGATGTCGTGGGTCAGCGCCGCCACCTGCTCGGCGCTGAGCGACACGCCCACGCTCAGCGAGAGCTTGTCCTTGCTGGCAATGGCGTTGTCCATCAGGTAGCGGAACAGCGTCTCGTCGCTGGTCATGCCGTCGATGTAGCGCTGGCCGGTGCGGGCCACCACCGCTTCGCGGATCAGGCGCTGCTCGTAGAGGCCGTCACCCAGGCGCTTGATCGCCTGGTCCGGCTTGATATTGAGCTGGCCCAGCATGTAGTCGGAGCTGAGGAACTGCTTGAGGTCGGTCAGGACCGGGTTGGTCTCCACCAGGTACTTGTGCGAGACACTCGGCACGCTGCGCTCTGGCACGCCCTGGACCAGCTTGACGCCAGCGGCCAGGCCGCCCAGCGCCACGCCGGAACCGGCCACGGCGCCTTGGGCAGACGCCGCGCTGTCGGCGCCGAGCGCCTGCGCCGCACGGCTGTCGGCGCTGGCCGTGGTGGCCAGCGGAGCGATGAAGATGCCGCTGCCGGCCTGGGTGCGGTCAGCGGTCGCGCCCAGCGCATCGCCGCTGCTCGCGGCCTGGCCGGCCTGGCTGCTGATGCGGAACAGCCCATTGCTGCCCTGGGGCAGGCTGAAACTGGGCAGGGTCACCGGGTTGACCTGGCGCTGGGCCAGGTCCGGTGGCAACTGCGGGTTGAGCGCGCGCACCTGGGTCTGGGCCTGGCGCGGGTCGGCGCTGACGTCGCCCCGGGCACCGATGGTACCGGCCCCGGCCTGGTTGGCGCGCACCACGCTGTTGTCGATGCGCTGGGTGGCGTTGATGGTCACTGCACCCGCAGCCTGGATCACTGCGGGCGCCACCACGGCACCGGCGATCGGCGTCTTGTGGTCGATGAGGTCGTAGATACTGTGTTGCGGGTAACCCGATGCCGCCAGGACCTGGTCCAGGGTCAGCGAGCCGGGGTTCTGGTTGAACTGGTTCTTGGCCTGGATGAAAGCGTTGTACTGGCCGCGGTTGCGGGTATACATGCTGGCTGTCAGGTTGCGCTGTTCGCCGCCACCTGCCGCCTTGTTCTCGAACACCGCCGTGTTGATGACGATGTCGCCCGCCGCGGAAACGCTGCTGTAATGGTTGCGGAACGCGCTACCGGCAAACGCCAGCTTGCCACCGGTGGTGATGAACGCGGTCGGCGAGTCCTCGGCAATCACGTCTTCCCAGGTTTCCACCGCGCTGAAGTGCAGTTTGCACCCCTTGCCCTTGCAGTGGTCGTCGGAATAGATATTGACGTTGCCGGCAGTCAGTTTCTTCGTGGAGGTGAGTTTTTCCTTGCGGTTGAGCAGCGTATCGACCGCCAGGGTCATGTTGCCGGCGCTCTCCAGACTGCCGGAGATATTCTCCAGCAACACGGCGCGGGCGCTGCCGTTGCCGGCCAGGTCCAGGCCACCCAGGCTGTAGATATCGCCGTAGTAGTTGCTCAGGCTGCCCACGCGCAGGGTCATGTCGTTGCCGCTGAACACCAGGCCGCGCTGGTTGCTCAGGGTGTTGGCAGCAAGTGTCACCGCCGCGGCACCGCCGAGGGTGCCGCGGTTTTCCAGGCTGGCGGCGTTGACCGTAAGGCCACCGAGGGCGGTCAGGCGACCGTCGTTGCTCAACAGGTTGCGGGCGGTCACCACGCTGCCCGCGCCGCCAGCCAGGCTGGCGGTACTGGACAGGCGAATGTCGGTGGCGCTCAGCCCCAGGCTGCCGAGGCTGCTCAGGCGGCCGTTGCCGTCATAGTTGCCGGTGAGGTCGAGTTGCAGGCTGCCATCGCTGGCCAACAGGCCATGGTTGGTCCAGTCGCCGCCGCGACCCTTGAAGCTCTCGACCGCCAGCAGCTTGCCGCTGGCCGTCTGCACAAAACGCCCGATGTCCAGCTCCAGGCGCCGGGCCTGCAGCACGCTGTCGTTGGTCCAGCTGGCGGCGCCGATGCTCAGCAGGCCATCGGTATGCAGCACGCCGCCGGCCTGGGTGACCTTGTCCGAGGCCAGGCCGAAGGTGCCAAGGCCGGTGTGCAGCAATTGCCCGCCGCTGTTGCTCAGGCCGCCGATCTGCAGGTCGAGGTCGTGGTTGGCGGTGGCCAGCACGCCGTTGTCGTTGAGCAGGTTGCCCGCGACGATGAAGCGGCTGGTGCCGGTCTTGCCGAGGGCGCGCAGGTTGCCCGCGCGGTTGTCGAGCTCGCTGGCGTGCAGCAGCAGGTCGCTTTCGCTTTCCAGCTGGCCGAGACCGTTGTACAGCGCGCCGCTCAGGCCGAAGTCGATGCGCCCGGCGCCGATCTTGCCGCGCTGGTTGAGCAGTTGCTGGCCCTGCAGGTGCAGCAGCCCGGCGGCGTACAGGCCGCCGCCCTGGTTGTCGAACTCGGCGGTGACGAGCTGATTGTCGCCACCCAGGGCCGAGAGGTAGCCGCCCTGGTTGTTCACCCGGGTGTCGGCCTTGATGTCCACCGTCTGCGCCTGGGTGGTGCCGCCGCCGTTGTCGAACAGGCCGGCGAAAACGCCCTTGAACAGGCCCTTGGCCGCGCTGAGCATGCCGCTGCCACTGTTGTCGAGGCTCGCGGCGTGCAGCTCGAGGCCGCCTGCCTGGCTCTCCAGGCGCCCGCCGTGGTTGTTCAAAGCCTTGTCCAGGCGCACTTCGATGCCGCCCTGGCTCTTCAGCGTACCCGCCTGGTTGTCCAGGGCATTGGCGTGGATGTCGAGCTTGCCGTGTTCGCTGAACAGCAGGCCATCCTGGCCGTTGAGCAGGTCGCCACTCAGGCGCAGTACCAGGTTTTGCTGGCTGGCCAGGTTGCCGCCGCGGCTGTTGTCCAGCGTCGTCGCGTCGACACGCAGCAGGCCGTGGCTGATCAGCTTGCCGCCGTTGTTGGCGATGCTGTCGACCTTGAGCAACAGGTCGGCGCCACTGACCAGGCGCGCACCGTCGGTGTTGAGCAGCGCCTCGGCCAAGGTCAGGTCAAGCAGCGCGCGGCTGGTCAGCTGACCCTTGGCGTTTTCCAGGCGTTTGCCTTTGACCGTGATCACCTGGCCGTTGATCTGCCCGCCCTGGTTGTCGATGACGGTGCCGTCCTGGTCGAACGCCAGGTCGCCGGTGGCGGAAATAAGGCCGCCGCCGCTGTTGTCGAGGCGGTCGGTGACACTGAGGGTAACGGCCTGTTCTGAAGAGACGATGCCTTTGCTGTTGCGCAGGTTGGCCGCAGTGATCTGCTGGCCAGCCTTGCTGACCAGGGCGCCCTGGTCGCGGTTGTCGAGGGTACCGGCCAGGGTCACGGTCAGGTCGCCGTCCTTGCTGGACAGGGTGCCCTCGCCGCTGTTGTTCAGGTCGGTGCCCTTGACCAGCAGGCCTTGCGCCCCGGAAATCAGGCCCTTGTTGCTGTTGTCCAGCCGTGGCGCCTCCACGGTCAGCCGGCCATCGCTGAGGATGCGGCCCTGCTGGTTGTCGATGCGCTGGGCGAGCAGGCTGTAGGAATGCTGGCTGGTGACTTCGCCGGCGCTGTTGTCGAGCTTGCCCAGGTTCTGGATGGTCAGTGGGCCGTTGGCGCTGATCAGGCCGCCCTGGTTCAGCAGGTCGCCGCCGTTCAGGTCGAGGTCGAGTTTCTGTTCGCCGATCAGCCGCCCCTGGCGCTGGATCAGCTCGCTGACCCGCAGCAGCAGGTCGCCCTTGGCGGAAATTTCACCGCCCTGGCTGGAATCGACCTGCCCCGCCACCAGCGTCAACGCGCCATCGCTGTGGATCCGGCCGCCACGCAGCAGGGCATCGGCGCCGTTGCGCAGGTCGCCGGTGGTCAGCTTCATGGCCTGCTTGCTGCTCAAGGCACCGCCACGGTTGTCGAGCGCGGCGCTGTCGACGGTCATCGCCGCCTGGCTGATGAGCTGGCCGCCCTGGTGGTTGTCCAGCTGGCCGGTGGTGACGGTCACGCCGGTGTTGCCCGACAGCAGGCCGCGCTCGCTGTTGAGCAAGCCGGCGCTGGTCACGGTCAACGCGCCGACGGCGGACAGGATGCCTTGGTCGTGGTTGTCGAGCTGGCCGCCGATCGTGGCCTTGAGGGCCTGGCCGCTGGCCAGGCTGCCGCCGGTGTAGTTGTCGAGGCGGGTGGCCTCGACCGTGAGGTCATGGCTGGCCGACAACACGCCTTGAAGGCTGTTGTCGAGGACGCCGGCGATGCGCAGGGTCAGGTCTTGGGCACTGATCACTCGCCCGCCACGGTTGTCGAGTTTGTTGGCAACCAGGCTGAAACCGTGATTGCTGGAAATCTCGCCCGTCTCGCGGTTGTCCACCACTCCGATCTGACGCAACAACAGGCTGCCCGGAGAACGCAGCAGGCCGCCGTTGCGGTTCACCAACTGGCCGTGCTGCAGGTCGAGGTCGATACCGGTTTCGCTGACCAGTTGCCCGTGGTCGTTCTGGTCGAGGCCGGTCAGCGTGGCATCGATCTGACCGGCGGCGCTGATGCGCCCGTAGGCGTTGTTGTCGAGCTGGGTTCCAACCAGCAGCAGGCTGCCGGCACCGATATTGCCCTTGGCACTGTTGTCGATGGCGCCGCTGCGCAACTCGGCGTGGTCCTGGGCGCTGATGACGCCGAGGTGGCTGTTGTCCAGGCGACCGGCCTTGAGCAGCAGCCCGGTGTTGGTCACCAGGGTGCCGCCCTGGTTGTCCAGCAACCCCTGGCTGGTCAGGTCCAGGGCCGCGTTGGCCGAGACCTTGCCGCCCTGGCGGTTGTGCAGCGTGCCGGCATTCAGGGTAACGCTGGCGTCACTGACGATCAGGCCGGCGTCGCTGTTGTCCAGCTTGCCGTCCAGGGTGACGTCGATGTGCTGGCGGCTGCTCAGCTTGCCGCCGTTGTTGAGCAGCTCGGTGCCGTGCAGGCTCAGGCGGTCATGGCCACTGAGCAGGCCCTTGTTCTGGTTGAGCAGGCGCTGCACGGTGAGGGCCAGGCCACGGTCGCCGATGATCTTGCCGCCTTGGTTGTCCAGCAATTCGCTGGCATTCAGGACGACCTTGCCGGCGCTGGAAATCTCGCCCTGCTGGTTGAGGATGCGCGCCGCGCTGATGTCGGCCACGGTAGTCGCGCCAATCTTGCCGCCCTGCTGGTTGTCGATCGTGTCGGCGGTGAGCAGCAGGCTGCCCAGGCTGGTCAACTTGCCGCCTTGATGGTTCAAGGTGCCCAGGTGGGCCTCGAGATCGCCCTTGGCGGTGATGTTGCCCAGGCGCTGGTTGTCGAGCGTGCCGGCGATCAGGTCGAGACGGCCATCGCTCTGCAGGTGGCCGGCATCGCTGTTGGACAGGCTGGCGACGTCGATGTGGGCCTTGCCCTTGGTGGTGGCCGCGCCCTTGTCGCGGTTGTCGAAATGCCCGCCGGTGACGGTCAGCGAGCGGTCGGCGAGGACCAGGCCGCCACGGTTGTCGAGACGCTCGCCGTGCAGGTTCAGGTCGCCGAGGCTCGACAGCAGGCCGTTGTCACGGTTGTCCAGGGTCGCCACCTTGACGCCCAGTGTGCCGTCGCTGCGCAGGTTGCCCTTGCCGCTGTTGTCCAGGCCCACGGCCTTGAGGTCGAGCAGGCGCTTGGCCGAAACCAGGCCCAGACGGTTGTCGATGTCGGCGCTGGCGTTGATCAGCACATCGCCGCCAAGCAACTGGCCGCCACCGTTGAGCAGGCCGGCGGTGCTGATGTCCAGGCGATCCGCACTGAGCTTGCCACCGTCCTGGTTGTCCAGCAGCGCATGGGTGGTCAGCTTGGCCTGCCGGTCGCTGCCGACCAGGCCTTTGTCACGGTTGTCGAGCTGGGTGGCGGTGACCTGCAGGCCACCCTGGCCCACCAGGCGGCCGCCCCGGTTGTCGAGGGTTGCGCTGACATCCACCACGGCCTGGCCCTTGCCTTGCAGCAGGCCCTGGTCACGGTTGTCGATCGCGTGGGCGTTGACCGTCAGGGTGTCGTCGGCCAGTACCTGGCCTTGGCGGTTGTCCAGCTGGCCAGCCGTCAGCGTGGTCGCTCGGCCTTTGAAGGTGCCGCCCTGGTTGTCGAGGGTGGTGCTGCCGGTGGCCTCCAGGGTGCGGTTGGCCACCACGCTGCCACGGTTGCGCAGGGTCTGGCCCGTGAGGGTCACGTCGCCGTGGGCATTACGGGTGTTGTCCAGCTCCACGCCGGCTTCGATGATGCCCTGGTTGTCGATCCGCGCGCCGGCCACGGTGATGCTGCCCCTGGCGGCGAGGCTCTGGCCGACGGTCACATCGTCACGCACGCGCACGGTGGCATTGCCGGCGGCGTAGGTCTTGCCGGTCAGCTCGGCGCTCTGCGCGGCGACCGTCAGGTTGCCGGCACTGGACGTCTGCGCCAGGGTCACCTTGCCGTTGGCGTCCACCTGGATGTCGCCGGTGGTGGCGGCCATGTTGCCGGCCAGCTTGACGCCCACGCCCTGCTCGGTACCGACCAGGCGAATGGTGTTTGCATACATGCCACCCAGCGCCGAGCTGTCGATGGCCAGCAGCGGCTTGTCGCCGCCCTCGTCGGCACGCGGCGTGGCCTGCAGGGTGTCGGCCTTGACGTCGTTGCGCCCGGTGACGACGTTCAACTGCTTGGCGTGCAGTTCGGTGTTGAGCTTGGCGCTGCGGGTGATCAGGTCGAACTGGTCGAGGTTGGTGGCATTGAGCGCATCGCCTTCGATGGCGATGTCGCCGCCGTCCACCTGGAAGCGGTCGAGGCGCTCGCCGTCCATGATCGGCTTGCCGGTGGTGAGGGTGGCCCGCGGCGTGTTGATGAAGCCGCAGCCCTTGCAGGTGATGCCATGGGGGTTGGCGACGATGACCCGGGCCGCCTGCCCCGCCACCTCTGTGTAGCCCTGCAGGGTACTGCGGTTGCCACCGGTGACCTGGTTGAGGATCACCTGGGCCGCCTGGCCCCTGAGGTTGGGGTTGCCGACGATGATGCCGCCCAGCTGGGTCGACTGGGTCTTGCTGGTGGCGTTGTTGAGGATCAGCCCGTTGCTGCCGACGTTGTAGTCGCGGAAGGTGTTGGTCGACAGGCCGCTGCCATTGGGCGTGGCGATGTTGACGATCGGCACCCCGTTGCCGGCCTGCTTGATGCTGGTGTTGGCATTGGCCGCCGCATCGACGGTCAGTTGCGCGGCCGTGGCGACGATGGGGTTGAGGAACAGCACCCCCGCGACGATCAGGGCGATGCATTGGTTCAGTGGGGTGCGGATATCCATGTCGAACAAACTCCAGGCGCGGGCGGCGGTGTCACGGGCAAAGGGTGGGTCGGGACTCAGAAGAACGCGTCGACTCGGAAATAGATCGGGTGTTCGCGGCGGGTGATGACGTCAGGGCGCTCCAGCGAGCGGGCGAAGGTCGCGCTGGCGGCGAAGTACTGGCCGCGCACGTTGAACTCGAAGGCGTTGCCGCTCAGGCGACCATGGTCCTGGCCATTGCCGTGCTGACCCTTGATCACCCCGGCGTCATAGGCGAAGGCCATGCCGTATTCGCGCAGCCACGGCTGCAGTGCTGCCCAGGTCACAGGGCGGCGCCAACGCAACTGGTTGCGCCAGTAACCGCCGCTGTCGCCGGTGAGGGTCTGCTCCTTGAAGCCGCGCACCGAGGTCAGCCCGCCGACGCTGATGCGCTGGCCACTGTAGAGGGCGTCTTCGCTGCGCTGGCCGGTGGCCAGGCTGTCGAAGCTGAACTGCTCGCCCCACAGCTGGAACGGCTGCAGGTAACTCAGGGTGAGGGTGTACTTGTTGTAGCGCGCCACCGGTTCGTTGCCGCGCGGATCGCCCGCGCCCTGGGCGTCGAGCGCGCCGATGCCCTGCTGCCAGCCGGCATCGAGGTTGACGAAGGCGTTGCCGATGCGCCGGCCGTGGTTGACGCCCAGCTGGCGTTCGGTGATACGGGTGCTGGAGACGTCGATCAGGGTGTCGTCCAGGTAGTTGCGCGCACGCAGGTGGCTGACGCCGGCATTGACCGCGGTCTTGCTCAGGCTGTCGCGGTGGATCACCCGTTCGGCCTGGAACTGGTGCACGCTGTTGTCGCCGTCGAGCTTGAAGGGGAAACCGCTGGAGGTGTCGCGGGTGCGGTAGTAGTTGTGGTTGTAGCTATAGTTGAAGGTCCACCAGCCCCACGGCAGGCTGTAGTTCAGGCCGTGGCTGTCGGAATGGCGCCAGTGGTCGCTGACCACGTCGCGCCCGCCGCGCAGGCTCAGCTGATCGGCCAGGCCCAGCGGGCTGTCCCACTCCAGGCCGAGGTTCATCTGCTGTTCGCCACTGCTGGCGTCACCGTTGTTGTGACGGCTGGCGGAGACCCGCCAGGGCTTGTCACGCTGGCCCTTGAGCTGGACGCGACTGCCGCCGACCTCCTGGCCGGGGATCAGCTCCACCTCGACCTGGCGTGAGGGCAGGCGGCCAAGCTGGTCGACCATCTGTTCCATGTCACGCAGGTTGAGCACCTCGCCGGTATTGCCGGGGAAGGCCATGGCCATTTCCCGAGGGCTGGCCAGGGCGGAGCCGTCCAGCCCTTCCAGGCGGCCTTCGACAATGATGATCTGCAGCACGCCGGAGCCCAGGTCCTGCTGTGGCAGGTAGGCACGGGTGGTCAGGTAGCCACGGTTCAGGTAATGGTCGGTGATGCGCTTGAGCAGGTCGTTGAGCTGGCCGACTTGCAGGCACTTGCCTTCGTAGCCTTCGAGCAGCGCCTTGCGCTGTGGCTCGTCGAGCAGGCTGGCACCTTGCAAGTCGATGCGCTGGATCTGGAAGCAGCGCCCTTGCTCGGTGGGCTGGGCGGGCGCCTGCGGTGCCTGCCTTCCCGGCAGTTGCTGAAGCTCCTCGAGACGCTTGCGCTGCTCCTGCAGCAAGTTCTCCTGGCGATCGCGGATCAGGTCACGGTCGCCGGGTGTCTGGAACGGTGCGGCACCGGCGAGCAAAGGCAAGAGTACCAGGCCTGCGGCCAGGAAGCGGGTAGGAAGGGGCATGGGGCGTGTCCATCACTTAAAGCCGAGCGCATCACTGCGAAATAGTCGCGCAGGGTACTAGAGGACAGCAGTGCTATCAATAAGCCACCTTTCCCCTGTATTGCCGGATAAGTTCTCTACGCCGGGAAGCCGCCCGTCATTGCTTTACTGTTGTCGCGCAGGCTTGCCGGCAGGCCGGAACCACCACCCCTGCTGCATGCCGGCAGCAGCGAGCAGAATCAGCCCGACTCCCAACCACTGCAACGCTGCCAGGCGATGGTCGAAGGCCAGCCAGTCGACCAGGATCGCGGCGATCGGGTAGATGAACGACAGCGCTCCGGTCAACGCCGTTGGCAGGCGCTGGATGGCGCTGTACAGCAGCACGTACATCAACCCCGTATGCAGGATGCCCAGCGTGACCAGGCTGCCAAGCGCCGGCAGTTCACCCGTCAGCCCGCCCAGTTGCACCCAGGGCGCCAGCAGCAGGACGCCGGTGCTCACCTGGATCAAGGCAATGAGGTGCGGCGGCGTGCCGGTCAGGCGCTTGATGATCAGCGCCGCCACGGCATACAGAAACGCCGCACCCAGTGCCAGGGCGATGCCCTGCAGGTACTCGCCACCACTGGCCTGCCCCGCGCCGTGAGCGCTGACGATAGCCAGCATGCCGAGGAACGCCACGCTCAGCCAGGTCAGCTTGGCCACGGTGATCTTCTCGCCCAGGAACAGCGCCGCCAGCCCCACCAGCATGAACGGCTGGACGTTGTACACCGCGGTGCCGATGGCGATCGATGCCCGCGAGTAGGAGGCGAACAGCAGTACCCAGTTGCCGACGATCGCCACCCCGCTGGCCACCGCCAGCAGGAAGGTGACGCGGGTCAGCACGCCCGGTTTGAGAAAGCCCATGGCCGCGCAGATCAGCAGCAAGGTGCCGGCGCCGAACACGCAACGCCAGAACACCACCTCCAGCACCGGCTGCCCGGACACCAGCACGAACCAGCCAATGGTCCCGGAGATCAGCATGGCGGCGATCATTTCCAGCGAACCACGGCGCAGCGAATTGTCCATCTCACACCTCCTGTCGACGATGGGCACAGTATGCGGAGGGTCGGGGGCGACCTTCCAGCGGATAACCAAGGCATATCGGTGCTCTCGCCTTTACTATCAAGGCATTTATTGAAAATCACCTAACGAGGTTGCCATGACCGATACCATCGACCAGTTGCTGATCAACGCCCTGATGGAAGACTCGCGCCGCTCGCTCAAGGCCTTGGCGCAGATCAGCGGCCTGTCGGCGCCCAGCGTCAGCGAGCGCCTGCGCCGCCTGGAGGAGCGCGGCGTGCTGCGCGGCTATACGGTGGAGGTTGACCCGCGCTGTTTCGGCTACCAGTTGCAGGCCATCGTGCGCATTCGCCCGCTGCCGGGGCAGTTGCAGGAGGTGGAACGGCAGATCGTGGCCATTCCCGAGTTCACCGAATGCGACAAGGTTACCGGCGAGGATTGTTTCATCGCCCGCCTGCATGTGCGCTCGATGGAGCAGCTGGACACGCTGCTCGACCGCCTCAACGTGCTGGCCGAGACCAATACGGCAATCATCAAGAAAACGCCGGTGAAGCGGCGGTTGCCGCCGATGGACTGAGAAGGTCCGGCAGTGCAGACGTCAGCCGACGCATACTTCAGCCGGAACACGCACCGAACGTGTCCAGAAGTTGATCGAGAGCGACGTACTCAACGACGTGACTTGATGAAACCAGCCTTCAGGCAAGAACAGCAGGTCGCCGGGCCCCAGCTGAACGGGCAGGAATTCCACATTCCGGGCTGTCGGGAAATCCTCCCAGTTCGGCTTGTCCGGATTGAAATCACATCCTTCCAGGCCTCCATCCGGTGAAGTCGCCCAACTGCCCAAGGCCTCGCGATGATGCGGTGCGGCCAGCAGTATCAGTTTCTCACCCCACACCTGGGCAAACAGATTGTCGCTGTCATCTCGGTGAAGTGGCGTCAGCGTGCCCTTCGGGCCCAGCCAGAACCTTGGCGCTATGTACTGTGAGCGCTCGAACCACTCGGGGAACTGGATCAAGTGCAGCCATTGCCGCGGCAACTGGTTGTTTCCCATATACGCGGCTGGTTCGTCGCTGGCCGGTTGGTCTGCCGGTTCCATCCCGGCGACGAAATCCACCACCCTGGTGGCCTTGAACTCACGCCCGGAAGAGAACGCATGGTCGGCGTAGTATCCGTGCCGACTGATGCCCTGTACGTCGGCAAAATGCTCCAGAGCTTGCCCCATCGACATCTTCGCCAATGGCCAATCATCGAGTGCCGAGCTGAGCACCAAGGGTTTACCGAGTGCCCGGTACCGAGTTGTGAACTCGTGTAACGAAAGCTGTCGCGCGGCACGCCGCTCGATCCCTCCACGCATGTCCAGACGAGCCGATAATTGCTCGCTGAAGCGAGGCTGGGCCGGGTAGCGGCAGTCCATCTCCACCCCTACACTATCGCCGCCATGCAATGCTCGACTGACCAAGCGCGGAAGTAATGTCGCCAGACCGAGGCGGCCGTCGATTTTCAGCCGCCCTTGGGCGAAGAGCGCTTCGATATCGGACTGCCCCTGCATGATTGCGAGAAACACTGACGTGTCCATGGCGATGGTCACATCTGCCTGTGGATGCATGCCCGTATGAACCTGGGTGCAAGCCGGCGCACGCACCCAGAAGTGTTGCTGCCCGGAAAACACGAACTGGAAGGTACCGGCAACCCCCACTTCATTGGCTCGCGCAAACAATGACGACAGCGCGGATTGCACTAACATGTCGACCTCCGATCAAGTCGCTTCAGGCTACTTTGCCAAGACAGTTCCGTGCCCACGCGTCACACCCTCCATTTCGGAGCGTTCGGCCAATGCGCCATCGAACGAGATCAACCTGTCCGTCGTGGCTTTCCAGTCGGCCAGACGGTGATAGGCATTGATGAACCAGCTGAGATTCTCGCAAAGGTTGCCGAACGCCGAGTTGATCTGCATGACGTCACCAAACTGTATGGCACCGGAAAAGAAGCGCGGAACCGCCAGCAGGCTGCTGAACACCAGCGAGAGCTGGCTGTAACTCTCGGTGAACAACGAAAGACGCATCTTCACGCGGATAGTGCGGCGCATGTTGGCCAGGCTGACATCGAGCTTTTCACTGATGCGGTCTTTTTCGCCATTGCGGCCTGACGGATCCTCCTGCTCGCAGGAGTGGTCACGGAAGCGGATGAGGAAATATCGCAGGTCCGCCTCGGAACGCTGTTGGTTGTTGCTCAAGGAGACCAGTTTGAAGCCAATTTTCTGGCTGATGAACGTGCCCAGCAACGCGTAGAAAATGGCAGCCCAGAACATGTAGGCGGGGATACTCAAGCCCCACAGTTGCGCACTGCCTGAAATGCTGATCAATACCACGCTGAACGAGACCACGCTGGCCAGGGTGTAGAACAGGCCGCAGGCCAGATCGATGGTCTCGAACGTGAATTTGTTGATGTCCTCGGCGATGCGCTGATCGGGGTTGTCGACCTGCTGCTCGATCTGGTCGGGGCGATTCGACTCGACCACCCATGCCGACAGATAGTGATTGGTCAACCAGCGCCGCCATCTCAATGCGAAGACGTCGACCCAATAGGTGATCAAGACAGAGCGCATTACCGACAGCAGTACGATGGCAACGAATACCAGCACCAGTCGATAGAAGGAATAGGCATCGAGTGCCTGGATGGCATTGTAGAAGTGCTTGTACCATTCGTTGATAGCCAACGCGGTGGCTACGGCCAGCAGCGACAACACCGCCAAGGCCGCCAGTGAGCACCAGGCGAATAGCTTCTCTTCACCCTTCCAGTACAACGACACCAAACAAAAGGTCTTGCGCAAAAAAGACGCATCTTCAGGGACGCTATCATTCCCGCTAGCGATTTTCGAGTTCATTGACATCACGGAATAAATTTCATTATTAGCGGAGTGTGTATCACTCCTTATATACAGCCTGCACGCACAACCAGAGCCTTGCGCGCAGGGTCGCGAACCGGCCACAGAAAACCAAGAGCAACTGCCTTATAGTTTACTTCCACGCAATACTCGTAGCGACAGCGTTATCACCACCGACATCAATGCGTATTTGATGAATTTATCAAGCATCCAATAATCGGCAGCCGTACCCACGGCTATTCCGATCAAGATGATTACGACCATCGCACCGAAAGCATTCATCAGTACTACTCCAGATCATCTATCGTCTGACTTTTTTGTCGAAACAAGGCCATATGCCACTACTCACAGTCAGTGTATCGCCACCCGGCCGCACCCTACACCCTACAGGTGTAGGGATGGTGCTAGTTGGCTCGCCCAGTCGAAAAGAAGCTGAAACACCCCAGCGAATCCGAGATATTTCAGCCTCTTTCTGACCTTGCAGCGCTCAACCGGTCAAAATTGACCGCGCTGCCTGCCCTGATGGTGGGCCATCGAAAGCACTTTGCAGCCACCCTGTTGTTGCACAGCTGCAAGGCAATTGAGCTTTACACGCGAGCAGCAACGTGCCTAGAACCACTTGGACAACGATGGGTGAACAACAAAATAAATGAACAGGTAGATTACCGGCACCGATACCAGCCCCAGCACGCTGTCAGTGTTCCAACCAAACCTGCCCTTCAGCAAGCCGGCGACCTTTTTGAAAATCACTGCCAACAGCAAGGCCGACAGCAAGTCCATAACATATATCAACCTTCCCTCCATCCTGTGAGCATTTATTCAACTTGCCATCGTGAGAAAAGAACTGCTCTCACCTCGAAATCACCACCATCGGGATAGACACTCAAGCACCCGTCGAACCACTGCCCCACAAACGCGATCCATTACCTGTAATCACTCCGCCAGCAAAACCTGTGGTCGTCCCCGCAGCAATGCTGCCGATGCCGGCAGGGCCGGTAACAGCGCCTATCAGAGCACCAGCCCCTGCCGCCAACGCCAGATCAGCTCCATTAATACTTCCACCACCGGTCTGGCTACCGAGATAAGTAGCAACTCCAACTGCCGCACCACCGACTGCCCCAGCAGGACCAAAGGCGCCTGCTACCATCTCGAGTTCTTCTACTGTGATATCTCGCATCATTAAACCCCCTATATTTTTTTGAAAAGATATTTAAACTTCAGTCTTTCGACTACGCTCGCGAACTGCCAACTATTCAAAACGAAAATTTCGACAGCACAAGTTTCGCACAGACAGGCCGGTCGCTCACCTGACATAAAAAAGCAAAAATTGCAGACCGATCTCCGCCATCAACACGCAGTTTATCGCCGCCACCTCACACCCTACAGGTGTAGGGATTGTTCTACGCATGAAAAAATTACATCAACCTAGTGTGGTTTTTTTGCAAATACCACACTGGACACCCTCGCTGTAACCGTCCTGGTGACGTTCATACTGCACGGCTTAGCGCGCAAGCTCATGCTGCGTCTATACCGGTAACGGAAACAGCTTGGCACAGAGCAAAGCTACCGAAATCGCGATGGGGATCATGATAACTGCCTTGAGGGCCTGAGGTACGCTACGTCGCCTAAAGCGCTCAAACCCGTAGAGAAGCAGGCGCGACAATGCCAGCACGATCATCCCCCAGGCAAAAATATTAAAAAACTCATGAAACGAAAAAACTTCCATTACCTCATCCTTGTTCCGTGAACCTTCAACGGTCTTCGTAAACATTGTCTGCCCGAAGCCCCGACCCAGAATGGCCGGGGCTGCATCAAACTCAGGCGCCGCTGGATCCTCCTCCTGCACGGGCAACATATCCGCCCGCCAACCCTGCATAGATACCTGCCACCGCAAGGCCTATCGATTGAGCTGTAGTGGTTGGTGTATAGAATCCTGCAACCGCACCTGTAACCATTGCACTGGCAGCACCGCTCCACGTGGCAGTCGTACCAGCGCCAGCCTGGGCTCCGACATAGGCAGCGCCCGCCGCAACTGCGCCGGCGGCAGCCCCCCAAGGTCCTACGGCACCAGCTACTGCTTCAAACTCTTCCGATGTCAACTCTCGCATTTCCATATCCTTAAAAAATTCATACCTGGACGCCGCCTGAGCGCGGTGAACTTCACATTGCTCAGGCATAAAGGCCGTGGCAAGCAGACACCGCTCGCCAGACCTGCAAGCAACTGCACTCAGAGCGCCCAGAACCCCAGGCGCCCCAGGCTCGCCGCCAGACGCAATCGCGCACGGTGCCAACCATTCAATGCAGCAATATGCTCCTGCTCCGCCATTGCATAGGCGGAAGAAGCATTGAGCAGCTCGATCATGCTGCCCACTCCAGAGCGATAACGGCCCTGGACCACGTTTAGGGCGAGCATTGCCTGCTCGACCCACTCGGCGGTTCTGTCCAGCGCTTGGGTCTCGATACCCAGCGCCTGGTAACTGGCCCACAGCTCCAACGCCACACGCTGTCGAACATCGGCCAGTTCTGCTTCCTGGGCCTGCACCCTGGCCCGGGCACCCCGAACCTGATAGGTACGCCCGAACCCTTCGAACAGCGGGATGCTGAGCTGAACCCCCACACTGTTGTCACGGATATGGCTATCGCCGTTATATTCCATGGTCTGATGGGTCGTGACATCCGATAGCGAGGCAATCAACGACAGCGATGGGCGGCCGGCAGCCTCGCGCTCGGCAACGGCTGCCTGTGCCGCCTCCAGTTTCGCCCTGGCGGCGATCAACGCAGGGTGGTCGTTGCCTGCCTGCTCGAGCAGTGCATCCAGGCCTTTGACGAAGGCGGTATCCGGCCGTCGTGTCAGCGTTTGCGCCAGAATCAGCCGCGTCTGCGGCGCCAGCCCCATGCGCAAGGCGATCTGGCCTTTGGCATCACGCACCGCGCCCTGGCCGCGAACCAGGTTCAGGCTGGCCTGCGAGTAGGCGGTCTGCGCCTGGAGGCGGTCGCTCAGCGCGGCGGCGCCAGCGTCGAACTTGGCGCTGGCATCCTTGAGGTTTTCAGCGGCCAGCGCAGCAACCTGCTCGGCGGCCCGCTGCCTGTCCTGAGCGGCCAAGGTGTCGTAATACAGGCTGGCTGCCTGCACAAAGGCCTCCTGCAAGCGCTCATCCTGATTGGCATTGGCCGCCACCAGCAACTGCCGCGCATTGCGCAGGTCGGCTTCACGCCGGCCGGAATCGAACAGCACCCAGCTCAGGCTCAGACGATGGTCAAGCCGACGTTGGCGTCCCTGGACCGAGGCGTCCACCGCTTCGTAATGGCTGTCGTTGCGCCCACGGCTGTAGGTGGCTGTGGCATCCAGCCTGGGCAGGTACGCCGACTGCGCAACCCCGACCTGCGCCGCCTGAGCCTTGGCCTGCGCCCAGGCGTGCCGGGCCTGGGGGTCGTGGCACAACACCCGCTCGACCATGACCTCCAGGCTGAGCACCTCTGGTAGCGCCCCATCCACGCAGGCCGTACCCAGGCCTGCGCCCTGAAGCATGGCCGCAGGCGCCACGGCGTCGGCGGTCGAGAACACGTCCAGTGCAGCGGCACAGGACGCCCATGTGCATAGAAGCACCAGCAGGCAACGATTGAAGACACCTGCACTCATGGCGTGACAGCTTCGTCCAGGTACGACGACACGCTCGCCACCCGCTGATCAAGCACCATCCGCCCCGCCTCGAGACGCACTACGCGATCTGCGGAAGCGATCGTCTCGGCGCGGTGGGCAACGATAATTCGGGTCACGGCGAGTGCCCGCACCGCAGCATTGACCCGCTGCTCACTGGCCGCATCGAGATGGCTTGTCGCCTCGTCAAGAATGAGGATATCCGGCCGCTTGTACAGTGCCCTGGCCAGCAGCAAGCGTTGCTTCTGGCCTCCCGACAGCACCGTGCCCATGTCGCCCACCAAGGTGTTGTAGCCCATTGGCATGGCCATGATTTCGGCATGAATGGCCGCCATGCGCGCGCATTCCATGGCCCACTCCAGGTCGGGGCTCGATTCGAAGAAGGTGATATTGTCCGCGAGCGAGCCGGCGAACAGGCAGTCGTCCTGCATCACCGTGCCAATCCGCCCGCGCCAGGACGCCATGTCCAGTTGGCGCAGTTCATGTCCGCCCATGCGAATCTGTCCGCTGGTGGGCGGCAATATCCCCAGCAACACATTCACCAAGGTACTCTTGCCGCACCCAGAGGCACCGGTGATGGCAACGGACTCCCCGGGCGCAATGCGCAGGTCAATGCCATCGAGCACCAGCGGCTCGTGCTCGGAGTAGCGATAGCTCAAGCCCTGGATGTCGATGGTCATCTGGCGCGCGGGCCAGTCCACGCTCTGAGGGGCGTCCCGCTGTTCCTCGGGGGGGTGCATGACGATGTCGGCCAGCCGCTCGCCCTGCAAACGCAACATGTGCAGTTCGAACAGATGATCTACCAGACTAGCTACACGGCTGACGAACTGCCCCTTGTACGCCATGAACGCCATCAGCACGCCCACCGTGAAGTGATTGTCCATGACCAGCGATGCACCTAGACCGATGGTGCAAAGATTCTCCAGGCCGAAGATCAGCGCGTTGAGCTGGGTATAGAGCAACTGCAGTTTCTGCGTGCGCAATCCGGCGTTGATCTGGGCCACCAACAACCCGAGCCAGGTGGAGCGCCGCTCGCCTTGACGCTGGAACAATTTGAGCGTGCGTACCCCTCGCAGCGTTTCGAGGAAATGGCTCTGCTGGCGTGCCGCATGAACGATCTGTTCCTCGCTGGCACGGCGCAGTGGGCCATACCACGCCCAGCGAACCAGGATATAGGCCACCATCGCCAGTACAGCGATCATCGCCAGCGACGGGCTGTAGAGAAACATCAACACAAGGGTGGCGACAGTCATCAGGCCGTCGAGTATCGCCGAGAAGAACGCCGCGGTCAGCGTATGCTGAATCTGATCGACAGCCCCGAAGCGGGACACCACGTCACCCAGGTGACGCTTCTCGAAGTACTGGATCGGCAGACGCAGCAGGTGAGTGAAGAGGTTCGCCCGCCACTGCACGCTGAGCAACGTGCTCATGTGCATCATGACCCAGGCGCGCGTGGCGCTGACCAGCTGCTGCATCAACAGCAACAGGCCGAAGCCGATCATCAGCGTGGTCAGCAGATCCCGGTCCTGGGTGACCACCACGTTGTCGAGGGTCCATTGCAACAGGAACGGACTGACCAGCGAGAACACTTCCAGCACCAGCGCCAACAGCAGCACCTGGGCCAAGCCACGGTACAGCCCGCTCACACGGCCGAGCATCTTGGTCAAGCCCAACCGGGGCTTGGCGGCCTGCTGCGCGAAACCCTGCTCGGGCCATACCTCCAGGGCAACACCGGTAAAGCATTCGCTGGCTTGGGCAAAGCTCAGCTGGCGTACCCCTTGACCGGGATCATGCAGGGTCAGGTGCTGCCCATGGACAGCCTTGAGCACCACGAAATGGTTGAAGTTCCAATGCAGCACACAGGGCAGCTTGAGCTTGTTCAGATCGCTCAGCTCCAGCCTGACCGCACGGGTGCCCAGGTTGAGGCGCTCGGCAGTCTGCATCAGTTGCCTGAGGGTGATGCCTTTGAGCGAAACACTGAACTGCCGGCGCAGCTCCATCAGGGTCGTATGATGGCCGTGCATGCCTGCGATCATGGCCAGGCAGGCCAGTCCGCACTCGGTGGCCTCGGTCTGCAGGATCAGCGGGAGACGGCGCCCCAGGCTCGGGGTGATGGCGTCGATGTAGTTCATGCGTCCATTCCTAGAGTTTGCCCGTCAGGCTGTAGAGCGGTTCGAGCACCCACTCGTAAAGACGCCGGGTTTCCTGCAGCACATCCGCCTCGACCAGCATGCCGGCCTGCAATGCCCGGGACTCCCCGTACGCCTGCACCGACTGCCTATCGATCGCCACGCGAATGCGATAGATCTGTTCACCGTTGCCTCCCAGGCCGGGCACGCTCCCGACCACATTGGCAAGCTCGGCAGCGGAAAGCGTGGTCCTGGACACCGATATGACCTGGCCATGGTGCTGGCCAAATTTCTGATAGGGGTAGGCCTGGTAGCGAAGCAGTACCGCATCGCCCGCCTGGATAAAGCCAATGGCTTTGCTGGGGGCATATAGCTCTGCCTGCAGGTTGGCATCCGCCGGTACCAGGCTCATCAGCGCGCGCGAACTATCCACCACCTGCCCCGGCCCCACCAGGATGGCGGTGGCCACGCCTGGCTGGGGCGCCGTAATGACCAGCGAGCGCTTGGCTTCGCTTTCGATCAGCGCCTGCTGCACCGACGACAGCGATCGGCGAATGCTGGCCAACTGATTACCATGCAGCGCCTCCAGCCCTGCCCGTTCATGCTGTCGCTCGACCAACTGCTGCCTGAGCACGGTCGATTCGCGCACCAGGCCCTGAAGACTCTGGCGCTGCCCCAGAAGCTCGGCCTGGCGCTGTTGAAGCTGGTCCATGGAGATATAGCCCTTATCCATGAGCCCCTGATAGCGCTCGGCCGCATTGCCGGCCAGTTGCACGAGCCGCTGCTGGCTGGCGATCTGCTGCGCCAGCGTGTCCAGTTCCTGAGTGAGGCTTCGCAGCTTGCTATCCAGACTCTGCCGCGCCTCAACCTGCAGTTGCTGCTGCTTACGCAGCTCTTCCTCCAGGGAACGACGCTGGCCCTGAAGCTGATCGCTGACCTCTGCCTGGACAGGCCCCGAGTCGACCGAGCGCTCACTGGAAATCAGGAACAGCCGCCCGCCCTGCTCTACCTGCTGCCCTTCCTCGACGTAACGTTCCAGCACGACACCGTACTGCGACGAATGAATTTTCAACTGTCCGGACGACGGCACCAGCTGGCCAGGAACGGTGCTACGCCTTGTATAACTGCCATAGAAGAAAAAACTGACGACCATCAGCGCGAGCAACAACGCCACGACTGTCATCACGGTGAAGGAAACAGGCCTGACCAGCACGATGTCACCCAGCCAGGTGCTCTGTCGCGCAGCCAGCGCTTCGCTTCGAAACAAGGGGGCCTTACCTGTCACGCAGTCATCCTTTACCCGGCCGGGTGGCTTCACACCGGGCCCGACCTCAGCGGGTCGACTTGATTACGAAGGTGCCCTCAAAGGACAACAAGCAAAAATCATGTGCGGCCCAACTAAATTTTTGACGCCGTCGCTCGTCCCCCCCCACCATGAACAGGACAGCACACAGAGCCACTTGACTTTGTCATCCGCCGCCTGACATTCGGCAACCGCAACACAAAGGAAACATGCGTTGAACATCACGGAACGAGAACACGACGTTATTCATTGCTTATCGAGAGGGTTGACCAACAAGGAAATCGGACAACAACTGGGTATCAGCCAACACACCGTCAGGGACCATTTGTCCTCGGTATTCAAAAAGCTGAATGTTGGCAGCCGCATTGAATTGGCCATACTGTTCAGCACATCAAACGAACCCCCGCCCTCGCTTCAACACAAAGCCGCAGGCAATACGTAATTATTCACATTCTTGAAGCGCAGGCCATCCTACACCTGTAGGGTGGCACTTTGATATGCCAGCAGGGTATAAACGTCAACATGCCCGCCTTGCAGAGCCGCGCGCCGTAACGGGCCTCCCCGGCCTTGACACGCCTCGACTAATTGCCAGAACTTGTTCCGTCCAGATGATCGCCCCAGACAATGAAGTGGCGCAACTCAACGAGTTGCACGAAGTATTCGTCCCTTTTGAAACGGAATATATCGAGGGTTGCGAAGTTATTTATCTTAACGAGGCGCTGTGTGAACGGCAGAACTCGACTGACTTGCTGGCCTCTTACAGCTACATTATCCGGACCGATACCGTGCCCCGGCGCGCCAATGCAACACGCAAGACCTTCATGGCTGAACGTTACGGCGGCGACGGCATTCTCAGCAACGGCGGTGGTGCACGCTGCGGTTTTGATGGTGTTTGGCAACTAAAGGGGCTCGGGGCCAATCCGCTGGTTGGCCACGATGTAGATGCGGGCCACGGTGATGGCAACTTGTCGTTGACCACCGCACTCTATGAGTCGGTCTGGGCAGAAATCATCGCGTCGGTGCTGCCTTTCGGGGCCACACGGACCGTTGCCATCCTCGACACCGGCCTGACCTATGAGACCTGGCGCGGGACGTTGAAACGCGGTCTTCTGGTTCGCCAGCCGGTTGTGCGCCCTGCGCATTTCATCAGGTCAATCTATTTCAGACAACAGCGGCTGAATTGCCTGGGCGAAGATGCCCTGCGGGTTAAACAGGTCATTCAACGCCTTGTCGACTTCCTCCCCGGAGTACAGGCCTCGACCGCTCTTATGCCCTCACTCGAACAACGCCTGGAAAATGGCCTGGTCGAGTTGGCCGGGCGCTACGCCGAGCAGTTCGCGGCCGCGCGCGCCAAGCACATCATCCATTACAATGTCAGTGCATCCAACGTTTCCCTTACAGGTGGCTGGCTGGACCTGAGCGGCATTTGCCTGTTCACTCACTTCATCAATGGCGACCGCTCCAGCATCGACCGCTTCAACAGCGAATACCTGCCTGCCCTGCAGAGCCTGCAGAGCCTGTGCTACTACCTGGGCAAGTACGCAGTCGTGGACAACGAGGTGTCGCTACACCTCTGGCAAAAAACCCTTGAGCACTTCAACCAACGCTACAGCCATTACCTGAATCTGTATCAGGTCGCCCAGGCCGGATTCCCACTCTGGTTGTTGCGCCGCCTGGAGAACGCCCCGGAATTCAACGCCTTTGCCACTGCACTGCAGCGCTTTCTGGCGCTTGACGATTTCACTGTTACCGCCATCGCCGAGACTACGGGCTGGGACGGTTATCAACGCTGGACTGGACGACTCTTTCACGCGCTGCTGTCGCGCAACGGCAAAGATGGCGATCTGGCTTGGCTGGGGAGCGATGCCACGCTGACCGACCCATTGTGCTCAAGCTACGACCTGCTGTTTACCAGGATTGCGCAGGCGGCTGGCGAGTACAACATAGACCGCCATAACCTCCAGCTCACCCTGCTGATCAATGCCACCCGGCTGAACCGGAGCCACCGTGTGCTGCATGAGCTGCAAAGCCTTATCGAGGCTATCGATACAGAACCGGTCGGCGACCGAAGAGCGGCCTTGCATGCACTGCAAGACCACGCGCTGCTGGCTGGTCGCTTCAATCTCGGCCACGAACAGCCGGATGCCCTGCCGTTCTGGTCAAGTGCCACGCTAGCCATCTACTTCAACCCGCAAACCGGCCGGTTCACCCTGTCGGAGCGCGATACAACCCCGCTGACGCTGGAGGCGTTGTCGGCAAAGGCCGAAGGCCATGAAGAAATCAGGCAGGCATTGAACTTCTACCCTGGCCTCGTGAGGTAAACAAATGAACAAACATTACACTCTGCAGACCAGCTGTCGAGACGCCAAGCTCAATGACAAGGCAACGATGCTGGGGCATGCCGCCATGGTCATGGCCGGCTGCCGACGCTCTTCAGGCTTCCAGATACGCACGTTGTACTACTGGCTCGCACCCGCTATCGAGCACGCACAGATCATCATGCTCTTCGACTCGACCTGTGCGCCGAGGGGCTTTCTCATCTGGGCGCACCTGGCGCCCGACACCGAGCAACGTCTGCTCCAGGACCCGAACTTCCTGCTGCACCCGAGTGAATGGAATGAGGGTGGACGCGCCTGGGTCATCGATTTCTGTTTCCCGGGGGGAGCTGTCAAAGAGGCGCTTTCCATGCTGAGACAGCATTTGCGCGAGGCTGGCATCGACCAGATTTCCTGGGTGCGCAGGCGCGCAGACTATTCGATCCGACGAATCGGCAGCTGCAGGACAGAGAAGAAAACCAGATGAATAGTTGTACACATAAATGTCACGTTTAGTGCCATTTTTGTGTGCACTTTATCGGGGTAACGCCCCAATAGGTTACACATCCCTCATCAAGAAAATTGACCAAATGATCAACTAAATCAACACTATAAAATTTAAACCTGTTCATTCGGTCAATTTATAGCTCAATATTTTCATCTACTTACCATTTAAATAGATAGGTTCGAAATAACGGTTACCTAACACTCCTGCTCCTGCTGGCATGGAACTGGCTTTTGTGTGCTTGTGTTTTGTATACAAGTTTTACGAAACATAAATACACAAAAACCCGCAGCGTCGCCCCGTCGGCGACCGTTGCGCCCAGAACCCAGTGATGCCAACGCCTGCACCGACGAGATGGCGAGCCCGTGCGCCAGCGCCCGCTCATCGCAGTCACACGCATCAGGAGCCACCGGAATGAGTAGCAGCCTCCCCCTTGCCCCTGAACTTTCCGTTGCCAGCCCCCATCCCTCGACCACGACCCTCGAAGGCCACCCGGCCGATCTCGAGCTGAGCCCTCGCCTGCACAACCGCGACCTCGCCCCGACCAAACTGGCAGGCCGCCGCTGGGGCGGCTACAGCATCTTCGCGCTGTGGACCAACGACGTGCACAACATCGCCAACTACTCCTTCGCCATGGGGCTGTTCGCCCTCGGCCTGGGTGGCTGGCAGATCCTGCTGTCGCTGGCGATCGGCGCGGCGCTGGTGTACTTCTTCATGAACCTGTCCGGTTACATGGGGCAGAAGACCGGCGTGCCGTTCCCGGTGATCAGCCGCATCGCCTTCGGCATCCATGGCGCGCAGATCCCGGCGCTGATCCGCGCGGTGATCGCCATCGCCTGGTTCGGCATCCAGACCTACCTGGCCTCGGTGGTGCTGCGGGTGCTGTTGACCGCCGTGTGGCCACAGGTGGCCGCCTATGACCACGACAGCATCCTCGGCCTGTCGAGCCTGGGCTGGGTGTGCTTCGTGGCGATCTGGCTGGTGCAGTTGGTGATCCTCGCCTACGGCATGGAGATGGTGCGCCGCTACGAGGCCTTCGCCGGCCCGGTGATCCTGCTGACCGTGGCGAGCCTGGCGGTGTTCATGTACTTCAAGGCCGATGCGCGCATCGCCTGGTCGGTCGCCGAGCCCCTGAGCGGCTACGAGATGTGGCGCAACATCTTCGCCGGCGGCGCGCTGTGGCTGGCGATCTACGGCACCCTGGTGCTCAACTTCTGCGACTTCGCCCGCTCCTCGCCGTGCCGTAAAACCATCCGCGTCGGCAACTTCTGGGGCCTGCCGGTGAACATCCTGGTGTTCGCGGCGATCACCGTGGTGCTGTGCGGCGCGCAGTTCCAGATCAACGGCCAGGTCATCGACAGCCCGACGCAAATCGTCGCCAGCATCCCCAACACCGCGTTCCTGGTGCTGGGCTGCCTGGCGTTCCTGATCGTCACCGTGGCGGTGAACATCATGGCCAACTTCGTCGCCCCGGCCTTCGTGCTCAGCAACCTGGCGCCGCGCCACCTGAACTTCCGCCGCGCCGGGCTGATCAGCGCCACCCTGGCGGTGCTGATCCTGCCGTGGAACCTGTACAACAGCCCGCTGGTGATCGTGTACTTCCTCTCCGGCCTGGGCGCCCTGCTCGGCCCGCTGTACGGGGTGATCATGGCCGACTACTGGCTGCTGCGTAAGGGCCGTATCAACGTGCCCGAGCTGTACAGCGAGAATCCCGCCGGCGCCTACCACTACACCCGCGGCATCAACCTGCGCGCCGTGGCCGCGTTTATCCCGGCCGCGCTGCTGGCGATCATCCTGGCCCTGGTACCCAACTTCCACGGTATCGCGCCGTTCTCCTGGCTGATCGGTGCCGGTATCGCCGCCGCCGTCTACCTGCTGATTGCGCCACGCCACCGCCAATACCTCGATGTCAGCGGCGAATGCATCGCCGTCGACCACAGCAGCCACTGAATTTCAGGGAGATCCGTCATGCGTATTCTGATCGCCAACGTCAACACCACCGAAGCCATCACCGAAGCCATTGCCGAGCAAGCGCGCAGCGTGGCCGCGCCCGGTACCGAGATCGTCGGCCTGACCCCGTGGTTCGGCGCCGAGTCGGTGGAGGGCAACTTCGAGAGCTACCTGGCCGCCATCGCGGTGATGGACCGGGTGCTGGCCTACGACCAGCCCTTCGATGCCGTGATCCAGGCCGGCTATGGCGAGCATGGCCGCGAAGGCCTACAGGAACTGCTGGACGTGTCGGTGGTGGACATCACCGATGCCGCCGCCAGCACCGCCATGTACCTGGGTCACGCCTACTCGGTGGTGACCACCCTGGACCGCACCGTGCCGTTGATCGAGGACCGCCTGAAACTGTCCGGGCTGTACGAGCGCTGCGCCTCGGTGCGCGCCAGCGGACTGGCGGTGCTGGAGCTGGAAAGCGACCCACGGCGTGCGGTGGAAGCCATCGTCGAGCAGGCCGAACGGGCTGTGCGCGAGGACAAGGCCGAAGTGATCTGCCTGGGTTGCGGCGGCATGGCCGGGCTTGACGAGCAGATCCGCCAGCGCACCGGGGTGCCGGTGGTGGACGGCGTGAGCGCTGCGGTGACCATTGCCGAATCGCTGGTGAGGCTGGGGTTGAGCACCTCCAAGGTGCGCACCTACGCCACGCCGCGGGCGAAGAAGGTGGTGGGCTGGCCGATGCGTTTCGGTCGCTGATTGACCAGTAGCGCCCGTCGCAGGGCAAGCCCACTCCCCTGGCGTCAAAAGCAACCCGTGGGAGCGGCGATGCGGCGACCCGACTTGCCCCGCGATGAGGCCAACAAGGTCAGCGCAACAGCCTCGCCAGCCGCTCGCCACTGCCACACGCCAAGGTGAACCCCAGTGCACCATGCCCCAGGTTCAGCCACAGGTTGCGATACCGTGTGGCACCAATGATCGGCACCCCGGTCGGCGTCGCCGGCCGCATACCCGCCCATTCCACTGCCTGCCCGTAGTCGGCGGCATCGGGCAAGGTTTCCCGGGCCAGCCTCCGCATGCTCGCGAGCCTGCCGGCATCCACCGACTCGTCGTAACCGACGATGTCCACCATAGCCGCCACACGCAGCTGATCCTCCAGCCGGGCATAGACGATCTTGCATTCGTAGTCGGTGATACTTACCTCGGGTGCCCGATGCGCGGCGCCGACCGGCGCGGTCAGGCTATAGCCTTTCAAGGGATAGACCGGCAAATTCAAGCCCGGCAAAGCCAGGCCGGCGCTACGGTGCCCGGCGCTGAGCACCAGGCGCTGCACGTCCAGCTGTTCATTGCCCATCTCAAGGGCCAGCACCTGATCATCGTGCGCAATCAGCCGTGTCACCGGCCGCCCCAACAGCAACCGGCATTGCCCGGATGCCTCCAGGCGCTCGGCCAGGCGCAGGCAGAAACGGTGGCAATCGGCGACCTCTTCGTCCGGGGTGAACACGCCGCCAACGAACGGTGCCTCGCAAAGCGCCGGGTCGAGCTCGCGCAGTTCGGCGGCATCCAGTGTTCGCTGGCTGTGGGGATCAAGCAGGTGTTGGCGCCCACGGTCGAATGCACGCTGGGTACGAAATGCAACCAGCTTGCCGTTGCGCCGCCAGGCGAAATCATCAAGGCCGTCCTGCTCGCGCCAGCGCTGTAACGCCGCCTGGCTTTCGAGCGCCAGGCTCAGCAACTGAGCAGCATTACGGCGATTGACGGAGGTGCGGCACGCCATGACGAAAGCCGCCAGCCAACGCCACTGCGCAGGGTCCAGACGCAACCGAAGGCGCAATGGCGAGTCCCCCTGCAACAACCAGCCAAGCGCCTGCCACGGTACTCCGGCATCGGCCAGAGGCGCCACATAACGATACGAAAGCTGTCCACCGTTGGCGAAGCTGGTGGCGCTGGCCAGGCTGTCACGGGCTTCGACCAGGTCGACCTGCCAACCGTCGCGCACCAGCGCATAAGCCGTCGCCAGGCCGACCACCCCGCCGCCGATCACTGTCACCCGCTGGTTCATGCGTCCATTCCCGTCCAGGCCTTATGGCCAGACAGTAACAGCAGGTCAGGTCGGACAGCCAGGCTCACCGTGATCGAGCCCCTGACGCACGCTACGGCTGAGCAGGGTAGCCTTGCCCTCGCGCCAGGTCAGCGTGAGCACGTACAAGGTATCGAAGTCGTCGCGATGCCAGTCTTCGGTGAGCACCCGCTCCTCCCCCAGGGCCTTGCCGGCCACGGTGTTGATCAATTCCGGGAGGTAACCGCGGGACCAGGCGGTGTAGACCGTGGCATTGCGATACTTGCTACTGAGCAATTCGTCAGCCAGATCGTCGGTGTCGTTTGCGCCATAGTCGATGTTCACCGGCAAGCCGAGGCGAATGGCGCTGGGGCTGATGGTCATCAACGGGCGGATATAGCTGTAGCGCTCATCCTGGCTACCTTCCTCGACACCCCGCGAAGGGTTGGCGGCGAATACGTAATCAGCCTTGCCGAAGCGCTCGGGCAACAAGGTGGCGAGATCCAGGGCGCGATTGAGCCCCTGGCAGTTCAGCTGTCCCAATCCCTCGCCGGGCTTCTCGGCATGGCGCAGGAAGACCAGCGTCTGGGTGCCATCCACGGGTTGCGCACGGCTCTCGAGCACGGCCAAGGCCAATGGCACGGCCGCAGCGGCGAGCGTCAGGCTCAACAACAGGTGACGACGACGGCGAAGGAAGGTGGGCAGCTTCATCTGGGGCGGACTCTTGTGGCCAGGGTACTGGGTTGCCCCGCCACATGGTCCCGCAGCCTTGGCTGCGGGCCGTCCCTGTTGTGAATGCCATCCGTGGCAGCGAGTGAGGCTCAGAGTGCCCTCGACCCGTTTGGTTCCTCCCTGGGCGCACAGGCCGTTCCATCGACAAAGGCCACGTTAACGCATGTGTGTTGCTGAATTATTGCTCGTGGCTCAATCGTCGCGGGTCAGCACAGTTTCGGTCTATCGCAGGACCGGTGAGCCCCAAAGGCTTGAGTCAAAGCGTTGGGAGAGCAACGTCACATCGCATCCTTGTAGCGGTCTCTGAATACAATCAGGCATACACCCAGCACGATAGCGAAAGACTTCCACAGCACCACATCAACACCAGTGAGCGTTTCACGGTGCAAGAACAGCATACCAAGCCCCCCCATAGTGAGAAGACTCACGCCAAGCCAGGTACGCAGCCGGGGTGACCTCAACCAGCGATCAATGGCAAAGCCTATGAACAGCGACAGGGCGATCTGAACAGGATCCTCGTACATTGGGGGCTCTCACTCTGTGGCATGCGGAGCATCTCCTCCGTAAGGCTCTGGACAACGATCCAAATGAGCTTGGGACGATAGCTCCGGGCATGCCTCTCAAGGCACCAATTGACGTCTGATGTTCAAGTGGGAAATTTCCCAAATCAAACAATTAGCATCGCGGCGCCAGGTTTTCATGATCCGGTTTCTTTGCATGGCGCACATTGATGGGCTGGATGACCTCGATTTTCTGCCATTTGTTCAACGGGTAGAAGCGCATTGACCATACCGAAGGCCGCATCTCAGTCTTCCCGGGTCAGCACTTCCAGCAGCTCGATCTCGAAGGTGAGGTCCGAATTCGGTGGAATCGAACCGACCGGGCGCTCGCCATAGCCCAGGTGCGCCGGGACCAGCAGCTTGCGCTTGCCGCCCACGCGCATGCCCATCAAGCCTTGATCCCAGCCCTTGATCACCCGGCCGGTGCCGATCACGCACTGGAACGGCTTGCCGCGCGACCAGGACGAATCGAACTCGCTGCCATCGGCCAGGGTGCCGCGGTACTGGGTGGTGATCAGCGCGCCCTTGACCACGGCCTTGCCGTCGCCTTCCTGTAGATCGATGACTTGCAACTCACTGCTCATGGCAGGTTCCTCGAGACGGTTTTGGTGGGCGCCCTTTTCTCAGGAATGCGTGGGTTTGGCAAGGCGGGTCGGCTCAGGACGGGGCGAACTGTTCGAAGATCTGTTGGCCGGTGAGGTCCTTGGTTTCGTTCTTGAAGCAGTACCAGGCGGGCTTTTCGTCGATGAAGATCTGCTCGGTGAAGGTCCAGTTTGCCTTACCGTCGAGCAGGCCGACTGGTACGACATAGAGGTTGCTCTCTTTCAGGCGGTAGAACAGGTGCGTGCCGCACTGGCCGCAGAAGCCGCGCTGGGCCCAGGGGGAGGAATCATAGACGCTCGGGGTTGAGCCTTCGAACTGCGGGGGTTCGGCGCAATGGACGGCCAGCAGTGGGCCGCCGGTCCATTTGCGGCACATGCTGCAGTGGCAGGCGCTGACGTGGTTGTTATCGACCTTGACGGTCAGTTTGGTGGCTTGGCATAGGCAGGTGCCTTGGTTTTCCTGGGGCATGGGGGGCTCCTTGCTGTTGTTTTTGGGAGTTGGAGTATAGGTGGTGGGTTCGGGTTCGGGTTCGGGTTCGGGTTCGGGTTCGGGTTCGGGTTCGGGTTCGGGTTCGGGTTCGGGGATGATTGTTTTGGATTTTGTATGCGCATTCATTGGCTATGGTGACGCATAGTCACCTTTTCGCCATTACGGCGACCTACTTTTGTCTTGGGCAAAAGTAGGCAAAAGCCGCTGGCTCCATTCATCCGGCCCCTGCGCTTCGCTCCGGGGTTCCCTCGCTCCGTTCTTGCTCCCGTGGGTACCGCGCTGTACGGCCCATCCTGGGCCGCAGCGCTCGACGGCCATCCATGGCCGTCGCCCCACTACGCAAGAACTCCGCTCGGCCTCCTGAAGTCGCAATTGGCGGCGCCTGGGCTATCGCGCGCTTAGAAGCAAGAGCAAGAGCAAGAGCAAGAGCAAGAAATGGGAAGTTATTTATTTGGCAGTTAATTATGTATTGGTTGTTCCGACCCTTTCGCGGGGCAAGCCCGCTCCTACAGAGATCTATATAACGGCAATTGTCGTGTAGGAGCGGGCTTTCCCCGCGATGCGATCGAGAGATTAATTAAGTCTCAACTAGCGATAGCTGCGCCAGTTCAGGCGCCGCCCGTAACTTCGCGACTTCAGGAGGCCGAACGCAGGACTTGCGGAGGGAGGTGACGGGCATGGATGCCCGTCAAGCGCTGGGGCCCAGGATGGGCCCTGCAGCGCGGTCCTCCCGGGAGCAAGGCCGGAGTGAGGGGACCCGGAGCGAAGCGGAGGGCCGGATGAATGGAGCGAGGATTTTTTGGTTCCTTTTTGATCCTTCAAAAAGGGACCCGCCGTAAGGGCGGAAAGGTGACTATGCGTCGACATCGCAAACGAATGCACTTACAACCATTAAAACCAGCGCCGACCGACTTTGACTTTGACCTTTAGAGCATGTGTTTTGAAAACTATATGCGCATTTATTCGCGATGGCGACTAAGCGTCAACATCGCAAATAAATGCGCATACAACTTTCAAAACAACCAAACAAACTTAACTGTCCCGCCGCAGGTCCTCAGGAATAGGCAAATCCTTCTTCAACGGCTCCGGCGCCTTCCCCCTCCCGGCCCGATACTGCCGAATCTGGAACACATAGGCCAACACCTGCGCCACCGCCAGGTACAACCCCGCCGGAATCTCCTGCTCCATCTCGGTGGAGTAGTAGATCGCACGCGCCAGGGCCGGCGACTCGAGTATCTGCACGTTATGCTCGACCCCGATCTCACGAATCTTCAAGGCAATGAAATCAGTCCCCTTGGCAACCAGCAACGGCGCCGTCCCACCCTTGTCCGGGTTGTACTGCAGGGCCACCGCGTAATGGGTCGGGTTGGTGATGATCACATCCGCGTCAGGCACCGCCGCCATCATCCGTCGCTGCGACATCTCCCGCTGCAACTGCCTGATACGCTGCTTGACCTCAGGCTTGCCTTCGCTGTCCTTGTACTCGTCCTTGACCTCCTGCTTGGTCATCTTCATCTTCTTGTTCGTCTGGAACAGCTGGTATGGCACATCCAGCCCGGCAATCAGCAGCAACCCCGCCGCCATCCACAAGGCGCTCCAGCCCACCACCTGCACCGCATGGATGATCGCCTGCTCCAGCGGCTCGTTGGCGATGGCCAGCAGCGCCTCGCGGTCACTGGCCAGCACCAGCAGCGCCACCAGCAGGATCATGATGAACTTCGCCATGGCCTTGAGCAGCTCGGTCAGCGCGTTCATCGAGAACATGCGCTTGATCCCCGACAATGGGTTCATCCGGCTGAACTTCGGCTGCAGCAGGCTCCCGGAGAACAGGAAGCCGCCCAGGGCAATAGGCGCAACGAAGGAAATCACGAACAGCAGAATCAGGATCGGTTGCACCGACCAGATCGCCATCTTGCCCGAGGCCAGCAGGAACGCGCCCATGCTGCGCTCGTCGACGATCACTTCGCGCGTCAGGCTGAAGTTCATGCGCATCAGGGTCATCAGCGTCTCCGCCAGATAACCGCCGAACGCCAGCAAGCCACCAGCGCCCGCCAGCGTCACCGCGACCGTGTTCAGCTCCTTGGAGCGGGCGACCTCACCTTTTTCCCGCGAGTCGCGTTTGCGCTTCTCGGTGGGTTCTTCTGTCTTGTCCTGACCGCTTTCGCTCTCTGCCATGCTCAGCGCGCCCGTGCCAGCTCACGCAGCCACTGCAGCGCTTCGCTGGCCAGTGCCTGGTAGTGTGGAAGGATATCGGCCAGGCCGACCCAGAAAATCCCCATGCCCAACACCAGGGTCAGCGGGAAACCGATGGAGAAGATGTTCAACTGCGGGGCGGCGCGGGTCATCACGCCGAAGGCGATGTTGACCACCAGCAGCGCGGCGATCGCCGGCAGGATCAACAGCAACGCAGCCCCCAGCACCCAGCTCAGGCGCCCGGCGATCTCCCAGAAATGGTTGACCACCAGGGCACTGCCCACCGGCAGCGTGGTGAAACTCTCGGTCAGCACCTCGAACACCACCAGATGGCCGTTCATCAGCAGGAACAGCACGCTCACCAGCATGGTCATGAACTGGCTGATCACCGCGACGTTGACGCCGTTGGCCGGATCGACCATGGAGGCGAAGGCCATGCCCATCTGCACGGCGACAATCTGCCCGGCGATGACGAAGGCCTGGAACAGCAACTGCAGGGAAAAGCCGAACAACGCACCGACGATGACCTGCTCGGCGCACAGCAGCACGCCGCGCACGCTCAACGGATCGATCTCGGGCAGTGGCGGCAACCCCGGCACGATGACCACGGTGATCGCCACGGCAGCATACAGGCGCACCCGCGCCGGCAGCATCTTGGTGCCGAAGATCGGCATGGTCATCAGCACCGCCATCACCCTGAACAACGGCAGGATGAAGGTGGCGACCCAGGTGCCGATCTGCGTATCGGTCAGCTCCAGCATAGCGGCCTCAACCGATCAGCTGCGGGATGCTGGTGTACAGGCCGATGAAGTACTCCATGAACTTCTGCACCAACCAGGGCCCGGCGACGATCAGCGTGATCAGCATCACCAAAAGGCGCGGCAGGAAGCTCAGGGTCTGTTCGTTGATCTGCGTGGCGGCCTGGAACATCGCCACCACCAGGCCGATCAGCAGGCTCGGCACCACCAGCACGGCGACCATCAAGGTAGTCAGCCACAACGCATCACGGAACAGGTCGACAGCGACTTCAGGTGTCATGCAAGGCTCTCCTTGGCGGCGTCAGACGCCACCGAAACTGCCGGCCAGGGTGCCCATGATCAGCGCCCAGCCATCGACCAGCACGAACAGCATGATCTTGAACGGCAACGAAATGATCAGCGGCGACAGCATCATCATACCCATGGCCATCAGCACGCTGGCGACCACCATGTCGATGATCAGGAACGGGATGAAGATCATGAAACCGATCTGGAACGCGGTCTTGAGCTCGGAGGTAACGAACGCCGGCACCAGAATCGTCAGCGGCACCTGGTCGGGCCCGGCAATGTCGGTGCGCTTGGACAGGCGCATGAACAGGTCGAGGTCGCTCTGTCGGGTCTGCGCCAGCATGAAGTCCTTCAACGGCCCCTGGGCCTTGTCGATGGCCTGCTGGGCGGTCACCTGCTCGGCCAGGTAGGGCTGCAGGGCGTCCTTGTTCACCCGGTCGAACACCGGCGCCATGATGAACATGGTCAGGAACAGCGCCATGCCGGTGAGCACCTGGTTCGATGGCGTCTGCTGCAGGCCCAGGGCCTGACGCAAGATGGAGAAGACGATGATGATGCGGGTGAAGCTGGTCATCAGGATGACGAACGCCGGGATGAAACTCAGCGCCGTCATGATCAGCAGGATCTGCAGGCTGACCGAATATTCCTGCTGCCCGTCCGCCCCACTGGACAGGGTGATGGCCGGGATCGACAGCGGGTCGGCGGCCAGGGCCAGTGGTGCTGCCAACAGCAGCGCCAGGGTCAACAAAAAGCGCAGCGCGCCGCTCATCACGTCTTGTCCTTCTGATCCTTGCCCATCAGCTCGAGCAGCCGTTGGGCGAATTCCGGCGCGGCCTGGCGCGCCGTAGCGGGCACCTCCACGGGCTCGGCCAGCACATGCAAGGCCTCGATGCTGCCGGGACTGTGACCGATCAGGATCTGCTCCTTGCCCACCTGCACCAGCAGCAACCGGTCGCGCGGGCCGATGGCCCGGCTGCCGACGATCTCGATCACCTGCGCGCCACGCTGAGCATTGCCCTGCATGCGGCGCAGCAACCAGGCCAGGAAGAAGATAAGCCCCACCACCAGCAGCAGACCGAAGACCATCTGCGCCAACTGCGCGCCCAAACCGCCGGGCAACGGCGCGGCAGCCGAGGCGTTGGGCTCGGCCGCGGCGATCACCACTTCACTGACCAGCAATGCACCGAGGGCAATCAGGCCCCGCACCATGCGCTTCACTCAGCGCAGCTTCTTGATACGTTCGCTGGGGCTGATCACGTCGGTCAGGCGGATGCCGAACTTCTCGTTGACCACGACCACTTCGCCATGGGCGATGAGGGTGCCGTTGACCAGCACGTCCAGCGGCTCGCCCGCCAGGCGGTCCAGTTCGATCACCGAACCCTGGTTGAGCTGCAGCAGGTTGCGGATGCTGATCTCGGTGCTGCCCACCTCCATGGAGATGCTCACCGGAATGTCCAGGATCACATCCAGGTTCGGGCCTTCGAGGCTGACGTGCTCGTTGGGCTTGGGCGAACTGGCGAATTCCTCCATCGGCAGGCGATCGCCACCAAGGTGGCCGGCATCGCCACCGAGCAAGGCATCGATGTCGGCCTGCCCGGCATCACCCGTCTCTTCCAGGGCAGCAGCCCATTCGTCGGCCAAGGCCTGTTCCTCGGGAGAGTTGATCTCGTTTTCGTTAGCCATGATTTCCTCGACAGGCATTCAATACGTTGGAGCGATCGGCACGCCGTCAGCGGCGCTCGATCGGGTCGATGATCTGCAGCGACAGGGTGCCCTTGTGCGAGCCCAGCCGCGCCTTGAACGACGGCACGCCGTTGGCGCGCAGCACCAGGTGCTCCGGCAGCTCCACCGGAATCACGTCACCCGGCTGCATGTGGAGGATGTCGCGCAGCTTCAACTGGCGGCGGGCGACCGTGGCCGACACCGGCACATTGACGTCCAGCACGTCTTCGCGCAGGGCCTTGACCCAGCGTTCGTCCTGGTCGTCCAGATCGGACTGGAAACCGGCGTCGAGCATTTCGCGCACCGGCTCGATCATCGAGTACGGCATGGTCACGTGCAGATCGCCGCCACCGCCGTCGAGCTCGATGTGGAAGGTCGAGACCACCACCGCCTCGCTGGGGCCGACGATGTTGGCCATGGCCGGGTTGACCTCGGAGTTGATGTACTCGAAGGTGACCGGCATGATCGCCTGCCAGGCTTCCTTGAGGTCGACGAAGCACTGGTCCAGGACCATGCGCACCACGCGCAGCTCGGTCGGCGTGAACTCACGACCCTCGATCTTGGCGTGACGGCCGTCGCCACCGAAGAAGTTGTCCACCAGCTTGAACACCAGCTTGGCGTCGAGGATGAACAGCGCGGTGCCGCGCAACGGCTTGATCTTGACCAGGTTGAGGCTGGTGGGCACGTACAGCGAGTGCACGTACTCGCCGAACTTCATCACCTGCACGCCGCCCACTGCCACGTCGGCGGAGCGACGCAGCAGGTTGAACATGCTGATGCGGGTATAACGGGCGAAACGCTCGTTGATCATTTCCAGGGTCGGCATGCGACCCCGCACGATTCGGTCCTGACTGGTCAGGTCGTAGCTCTTGATGCTGCCGGGCTCGCCAGCGCTCTCGGTTTGTACCAGCCCATCGTCCACCCCATGCAACAGGGCGTCGATCTCATCCTGGGACAGCAGGTCCTGCACGGCCATCTATGTGCTCCTACTGCAATACGAAATTGGTGAACAGCAGCTGGTCGACGACCGGCCTGCCGACTTCCTTCTGCGCCACTTCCTGCACTACCGCGGTGGCCTTCTGACGCAGCATCTCCTGCCCGACCGGGCTGCTGGCGAGGGTGTCGAAGCCCTGGCCGGAGAACATCATCACCAGGTTGTTGCGGATCACCGGCATGTGCACTTTCAGCGCCTCCAGGTCGGCCTGGTTGCGCCCCTGCATGGTGATGCTCACCTGCATGTAGCGCTGGCGGCCGTTCTGGTTGAAGTTGACCACGAAGGCCGGCGCCAGGGGTTCGTAGATCGCCGCCGGCTTGACGTTGCTCTGCGCAGCGTCAGGCGCTGGCGCCGACGCGCTCTTGTGCATGAAGAACCAAGTGGCGCCCACCGACAGGCCGACCGCCAGGAGCAGGGCCAGTACCAGCAGCAGGATCAACTTGAGTTTGCCTTTAGTGGCGGGGTCTTTCACTGCGTCACTCTTCGCCATGCCAATAATCCGTCGTCCATCGGGGTTTCAAAGAAGGATGACGTGGCTTGAGCAAGTGTTATGCCAGATTTGACCGAGAAGGAAGGTACCGGCCCTGTCGCCAGACAAGCGCCACCCGAAGGTGGCCGCGCAGGGCCGGCGAAGATCAGGCGTAATAGTCGACCATGCTGTCGCCGACCACCACCTGATGCTCGGCGGGACGCGCGCCCTCGACAGGATCGACGCCCTCCCCAACCGCCTCGGCGCGGCGCGCCGCCACGCCGGACAGGCTCGAGCCGCCCTGCTGCGCCTGCTGCTGTTGCTGGCCGCGGGACTGGTCGGCCACGCTGACGTCCGGCTGCGCCAGCCCCTGCTGGGCGAACAGCTCGCGCAGCCGGTAGACCTGGCTGTCCAGCGCATCGCGCACGCCGGCATGCCCACTGACGAAGTGAATCTGGGTGGGCTGGTCCGCCGCGACATTGACGCGGATGTCCAGGCGCCCCAATTCAGCGGGTTCAAGCTGGATGTCCGCCGACTTGAGGTTCTGGCTCGACAGGTACATGACCCGGTTCACCAGGCCTTCGGCCCAGGCGCCCTGGTTCATCGCCAGCGGCTGCTGCAGCGGGTTCGGCGTCACCGGTACGGCGTTGGCGGTCTTGGGCGTCGCCGCCTGCGTCAGGCTGGCCAGGCGGTCGGCGAAGTCATCGACCCGCGTGTCGCTGCTGGCGCCCTTGATATCCTTGAGGCCATCGTCGATCAGCCCGGCGAATGCCTTGTCGCCATGCTCGGCGTTCCCCGCTTCCTGCTCGGCCTTGCCAACCACGTTCGCCAAGGTATTGACGGCTGTGGCGGCGGGATCGGCAGGCGCCTGGCTGCTGTCGGAGCGGCTACTGGCCGCATGGGCCGATGTGGTTCCCTTGGCCTGGGCGTCCTGCTCCAGCGCCAGGCGCAAGGTCGGCATGTTGGCCAGAGGGTCCGCCTCCGGATCGAACGCGGCATCCTTGGGCGCTTCCTCGACGACCGCCGCCGCCGACACAGGCTGTGGCGCCTGCGCCGCCGCCTGCAGCACCGGGGCGACCGCTTCGGCCTGGGCCTGGATCAACTGCGCGCCCGGCTGGGCGTCGGTCACCTGGCCAGCCACCAGGCTGGCATCAAGGGACGAGGTAGTGTCGCCTTCGGTGGTTTCATCCGCCTCGGCAACAGGCTTGCTGCCCGGGATGACTGGCAAGTTATTGCCGTCATCGGCAACCGCCGGCTTGCTGGCGTCGTCCGGCTTGCCGCCTGCGGCAGGTGCGGCCTGCTCCTTGGATTTGGCCGGGTCGGCCCCCTTGGCGACCTTGTCGTCACGCGCTGGAACGCTGTCGCGCCCCTGCCGGGCCATGACCTGGTCGAAGCCATCGCCTTGGCTGGCCGGGGCTTGCAGCGGCTTGTCCGCCACACTGGCAGCCGGGCGCGACGTCTTGTTGACGAGGCCGGCTTGCAACAATGGATTGGATGCGACAGGCATTGAGAGGTCTCCGCTGCAGAACTGGTAAAATGCGTCTGTGCGAAGAAAAGCAAAACTCGCGCCAGTTTTTTACTCGGCGGCGATCCGCTGCCGCTCGGCACGGTAGAAACGCTGGACCTCCACGTACTCCTGGTCGATGCGGTTGATCAGGTCTTCAATACCGTACAAAGGTTGCTGGCGGACCCGCTCCTCCAGTTCCCGGCACAGCTCGGCCAGTCCAACGGCCCCCATGTTGCTGCTGCTGCCCTTGAAGCTGTGCGCGGCCAGGCCCAGTTCGTCGGCGTCCTTGGCCTCGTGCAGCTGGCACAGGCGTCGCTCGGAGTCTTCGAGGAAGGTTTCCAGCAACTGCAGGTAGCCATCTTCCATGACCTCCCGCAAATCACTCAGCACCCTCTGATCGATATGCATGTCCACCACTTGTTCACTCCCTGATCAAGCCGCGCAAACCGGCTCACCATTGAAACTCCACGCGCGCCAGACGGCCACCTTCCAGCCACTGGGCATTTTCCGCCAGCCGCCGCACCAGGCTCACTCCGCGCCCACTGAACCCGTGCCAACACGGCCTGTCGAGCGACAAGCGCGCCACATCGAAGCCCGCGCCGCTGTCGCGAACCTCGATGGTCAGACGCCCGCCCGCACCTTGAGGTTCCACCCGCAAGGCAATGCCGACGCTGCCATGCACCTCGCGTCCCAGGCGCTCGGCGCGCTGGCGATAGTACTCGGCGAAGCCGTCGGCGTCGCACTTGAGCGCCGAGTCCAACCCCAGCACGCCATGCTCCAGCGCATTGGCATACAGCTCGCTCAACACACTGTGCAACTTGCCGCTGCTAGGCCTGAGCCCATGAATCTCCTGCAACAGCTGTACCAGATACGGCACCGGGTTGAAGCGCCCCAGGCTCTCGCCCCGCAACTCGAACTGCATCGACCAGTCCAGTGGGCTGGAACGACCACTGTCGGAGTACACCACCACCTGCGGCGCGACAGGCTCGGGGCCCAGCATGCGGATATCGCACAGGCTGATATCGTCACGAGACCGACCACCGAATCCCGCCAGCGCCTGCATGAGCTCGTCGAACAACACCGCCGGATCGCGGTTGGCCGCCAGCACCTCGCGCAGGCGCTCCACGCCAAACAGGCAGTCCTGCGCATCAGCCGTATCAACGACGCCGTCGGACAGCAGGAACAACCGCTCTCCCACCGCAAGCGGCATCACCTCGGTAGCATCGTCGAACTGTTCGGGCGACAGGATTCCCAGCGGCAAGTGGCGCGAAGGCAGCACATCCAGCACCTCGCCTTGCGACGACAACCGATAGCCATCCGGCATGCCACCGTTCCAGAGCTCCACCGTCCCTCGCTGGTAACTCAGGTTGAGTAACAGCGCGCAACAGAACATGTCCACGGGCAGGATGCGCTTGAGCTTGGCGTTCATCTCCCGCAGGGTTTCGACCAGGCCATAGCCCTTGGCAGTCATGCCATAGAACACTTCCGCCAATGGCATGGCGCCGACCGCGGCCGGCAAGCCATGACCGGTGAAATCGCCCAGTAGCACATGCATGTCGCCCGAAGGCGTAAACGCCGCCAGCAACAGGTCGCCGTTGAACAACGCATAGGGCGACTGCAGGTAACGGATATTCGCAGCACTCAGACAGCCGGAGTGGGCGACCTTGTCGAACACCGCCTTGGCCACCCGCTGTTCATTGAGCAGGTGATGGTGATGGCGGGCGATCTGGTCGCGCTGCTCCAGCACCGTTGCCTGCAGGCGACGCAAACGGTCCATGGCGCGGATCTTCGCCGCCAGGATGACGGCACTGTAGGGCTTGGCCATGAAGTCGTCGCCACCGGCCTCAAGGCAACGCACCAGCCCCTCCTCTTCATTGAGCGAAGTCAGGAAGATGATCGGCACCAACGACTCGCCCGCCAGCGCCTTGATCCGCCGTGCCGCCTCGAAACCATCCATCACCGGCATCAGCGCATCGAGCAGCACCAGCTGCGGTCGTCGCTCGGCGAACAACGCCACCGCCTGCTCTCCATTCTCGGCGGTGACCACCACATGCCCCTGGCGGCGGACGATTTGCGCCAGCAACAACCTGTCCGCGGCACCGTCCTCGGCTACCAGCACGGTCAACGGCTGATCGGCGGACATGGCAAGGCTCAACTGATGTCGAACAGCTTTTCGAAGTTGGAGATCGCCAGGATCTTGCGCACATCAGGGCTGGCATGGACCACACGGATATCCGAGTCCTCGCCGCCGACATGGTCGCGCAGCAACAGCAACATGCCCAGCGCCGAGCTGTCAAGATACGTGGCCTCCTTCAGATCGACCACCACGGAATCCGGGCGCGGACGCTGATGCTCGTAGGCATTCCTGAATTCCTGATGCTTGCCGAAATCAAAACGACCCTTGACCTTGATCGTCAGCTTTTTCCCGTCCTGTGAAAAATCAGTTTCGACTGCCATGCGAGCGATTCCTTCGATGATGGCGAATGCGGCTTCTGAAGGTTTAGCAGGCGCTGGCGACGGGCGCCAGTCAGGTCGATCAGGGGTGCCCCTGGCGTGGCAGGCGCTGGGACAGCTCGTCGAGCAGCTTCTGCTCGCGCTTGTCCTCGGCACGGCGCGCTTCGTCCAGATAGCGCTGGACCAGCTTGCGCAGCCCTTCGACCCGGGCATAAGCCTGCTGCCAGGTGTTACGGGCATTGTTCAGGTTGTTCTGGTGCCAGGCCATGCTCTGGCGCTGCTGGGTCATTGCCGTTTCCAGCTGCCCGAGGAAACGCTGGTAGTTGACCAGCCAGTTGCCGTCGACACCCTGGCTGCCGCGATTGATCCACTGCTGCTGATAGGCCTCGCGAAAACTCTCGAGCTCGGCCTGTTTGGCCTGGGCATCGCTGAGCAGCTTCTGGAAATGCCCCAGGCGCTGGGCGGCCTTGCGCTCGGCCTCTTCGGCCATTTCCACCACCGGCACCAGGCGTGCCGCTCGGCTGGGCTGGGCCATGATCTATCAGCCCGCTGGCGGCGCGAACACCGCGGCCAGTTCTTCACGGCTCTGCGCCATGCCGACATTCTCATCCAGACGTTGGCGCAGGAAATCCACCAGTTTGGGTTGCAGGGCGATGGCCAGGTCGGTTTCCGGATCACCACCGGCCACATAGGCGCCGACACTGATCAGGTCGCGGCTCTGCGACAGGCGCGACCACAGCTGCTTGAATTTCTGCGCCTGACGCAGGTGATCGGGATCGACCACCTGGGGCATGACCCGGCTGATCGAGGCCTCGATGTCGATGGCCGGGTAGTGCCCTTCCTCGGCCAAGCGCCGGGACAGCACGAAGTGACCGTCTAGCACGCCCCGCGCCGAGTCGGCGATCGGGTCCTGCTGGTCATCACCCTCGGACAGTACGGTGTAGAACGCGGTGATCGAGCCACCGCCCGGCTCGCCATTACCGGCCCGCTCCACCAGCTTGGGCAGCTTGGCGAACACCGAAGGCGGATAACCCCGGGTGGCGGGCGGCTCGCCGATGGCCAGGGCGATTTCACGCTGGGCCTGGGCGAAACGGGTCAGCGAATCCATCAGCAGCAGGACATTCTTACCCTTGTCGCGGAAATACTCGGCAATGCGCGTGCAGTACATCGCCGCACGCAGACGCATCAACGGCGCGTCGTCCGCTGGCGAGGCCACCACCACCGAGCGCTTGAGCCCTTCCTCGCCGAGGATGTGCTCGATGAACTCCTTCACTTCGCGGCCCCGCTCACCGATCAGGCCGACCACGATGATTTCGGCCTCGGTGAAGCGGGTCATCATGCCCAGCAACACCGATTTACCGACGCCGGTACCGGCGAACAGGCCCAGGCGCTGGCCGCGGCCGACCGTGAGCAAGCCGTTGATGCTGCGGATACCGACATCCAACGGCTGGCTGATCGGATCACGGTTGAGCGGGTTGATGATCGGGCCATCCATCGGCACCCAGTCCTCGGCCTTCATCCCGCCCTTGCCGTCCAGCGCGCGACCGGCGCCGTCGAGCACCCGGCCGAGCATGCTCATGCCCATCGGCAGGCGACCACTGTCGTCCAGCGGCACCACGCGGGCCCCCGGGGCCAGGCCAACGATGCTGCCGACCGGCATGAGGAACACCTTGCTGCCGGCAAAGCCCATGACTTCGGCCTCGACCTGCACCGGGTGGTAGCTGTCGTCATTGATCACCAGGCAACGGCTGCCCACCGCCGCGCGCAGGCCCTCGGCCTCGAGGGTGAGGCCGACCATGCGCAGCAGGCGCCCTTCGACGATCGGCTGGTCGGGCAGCTTCACCGCATCGGCGTAGCCCTCCAGGCGCTTGCCGAAGCTGGTACGGTCAAGGCGCATCGGTTTCACCCGCCGGCACGTCCAGTTCGACGGAAATATCCGGCGAAGCAGGATGCAGGGACTGGTCGTGGGACTGGTCGAACAGTTGCGCCACAGCCTTCTCGATACGGGTTTCCATGGTCGCGTCGATCCGGCTGTGAGCGGTCTCGATCCGACAGCCACCCGGCAACAGCGACTCGTCCTCGAGCAGCTTCCAGCTCTCCTCGTGACGCTCGCGCAAGGCCTTTGCCAGCTCGAAGTCCTGCGGGTTGAGGTGGATACGGATGTTGTCGGCGCCCATCGGCAGCAGCTTCAACGCCTCACGAAGCACGTGGGTGATCTGGCTCGAGTCGCTGCGCAGCTCACGACCAATGACCTGGCGGGTCATGCCGGCGACCAGCTGCACCAGGGCTTTCTCGATCTGCGTATCCTGCTCGGCAATGGGCTCGAGCAGGTGGCTCATGATTTGCTCCAGGCTGGCCAGCTTGGCCGCCAGGGCCACTTCGGCTTCCTGTCGAACCTTCAGTTGAGTGCTGTGGAAGCCTTCGCGCTCGCCGGTGGCGAAGCCTTCGTTGTAGGCCTCCTGACGGATGGCCTCGAGTTCCTCGAGGGTCAGTGGCTGGACTTCCTCCAGCGGCACTTCTTCGACTTCTTCCTCGATGACTTCCGGCTCAGGCTCGGGTTCCGGCTCAGGCTCGGGATCGAAGCTGGGCAGCGCCCACACGTCCACACCCTCGAGGTCGCGGGCACGGATCAGGTCGCTGGGGTGTTCGGTGGTGGACATGTTTTCAGGTACTCAAAAGCCATCTGCAACCAATGCGCCCCTGTAGGAGCGGCCTTGTGTCGCGAAAGGGCTGCAAAGCAGCCCCACGATCTCGATGTCACCGCAAGCTGTCGGGGCAGCCTTGCTGCCCTTTCGCGACACAAGGTCGATCCTACAGTAGAACGCGCGCGCCCCACCGATCAGATCATTTCCTCGGCGCCCTTGCCGCCCAGCACGATCTCGCCGGCTTCGGCCATACGGCGGGCGATGGTGAGGATTTCCTTCTGCGCCGTCTCCACGTCGCTGACCCGCACCGGCCCCTTGGCCTCCAGGTCGTCGCGCAGCAGCTCCGAGGCACGCTTGGACATGTTCTTGAAGATCTTGTCCTTGACCCGCTCGTCGGCACCCTTGAGCGACACCACCAGCACATCGGAGGACACCTCGCGCAGCAGCGCCTGGATGCCACGGTCGTCGACGTCGGCCAAGTTGTTGAAGACGAACATCAGGTCTTCGATCTGCTCCGACAGGTCGCTGTCGATCTCGCGGATCGCGTCCATGAGCGCGCCTTCCACGGAGCTGTCGAGGAAGTTCATAATGTCGGCGGCGCGCTTGATGCCGCCCAGTGTGGTGCGCGCGGCATTGGAGTTGCCGGAGAACTGCTTCTCGAGGATCTGGTTGAGTTCCTTGAGCGCCGCTGGCTGCACGGTGTTGAGCGACGATACGCGCAGGACGATGTCCAGGCGCACCTTGTGGTCGAAGTTGCTCAGCACTTCACCGGCCTGGTCGGGGTCGAGGTAAGCGACCACGATGGCCTGGATCTGCGGGTGCTCGTAGCGGATGACGTCGGCCACGGCGCGCGGCTCCATCCACTTGAGGCTGTCCAGGCCGCTGGTGTTGCCACCAAGCAGGATACGGTCGATCAGGCCGTTGGCCTTGTCCTCGCCGAGGGCCTGGTTGAGCATCTTGCGGATGTAGCCGTCGGAACCGACGCCCAGGCTGGTCTGGTCGCCGACGATCTCGACGAACTCGCTCATCACCTGCTCGACCTGCTCGCGATGGACGTTGCCCATCTGCGCCATGGCCACACCGACCCGCTGCACTTCCTTGGGGCCCATGTGGCGCAGGACCTGCGCGGCATCGGTCTCGCCGAGCGAGAGCAGGAGGATGGCCGCCTTGTCGACGCGGCTCAGCTTGGCGGTAATGGCTCGATTGTCACTCATCGGCGTTGATCCACTCTTTCACGACCTGGGCCACGCGGCCCGGGTCTTCGGCCACCAGGCCCTTGATTGCGTTGAGCTGTGCCTCGTAACCCTCGCTCGGGCTCGGCAACAGAATACTTGTCGGGCCACCCAGGCTGACGCGGTCGTTGGCCAGTTCGCCATCCAGACCGATCATGCCGCCCAGCTCCATGTCGCTGTCCGTGGCAGCCTGCTTGCCGCCACCTGTGATGTTGTTGAGCACCGGACGCAGCACGCCGAACACCAGCACCAGGATGAACAGCACGCCCAGCACCTGCTTGACGATGTCCCAGAACCACGGCTGCGAGTAGAACGGAATGTCGACCAGTTCGTCGCCACGGTCGGCGGCGAACGGCACGTTGATCACGGTGACGCTGTCGCCACGGCTGGCATCGAAGCCCACCGCGTCCTGCACCAGGCGGGTGAAGCGCGCCAGGTCCTCGGCGCCCCACGGGGTGCGGGTGGCTTCGCCAGTGGCGGCGTCGAGCTTGACCTGGTCATCCACCACCACGGCCACCGACAGACGGGTCAGGCGACCTTGCTGCTGACGGGTGTGGCTGATGGAGCGGTCGAGCTCGAAGTTCTTGGTACTCTGCTGACGCTTGTCGCTCGGGTACGGCGCGAGCATCGGCTGGCCGGTGGCCGGGTCCATGATCTGCTGGCCGTTGGCGTCCACCAGCGGCTGGCCGGGCTGGATGGCACCGGCCGGCGTGGCGGCGGCCTTGGCGTTTTCGGGCGCGGAGGCGCCGGCCGGCGGCTGGTTGCTCAGGGCCCCCGGCACACCTTGCGGCCCCTGGCTGCTGGCACGCTGTTCGTTGACCGACTGCTCGCTGCGCAGCGCAGGCTGGTCAGGGTTGAACTGCTCGGAGGTGGACTCGACGGCGCTGAAGTCGACGTCGGTCGACACTTCGGCCTTGTAGCGGTCGTTGCCCAGCACCGGCTGCAGGATATTGTGCACGCGCTGGGTGAGCATGCCTTCCATGCGGCGGCTGTAGTCGAACTGCTTGCCCGCCATGGTCAGGGCGGTGTCCTGCAACTGATCGGAAAGCAGATTGCCCTTCTGGTCGACCACGGTCACCTGGGACTTGTCCAGCTCCGGAACGCTGGTGGCCACGAGGTTGACGATGGCCATGACCTGGCCGGCTTCCAGGCTGCGGCCCGGGTACAGCTCGACCAGCACCGAGGCGCTGGGCTTGCGCTCGTCACGCACGAACACCGAGCTCTTCGGAATCGCCAGGTGCACGCGGGCGGCCTTGACGTTGTTCAGGCTCGACACGGTGCGCGCCAGCTCACCTTCCAGGCCGCGGCGGTAGCGGGTGGCTTCCATGAACTGGCTGGTGCCCAGGCCCTGCTCCTTGTCGAGCAGCTCGAAACCGACATTACCGTCGCTTGGCGCCACACCGGCGGCGGCCAGTTTCAGGCGCGCACGGGAGAGGTCGTCGGCCTTGACCAGCAGGGCGCCGGAGTTCGGCTCAACCTTGTAGGGAATATCGGCTGAGGCCAGCGCGTCCACCACCTGCTTGGTGTCCATGCCCGCCAAGCTGCCGTACAGCGGCCGGTAGTCCGGCTGCTGCGACCAGAGCACCACGGCGAAGCCGATGGCCACGCTGGCGGCCAGCCCGACCAGCAGGCCGACCTGACGCAGCATGGGCATCTGCGAGATGTTTTCCAGAAATGCCATGCCGAACAGCGGCGGCTTGGCTGCTGGCGGGCCACTCTTGGCGGGGGCGTTATCGACGACTGCTTCGGCCATGACTCACTCTCGCCCTTATACCGGCATCTGCATGATGTCCTGGTACGCCTGTACCAGTTTATTGCGTACCTGGGTCAGGGCCTGGAACGACACCGAAGCCTTCTGCGAGGCGATCATCACATCGGTCAGGTCGACACCGCTCTTGCCGATCTCGAAGGCGTTGGCCAGCTGGGAGGAAGCCTGTTGCGTTTCATGCACCTTGCCAATGGCCTGGCCGAGCATGTCGGCGAAGCTGCTCTGGCCGGGCGCCAGCTCAGGCGCGGCGGCAACCTTGGGCTGGGACATGGCTTCGGCCTGCATGGCGCGCATGTCCAACATCAGACGATTGAATTCAACACCTTGGGTCATGGACTTCTCTCTCCGGCTGCCGCACTTTTTTTGACACTCATGCAGCGAATGGGTTGGTGCTAGCAAGAGGAGTGCCAGCCAACCCGAAAAACACTCAAAACGACGTATCAACCAAACAGGCTGGCCTCGACATCCAGACCAGCGTCACGCATCTGCGCCAGCTTGTAGCGCAACGTGCGTGGACTGATCCCGAGACGCTCGGCAGCCTCCTTGCGACGCCCGCGCTCGGCGCGCAGGGTGTCGATGATCATCTGGAACTCGTGACGACGCATGTCGTCGCCCAGCCCCCCGACCTCGGCAGCCGGCTCGACAGATAATGGCTCAATAGTAGCCATTTTCGGCACCGACAATGGAATGGCGCCAGCCAGACAGAAATCCGCCGCCTCGATGACGCCCCCCTGCTGGAGGATCAGCGCCCGCTGTATGGCGTTATCCAGTTCACGCACATTGCCCGGCCAGGCGTAGGCTTGCAGGCACGCCCGCGCTTCGGCGGACAAGCGCACCTGGGCATGGCGCATTTTCTGCGCGTGGCGCGCCAGCAGGCGCTCGGCCAACGGCACGATATCGGCTGGACGCTCCCGCAGCGCCCGCCAGGCCATGGGGAAAACCGAAAGACGGTAGTACAGGTCTTCTCGGAAGCGCCCGGCCGCCACCTCCCCCGCCAGGTCGCGGTTGGTCGTGGCGAGAATGCGGATATCCAGGGCGATGGGCTTGCGCCCCCCGACGCGCTCGACCTCACGCTCCTGCAGCACGCGCAGCAGCTTGGCCTGCAGGCCCAGCGGCATCTCGGAAATCTCGTCGAGCAGCAGGGTGCCGCCGTCGGCCTGCTCGAACTTGCCGGCCTGGGCGGCGATGGCGCCGGTGAACGCCCCCTTCTCGTGACCGAACAGGGTCGCCTCAAGCATGTTGTCCGGGATCGCCGCGCAGTTGATCGCCACGAACGGCTGGTCCACGCGCCGCGACTGCTGATGGATATAGCGCGCCAGCACCTCCTTGCCAGTCCCCGACTCACCGGAAATCAACACCGTCGAATCGCTTTGCGCGACCCTGGCTGCCAATTCCAGCAATTGCCGACTTGCAGGCTCGCAAGCCACCGGCCCCTCCTCGCCCGCTGACGCACCGGCACCGACGGCATGCCGCGCCACCAGGCTGATCAACGCCTTGGGCTCGAAGGGCTTGACCAGATAGTCGACAGCCCCTTGGCGCATGGCCTCAACGGCCCGCTCAACCGCCGCATGGGCGGTCATCAGCAACACCGGGAGTTGCGGGTGGTTGCGGCGCAGCTGCGCCAACAGCTGGTGACCATCCATGCCCGGCATGTTCACGTCGCTGACCACCAGACTGAACGACTCCTCGGTCACCGCCAGCAAGGCTTCTTCGGCGCTGCCGACGGCGCGCAGGCAGAAGCCGCCGATTTCCAAGGTATCGGCCAGCGCCTGGCGCAGGACCCTATCGTCCTCCACCAGCAGAACCTTGACGCTCATTGACCTGCCTCCAGCCGGCTGTCGATCAGCGGCAACACCACGGTGACACAGGTGCCACGCCCAGGCTTGGAGCGCAGGCCAAGCGTGCCACGGTGCGCCCGCACCACGGCCTGAACCACTGCCAGTCCCAGGCCGGTGCCGGTAGCCTTGGTGGTCAGGAACGGTTCGCCAAGACGCGTCAGCAGTTGCGCGTCGATGCCGCTGCCGGCATCACTCACGCAGATGCGCAGGCTGTCGTCGCGACGGGACAGATGGACCTTGATTCGCGCCGGCTCATGACTGGCCTGCAGGGCGTTCTCGATCAGGTTGAGCAGCGCGCCAACCAGGGTGTCGCGGTTGCACAGCAAGTCGCCAAGATGGCTGTCGCACTGCCAGCGCACGGCATGCCCCTGAACATGGGCATGGGCCGCCTGCTGCAACGCCTGGAACAGCGCTTTCGGGCTGATGCGGTCGCTCAGGGGCAGCTCGCCGCGGGCGAACACCAGCATGTCGCGCACCTGATGCTCCAGCTCGTGCAGGCGCTCCTTGAGGTTGCCGGCGAAACGCTGACGGGTCTCCTCCGTCAGCGCCTGCTGCGGGTCGGCCAGGTGACCGGCATACAGCATCGCCGCCGAGAGTGGCGTACGGATCTGGTGAGCCAGGGACGCGACCATGCGCCCCAGTGACGACAGGCGCTCGTGGCGCGCCAACTGGTCCTGCAGGCGCCGGGTTTCGGTCAGGTCATTGAGCAGCACCAACTGGCCGGGCTCGGCATCGAGGGAACGCGTGGCAATGGACAGACGGCGTCCGTCACGCAGCGAGACCTCGTGGCCGTCATCCTCACGCGGCGCGAAACTGCGGGCGATCACATGCCGCCAGAGCACACCGACCAGCGGCTCGCCCAGCAACTCGCAAGCCGCCGGATTGGCCTCGCGCACATAGCCCTCGCCATCGATCACGATCACCCCGCCCGGCAGCAGGTCCAGCAGGTTCTGCAGGCGGTTGGCCAGGCGCTCCTTTTCATCCAGTTCAGCCATGCGCTGGGCGCTGACCACTGCCAGTTCGCCCTTGAGCTCGCTGACGCGCGTCTCAAGCATGTTGTATGACTGGCTGAGCTGGCTGGAAACCTGATCGAACAGGGCGAACGCCTGCTCGAGACCCTGCCGGCTTTCCTGCTCGAGCGGGGTGTGTCCTCGCGGATCGGAGGAATGGGAACGGTGGGCGGCCTGGGGCATCGTGCTCTCTCGCATGGCTGACCGTCATAAAAACGGTATGTTGCCAGCGGTGTAGCAATAGCCGTGCCGGAGATGGGGGCAATCAGCCGTGGGCTTGTTGACCGAGCGCAATGACCGGGGCTGTCAAGCACCCGGCCATTGCGCCAAAACCCGGCGGGATCAGTCGTCCGCCTGCTCCTCGCCACCCTGGCGGCTCATGCCGTACTTGCGCATCTTCTCCACCAGCGTGGTGCGGCGGATGCGCAGGCGCTCGGCGGCCCGGGCGACGATGCCATTGGCATCGTCCAGCGCCTGCTGGATCAGCCCCTGCTCCAGGCTGCCAAGATAGTCCTTCAAATCCAACCCTTCGGGCGGCAGCATGGCATGGCTGGCGAAGTTCGGCGCATGCCCGTTGATCGCCACGCGCTCCTCGAGATCGGAACGCAGGCTGTCGACCAGCTGCTCGTCTTCGTCATCCACGTAGCGGAACTTCTTCGGCAGTTCCGCCACGCCGATCACCCCGTACGGATGCATGATCGCCATGCGCTCCACCAGGTTGGCCAGCTCACGGACGTTGCCCGGCCAGCCGTGACGGCACAGCGACATGATCGACGCGGAGTTGAAGCGGATCGAGCCGCGCTTCTCGTGCTCCATGCGCGAGATCAGCTCGTTCATCAGCAGCGGAATGTCTTCCACCCGCTCACGCAATGGCGCCATCTCGATAGGGAACACGTTCAGCCGGTAATACAGGTCTTCGCGGAAGGTCCCGTCCTCGATCATGGTCTCGAGGTTCTTGTGCGTCGCGGCGATGATGCGCACGTCGATGCTCTGGGTCTTGTTGCTGCCGACTCGCTCGAAGGTGCGCTCCTGCAGCACCCGCAGCAGCTTGACCTGCATCGGCAGCGGCATGTCGCCGATCTCGTCGAGGAACAGCGTGCCGCCGTTGGCCAGCTCGAAACGCCCGGCACGGCTGGTGATCGCCCCGGTGAAGGCGCCCTTCTCGTGGCCGAACAGTTCGCTCTCGAGCAATTCCGCCGGAATCGCCCCGCAGTTGACCGGCACGAACGGCGCCTCGCGGCGCTTGGAGTGGTAGTGCAGGTTGCGCGCCACCACCTCCTTGCCGGTGCCGGACTCGCCGAGGATCAGCACGCTGGCGTCGGTGTCGGCGACCTGCTGCATCATCTGCCGCACATGCTGGATGGCACGGCTGGTGCCCACCAGGCTACGGAACAGGTTGGGCTCGCGCTGACGACCACGCTCACGGGCCTGGTCATACATCTCGCGGTAGACTTGGGCACGGTGCAGGGAATCGAGCAACTGGCTGTAGCTCGGCGGCATCTCGAGATTGGAGAGCACGCGCCGACGCAGGTCCTCGGGGAACTCCGCGGAAGAAATTTCACCCAAAAGCAGAACCGGAAGGAACTCATCCCACCCGACCACTGTCTTAAGGAGCCCCAGCACACTGGCCGGAGCATTCACGGTCCCGATCAGGACGCACAGGACTTCGCGACTGGAAGACAAACCCTCGACCACCTGCTGCCAGTCGCCGCTGGAACAGGAGAGGTTATCTTCGCCGAGAAAATTCAGGACCACCGCCAGATCGCGGCGGCGTTCGCTGTCGTCATCGATCAGGAGAATCTTGGTTTCACGCCACATGCAATAGCAACTTCCCTAGTCATATCGGCGCCCGGAGGGCGTGCACGACATCATTCCGACTGAATGGTCAGTGTTCGGACGTCTGAATTTCGAAAACAGCCACTAGTAAAGTCAAAAAGGCCTGCACAGTCAAATTTATGGCGCCTTTTGCTCAGTCCGGTGCATATTAACTGAACAAATGGTAAACCTTCGACGCATTCTTTGCTTGATTGATCTGGGTCATTTCATCGGCGATGGCTTGGCGCTCGCCGATGGTCGCGTCGAGCAGTTCGCGATAGACCTGCAACAACCCTTCCAGGCGCTCCTTGACCACCTCTTCATCCAGCGCCGGCGCGCCAAGCATGTCGTCGATGCAGGTGCGGCAGTTCTCGTCGAGCCTGCCGATGGCATCCCAGTCCTTGGCACTCAGGGCGTTCAGCAGTGCGTCGCGGGTCTCGTCGAATCGTTGCAGTTCGCTGCTCACCTTGCTCTCCCTGTCCGGCTCAGCCGGCTTGTTGCGCTTCGGCGATCGCGTCCCAGCCGCTCTTGACGGTGATCAGCAATTGCGCGACCTCGTCGATGATCGCCGGGTCGTTGTCGATATTGGCCTGCATCAGGCGATTGGTCATGTAGGCGTAGAGGCTCGACAGCTGCTCGATGTAGGCAGGGTCCGCGCTCTTCTGCGCATCCAGGCCGTCGTTCAGGCCGATGATGATGTCGATGGCCTTGCCCAGCATCAGGCCTTTTTCGGCGATGTCGCCGCGGGCCAGCGCACCTTTGGCCTGGGCCATGCGATCGAGCCCACCCTCCATCAGCATCTGCACCAGGCGATGGGGCGTTGCTTCGGAAATCTGGGCATGGGAATTGACCTTCTGGTACTGCCGAAGGGCTCTCATGGGATTCATCTTGCGACCTCGTAGCGGGCAAAAACGACTGGTTTCATAGTCCTTGTATCGGGCCGGCGGCGGAAAACTTTACCTGCCGCCGAGGTGAAGCCGGACATCATGCCCGGACTTCACGGGACCTTCACGGATTATTTGTCGTTCTTGGCGTTGTTCAGTGCGTTGAGCGTGCCCAGCACGTTACTCTGCTGCTGACGCAGTTGAGCGACCAGAGTATCCATGTTGTTGTACTTGTCCTGCAGGCTGACGCGCAGGGCTTCCATACGCGTATCCAGGGTATCCTGCTCGGTCTTGAGCTTGGTCAGGCTCTCGCTCAGCGCCTTGGAGCGCTCTGCCAGGGTGCCGGTGGATGCCTTGGCATACGGTTCGGTCGCGGTCTGCAGGCGCGCCAGCAGGCCATCCTTGCCGTTGAAGATGCTGGTCAGGTCGGCGGCGTTGGTGGCCGCGGCCTTGTCCCACTTCTTGTCGTCCAGGCTGAGCGTGCCGCCATCCTGGGATGAGGTGACGCCAAAGGCGGCGAGCGACTTCATCGTGCCGTTGCCGGAAAGCGTGTTCATTTCTTCGCGGATCGATGACATCAGCGCGCGCATGGATGCGTCGCCGGTGAGCGCGGCGGGAGTCACGGTGCCGTCGGCGTTCTTGGTTACCTTGGTCTCGGCGTTAACAGCCTTGATCAGCGCGTTATAGGTATCGATGAAACCTTTCAGGCCCGACTTCAGCGCGGTGGTGCTCGTACTCAGCGAAAGGGTCGTCACCGTAGGTTCGGACGCCCCTGTCGCCGTTGGCGAAAGCCCGACCAGCTTGATGTTCAAACCGCTTACCGCGTCGCTGATGTCGTTACTCTTTGACTCCATGGAAATGCCATCGAGTTTGTATTGGGCATTCTTTGGCGGATCTACAACGGTGTAGCCAGTGTCGAGACCCGAGTTACCCGACAGCGTAATATCGGAACCTACCCCCATCTTGCTGGAGGTAACGACGAGACGCGAACCCGACGCGTCGGTCAGAATGTTGGCACTCAGACCTGCGGTACCGAACTGACTGTTGATCGTCTCGCGCACCTGCTGCAGCGTGGCGCCCGGCGGGATGCTGACGTCGTGGTCCTTGCCATTCTGGGTAATGGTCAGCTTGGTCGCAGTGGTGCCAGGGTTGACCACGGTGCCCGCGCCGCCGGCATAAACCTTGGTGGACACCTTGGAAGCCGATGCCAGCTGGGTCACAACCAGGTTGAACGAACCAGTGGCCGCGCCTGCGCCCGCCGTGATGGTCGCAACCTTCTCATCCGACGACTTCAACGCCAGACCACCGAAGCTGTTGTCGTTGGTCATGCTGGTCAACGCACCACGGAAGGCATCCAGGGCCGCCTGGATCTTGCCGATAGAGGACAACGTGGTGGTTGCCTTCAGTGTCTGGGTGTTGATCTGTGCCTGTTTCGGCGCCTTCTGCGCGTCCACCAGGGACTTCACAATCGCCTGGGTATCGATGCCCGAACCGATACCGCTGACTGTTGAACCTGCCATCATTGCTCTCCTTGTTCGGTAGCTGCCGGGTCCTTGACGACTACACGCCGCAAATGACCGACAGCAACAAAAATCATGCCAGCTTACGCCTTGCCATCAAACAGCAGGCTGCCAGCTTCGCTGAGGCTTTGTGCCAGCTTCAGCGCCGTTTCCGACGGGAGTTGGCGGATCACATCACCGGATTCGGTGGCGATCACCTTGACCACGACCCGGCCGGTGGAATCATCGATTGAAAAATCCAGCTTGCGCTGGCTCGACTGGACGAAATCGCGGATCTCGCCAACCGCCTTCTCCAGGTCCTCGCGGGTGTGCGGCTTGTCATCGACGGCCGCGGCTTCCGGCACCTTGGCAGGCACCAGTGGGTCCTTGGCAGTCGTCACTGCCTGAGGCAGCACCGGAGGATACACCTGGTTCAGCTTGACACTCATGTCCATGCTTCGAACTCCTCATGTCAAAAAAGCGAAAGGGCACGTAAACGCGCCCTTCCACCTCTTACTCAGGCGCCTGAATTACTGGAGCAGTTTCAGGACCGAGGATGGCAGCTGGTTGGCCTGCGACAGGATCGCGGTGGAAGCCTGCTGCAGGGTCTGCTGCTTGGTCAGCTCTGCAGTTTCCGAAGCGAAGTCCACGTCCTGCACGGTGGAGCGGGCAGCGGTGGAGTTCTTCTGGATGTTCTGCAGGTTGTCGACGGTGGTGGTCAGACGGTTCTGGGTAGCACCCAGGCCCGAACGGACGCTGTCGATCGAACCAATGGCCTTGTCGATGACGGCCAGGGCGTTCTGAGCCTTGGTGGCGTCGGTGACGTCGGTGTTGGCGATGGTGGTCTTGACCGACGAAGCGTCGGTACCGGCGTTGAACAGGCCGGTAACACCAGCGCCGCTCAGAGCGTAGCCCTTGGCCGAGTCCAGGTTCACAGCGCCAGTGGCGATCAGGCCGTCAGCCAGAGCGACGCCAGCACCGTAGGTGCCCGAGCCGTCCTTGGTTGCAACAGTGATGGTACCGGCAGCGGTGGAGTTGGCGAACGAGATGTTCTCACCGGTGTCGGACTTGACCGACAGGGTGCCTTTGGCTTCGTCGTAGTTGACGCTGATGCCCAGTTTGGCAGCGTTCGACTTCAGCTGGTCAGCCAGGTTGGCGGTGTCTTTGACGCCGACGAACTTGGTGGTCTGGCCGCCAACGGTCATGTCGAAGGTAGCAGGAGCGGTAGCAGCACCGGCGCCGACAACGAACTGAGCTTCGGTGCTGGCGGTAGCGCTCAGGCCACCAATGGCACCGTTCAGCTGGCTGGCGATGGTCTTGGCGGAAGCGCCAGCAGCGATGGTGACCGCAGCGGTCTGGCCGTTACCGGTTACGTTGATCAGGCCACCGGCAACACCGGTGTTGCTTGGAGCAACGCCCAGGCTCTTGACCTGCTGGGAACCGATGTTGCTGGCAGCAACGTTTTCCAGGGTCAGGTTGATGGTTTCGTTGGCGTTGGCGCCGACCTGGATGGCCTTGGTGCCGTAGGAACCGTCCAGCAGCTTCTGGCCACCAAAGGTGGTGGTGGTGGAGATACGGTTCAGTTCGGCAGTCAGAGCTTGGTATTCGTCGTTGTTCGACTTACGGTCGTCGGCGCTCAGGGAGCCAGTGGCCGAGGACAGTGCCAGGGTACGCATTTTCTGCAGGATGTCGGTCGAAGCCTGCATTGCGCCTTCGGCGGTCTGGGCGATCGAGATACCGTCGTTGGCGTTCTTGACTGCCTGGCCCAGGCCGTTGATCTGGCTGGTCAGACGGTTGGCGATCTGCAGGCCGGCAGCGTCGTCTTTGGCGCTGTTGATGCGCAGGCCGGAAGACAGGCGCTGCATCGAAGTGGTCTGGGCGGTGCTGGCCTTGTTCAGGTTAACCTGAGTAGTAACCGAAGCAATGTTGGTGTTTACAGTTAAAGCCATGACGAAATCCTCGTTGGATGGGTACTGCGGCTTCCGGCCCTGGCATCCGCCGGGTATGGCCTAGAGAACCTTCGTAATGGTTATCGTCGTCTGCGTGGGTTGCTTGAGGGCATTTTCGAAAAAAAAATGCCATCACCCCGCCACCCCCATGAAATCAGGGGGTTATTGATTTGGCAGTTGCCGATCAGGGGCTGCTTTGCAGCCCATCGCGGGGCAAGCACGCTCCTACAGGGACCCTGTGGAACCCATTTCCCAGGCATAAAAAACGCCTGGCGGGACACGCCAGGCGTTTTTCTCTGAGATCGTCGAGACTCAGGCGCGATAGAGAATCGCCGAGCCCCACGACAGGCCCACGCCAAAGCCGCTGATGGCCACGCGCTTCCAGCTGCTGTCGAACATGTGTTTCTGCAGCAGCAGCGGCACGCTGGAGGACACGGTATTGCCGGTCTCGAGCATGTCCTTGACGAACTTCTCCGGATGCTGCTCTTCGAAGCGTCGTGCCACGGCATCAACGATCGCCGCGCTGCCCTGGTGGATGCAGAACGCATCGATGTCCGAAGACTGCAAACCGCTGGCCGCCAGCAGCTCATGCAGGTGCGCCGGCACCTTGACCAGGGCGAAGTTGAACACCTGGCGACCGTTCATGAAGAAGGTGCCATCGCTGACTTTGAGGTGCTCGGCACCCGAGCCATCGGTGCCGAAACGCGCCTCGCCCAGCTGCCAGACAGCGTTCTCGCCCATCCAGGTGGCCGTGGCGGCGTCACCGAACAGCATGGTGGTGTTGCGGTCTTCCGGATCGACGATCTTCGAATACGGGTCGGCAGTGATCAGCAGGCCGTTTTTCAACCCCGCCGCCTGCATGAAGCCCTTGATGGCGTACAGGCCATAGACATAACCCGAGCAGCCCAGCGACACGTCGAAGGCCGCCACGCGGGTCGACAGGCCCAGCTTGTTCTGGACGATCGCCGCGGTGTGCGGCAGGCCTTCTTCGTCACCGTTCTGGGTGACCACGATCAGTACATCGATCGACTGCGGATCGAGCTCGGGGTTGTTGGCGAACAGCGCCCGGGCAGCCTCCACGCACAGGTCGGACGTTTCCTGCTCCTCGGCCTTGCGCGGCAGGAAGGAGGCGCCGATCTTGCCGAACATGAACTCTTCGTCCTTGCCGAACTTCGCACCCTGGACGTAGTTGTCCAGGCCAGCGGTGGGCACGTAACTCGCGATGCTTTTGATGCCAATCATTCTGGCTTCCCAATGAAAACAGCCAAAGACCGCCACTCGATGAATTGAGGGCGCCGACTACCGGGTCGAGGGCAATGCGCCCCGGACAGGCCGACACCAGGCTTGCCCTTTGCGCACCGGTAACAAAATGCTGCAGCAACTGCCGCATAGAATACAGGGAAGATGCACGATTTGACTCATTAGTCACAGTCAATTATCGCCAAACCCCTGCCGCCACCGCGCGCCAGACACGAAAAAGCCCCGGCAGCATGGCGCTGGCCGGGGCTTTCCCGAGGCGGATCGCGATCAGAGCTTGTTGAACAGGCTCAGTTGCGAAATACGCGAGAAGGCCAGTTGCGAAGCTTCGAGCATGGCCTGCTGCAGGGTCAGCATGATCGAGGCGTCGGCCATGTCGGTGTTGCCGATGGCATCCTGGGTGACCTTGTTGGCCGTGCTCAGGCTGGTGTTTTCCTGGCGCTGGATATCGAGCGAGTTGCCACGGGCACCGATCGAACCACGGGTGATATCCACCTGCTCGCGGGCACTGGCCAGGTTGGCCACAGCCGAGGCTACGGCGTTCTTGATGGCGGTATTGTCGCCCGAGGTGCCTGGCGGCGCATCCAACGCCGCACGCAGCTGGCTGATGGTCTCCAGCACGCTCTGGTTCTGGTGGTTGTTGGCATTGACCGCGAACTGGTCACCCGTCTGCGGCGTACCGGATACCTGGTAGGTCACCCCCGCCACCGTCAGCGACGGCGCGGTGAAGGTACCGCTGGCAACGGGTTTGCTGTCCGCAGTCAAAGGCTGGGCATAGAACTCGTAGGTGTTGGCACCGGTGAACTTGATCACCGCCCCATCGCTCGGGAAGGTACTGCTGTAGGCGGCCGGGTCGGTCACGGCGCCGCTGGTGACCTGCGCACTGGACGGGTTGCCGGCACCACGCACGGTCGTGAGCGTATCGGGGCGGGCCTGCACGCTGAACTCGCGGCCAGCGAAGACGGCATTGGCATCATCGCCTTCTTTCAGCGAGGCGGTGATCTCGAACTCGACGCCGCGCAGCGCGATACGATTGCCACCCTCGGCCTTACTGTCGAAGGTGCCATTGGTGGGCGTCTCGGCAGTGATGTCGTTACCCAGAGCATCGGTCACCGTGTACTGGGTGGCGCTGGTGAAGGTGATCTTGTACGGCTGGCCGGCGGTGAAGCTGCTGTTGTAGGTGTTGTTCGAGGTCAGCAGGCCCGGCGAGAGCGCGACCTTGCCGTCATCGACCGGCGGCGTCACCAGGGTGGACTGGGTACGGCTCTTGTTCTTGGCCGAATCGAAGATGCTGAAGCCGGTGTCGTTGGTCGCCAGGCTCAGGGTGTCGGACACCTGCAGGCTCAGCTGGGTCTGGTCGCCCTGGTAGCTGTAGGTACCATCGGCATTGCGCACATAGGGTGGCGACGAGGTCTTGGTGCCACCGAACATGTAGTCGCCGTTGGCATCGCGCGAATTGAGCAGGCCGAAGATGTTGGCTTCGATCTCCTTGAGCTCGCTGCTGATGGAGAGGCGATCAGCATCGGTCACGCCAGCGCCACCGGCACGCAGGGCCAGCTCGCTGGCGCGCTGCATGGCATCGTTGATGGTGCTCAGCACGCTCTCTTCCTGCAGCAGCGAGTTGTTCACCGTGGTCATGTTGCCGTCGTATTGCTTGAGCAGCGCTTGCTGCTGTTGCAGCAGGAGCAGGCGCGCGGCGCCGACCGGATCGTCGGCAGCGGTCTGGATGCGCACGCCGCTGTCGATCTGCGTCTTGCTCTTCATCAGGTCAGCGAAGTTCTTGGTGTAGCTACTGGCGCTCGACTCATAGAACTGAGCGGTGGAAATACGCACGATGGCTACTCCTTACAATGCGTTGATCAGGATGCTGAAGGTTTCCTGCGCCGCCTTGATGATCTGCGACGACGCGGTGTAGTAGTGCTGGAACTTGATCAGGTTGGCCGCCTCATCGTCCAGGTTGACACCGGAAACCCCGTTGCGGCTTTCCTTGGCCGCATCGAGCACGGCCTTGGTCGCAACGGTATCGATTTTGGCCTGGTTGGCCTTGGCCCCGACCCGCTCGACCAGCGAGGCATAGGCCGAGGTGAAGCTGGAGCCGCCGCCGGAGTTCACACCGACGGTGGATTTGGTTTGCAACCCCAGCAGCGCCTGGGCGTTGCGGTTGTCGGACTTGCCGTCGGCATTGAAGCCAAAGGTAAAGCTGTCGTTGGTCGCCGGGCTGCCGCCGACGGTGGTCTCGACGCTGAAGGTCCGCGGGTTGCCGCTACCATCGAGGATCGGCGCACCGCTGGCATCGCGCATCGGCACATTGATGGTCAGCTTGTTGTCCTGACCGGGCACGATGGTGCCTGTGCCGATGGAGTTACCCTTGGAGTCATACAGGGTGTAGCCCTGCGTACCCCCGCTGGCGGCCTGGAACACCATGCGTACCGGCATGGAATGCTTGATCGAATCCTGGATCAGCGCAGTGTCGGCGCCACCATAGATATCCAGCTTGGCTCCCAGGTTTGGCTGGGTGATGGTGCCGGAGCCGGTATTGCCACTACCCACAACGCCATTGATCGGCCCGGCGAAGGCGAGCTTGTTGGCATCGGTAAGAACGGTGTTGATGGACCCTGCCGCAGAGCGCGTCGGGCTCACCTTGAAGCTGTCCCCGGCAGCCAGGCCGCCACCATTCAGTTTCAGGGTGAAGCCGTCGATCACCGGCGGCGGCGTGGTGGTCAGGTCGAAGTTGCCCATGTCGGTGCCGTCGGAACGGCGCACGCTGTACTGGTTGGGGCCGGTGAACTTGACTTCGTAGTCGTAGGTGGTGAGCGCGCCGCTGTTGGCGATGGTGACATCCAGGTTGCCGGAGCCTGCGCTGTTGTTCGCGGAGGCCAGGCTGCGCTGGCTGATCGCCAGGGCGCTGTTGATGCTGGAGAACAGCGCGCTGCCGAACTGCGCGTTGGCATCCAGGCCCTGCCCCAGCTGGCTGTTGATGCTGTCGGCCACCACCAGGGCGACACGTCCCAGCTCGTTCATCGACGGGGTGAGCACGTCGTTGCGGTAGCGCAGCAAGCCACCGATCTGCCCGCCGGTGACCACCGAGGTGACATCCGAGGAGAAGGTCGGGTAGTTGATCTGCAGGCTGTACTGGCTCTGGTCCGCGGCGCTCGGCACGGCGCTCAGGGTATTGGCGCGGTTGCCGGTGACCAGCGACTGGCCGTTGCCCAGATACACGTCGTAGTTGCCGTCACGCTCCTGCACGGTGACGCCGACCAGCTCGTTGAGCTGGCGTACCGCTTCGCTGCGGGCGTCGAGCAGGTTGTTCGGCGAGGCGCCGGAGGCCGACAGCTGGGTGATCTGCTTGTTGAGATCAGCGATGCTCGAGGTCAGCTTGTTGACCTGGCCCGACAGGGTGTCCAGCTGGCTGTTGATGCTGTCGTTCTGCTTGCTCATCTGGCTGGAGATGGCATTGAAACGGTTGCTCAGGGTCTGCGCCTGGGTCAGCAGCAACTGGCGCGAGGCGACGTCGCTGGGTTTGGCCGAAGCGGTCTGCAGGGCCGAGAAGAACGCGGTCAGCACCGAGCTGATACCGGTGTCGCTTTCGGCCAACAGCTTGTCGATGCCGGTGATCTGATCCTGGAACGCCGCCGCATCGGTATTCAACGAGGTGGAGGTCTGCAGTTGATTGTCCAGGTAGGCGTTGTAGATACGACGCACATCCGACAACGTGGTACCAGTGCCGACGAAGCCCGTGCCGATATTGTGCGACGGCCCCGTGGTCTGGATGGTCTGCTGACGCGAGTAACCCGAGACGGCCGCGTTGGCGATGTTGTTACCGGTGATGGACAGCGCGGTCTGGCTGGCATTCAGGCCGGAAAGCCCGATCGAGATCAGAGACATGCTTCAATCCTTATAGATTCGTGTTAGTGCCGGCCATGGCGTATTCCTGGGTTGGCCGCAGCTGCCGGGCAATGCTGATGATCTTGCGGGCGTAGTCCGGATCGGTAGCGTAGCCAGCCTTCTGCAGCTCTCTTGCAAACTGTTCCGGGTTATCGGCGGCGCCGACGGCATCTTTATAGCGGTTGTTGTTCTGCAACAGGCTGACCAGATCGTGGAAGCTGTCCTGGTAGGAGTCGTAGGAACGGAACGCCGCCGTCTCCTTGACGAACTGCCCACCACGGAACTCGCTGGTGATCGCCCGTGCCTCGCCACCCTGCCAGTTACCGGTGGCCTTGATGCCGAACAGGTTGTGGCTGCTACTGCCGTCGGGATTGCGCATGACCGACTTGCCCCAACCAGTTTCCAGAGCAGCCTGGGCCACCAGGTAGCGCGGGTCGATACCGATGCGCTTGGCCGCCTGCTCGGCCATCGGCAGCATGGTGGCGACGAAAGCATCGCTGTCGCTGAACGCCTTGCTCGGCGCCAGCGGCGGCTGGGCCACGGCCCGGCCGAGAATGCGCACACCCTCGCGCGGCGCGGCGAACGTCTGCGCCGGCTGCCAGTCGCCCCGGGCGACGCCGGCGAGCGTGGGGCCACTGCGACCGGGCAGGGCCGTGTCGTTGCCCGCGGCGCCGACACCGGCGGCGGACGGCACGATCCCAGCCAGCAATCGGTCGGTCAGCTTGCCCGGCAAGGCCAGGCGCCGAGAATTGAGGGCAGCGACGTCGTTGCGCCCGGCAGCGGGCTGCTCGCCGTGCACCGGCGCGGCCACGCGACTGCCCCAGAGCACCGGGGCGGCACCGTCGATGCGCGGGAACGGGCTGGAGTTCACGCTGTGCTTCTGCTTGCTGAGCTGACGCACCAGCACATCCTGCAGGCCGATGCCGCCACCCTGACGGGACATGCTCACCGCCAACTGCTGGTCGTACATGTCACGGTACTGCTTGACCGTGTCGCTGTTCATCGGGCTGTCTTCGTCGGCCATCACATCGGTGGCCTTGCGCGACGCCTTGAGCATCTCGCTGACGAACAGCGACTCGAATTCCTGGGCCACCTTGCGGATGTTGCCCTCGCTGTCGCGATCGCCAGCTTTGAGCGAACTCAACCGATTGAGGTCGGTGAAGGCGCCGCTGTCGGACGCGCCGGAGATCAGGCTTTTCGGATTCATCCCAGGCGTCCTCAGATCACGATCAGGTCGGCTTGCAACGCACCGGCCTGTTTCAGGGCTTCGAGGATCGCCATCAGGTCGCTCGGCGCCGCGCCGACCTGGTTCACCGCGCGGACGATCTCATCCAGCGTGGTGCCCGGGCCGAACTTGAACATCGGCTTGGCTTCCTGCTCGGCATTGACCCGCGAGCGTGGCACCACGGCGGTCTGGCCGTTGGAGAACGGCCCCGGCTGGCTGACGATCGGGTCTTCGGTGATGGTCACGGTCAGGCTGCCGTGGGTCACCGCCGCCGGCGAGACCTTGACGTTCTGGCCGATGACGATGGTGCCGGTGCGCGAGTTGATGATGACCTTGGCCACAGCCTGCCCCGGATCGATCTCCAGGTTCTCGAGAATGGACAGGTAGTCCACTCGCTGGCTCGGGTCCATCGGCGCGGTGACCCGCACCGAACCACCATCGACGGCCTGGGCCACGCCCGGGCCAAGCAGCTCGTTGACCTTGTCGACGATGCGCTTGGCGGTGGTGAAGTCCGGGCGATTGAGGTTCAGGGTGAGACTGTTGCCCTGGTTGAAGCCACTTGGCACCGCGCGCTCGACCGACGCGCCACCGGGAATACGACCGGCCGACGGGACGTTGACGGTGATCTTCGAGCCATCACGGCCTTCGGCGTCGAATCCACCGACCACCAGGTTGCCCTGGGCGATGGCGTAGACGTTGCCGTCGATACCCTTGAGCGGCGTCATCAACAGGCTGCCGCCGCGCAGGCTCTTGGAGTTGCCGATCGATGACACCGTGATGTCGATCACCTGGCCCGGCTTGGCGAAGGCCGGCAGGTCGGCATGCACCGACACCGCGGCAACGTTTTTCAACTGCACGTTGCCCGATCCTGGCGGCACCTTGATGCCGAACTGCGACAGCATGTTGTTGAAGGTCTGCAGGGTGAACGGGGTCTGGGTGGTCTGGTCACCGGTACCGTTCAGGCCCACCACCAGGCCGTAGCCGATCAGCTGGTTGGCCCGCACGCCGGAAATGCTGGCGATATCCTTCAAGCGCTCGGCGTGGGCGCCGAAGGCACAGGACAGAAGTAGTGTCGCGGCAATCAACCGCCTAGCGTTGAACATGGTCATCCGTACTCAGAAAGGCCAGAGCGGGCTGATGAAGAAGCGGTCCAGCCAACCGGGCTGGCTGGCATCGGCAAACGAGCCGGTGCCCGAATAGGTGATGCGCGCGTCGGCCACGCGGGTGGACGGCACGGTGTTGTCGGTGGCGATGTCGTCGGCACGCACCAGGCCAGCAATGCGCACCAGCTCTTCGCCGGTGTTCAGCGTCATCCACTTCTCGCCACGCACGGCGATAATGCCGTTGGGCAGCACCTCGGCCACGGTAACGGTGATCGAGCCGGTCAGGGTGTTGCCCTGGGTGGCCTTGCTGTCACCTTTGGTGGAGCGGTCACCGCTGTAGCCGGCCTCCAGGGTGAGGTCGCCACTGCCCAACGGGTTGTTGGTGTTCGGCACGGTACCGAACAGTGAGGTCAGACCGAGGTTGGCCTTGCTGTTCTTCTGGATCTGGGAACCTGCGTTCTTGCTCGCCGAGGTGCGCTCGTTGAGGGTGATGGTGATGATGTCACCGACCCGAAACGCCTTGCGATCGGTATACAGGCCCTGCTCGAAACCGGCCTGGTAGATCGAGCCGTTGTTGGCCGCTGCCGGCAACGGGGTGCGCGGCAGGACCGGCGCGTAGTACGGATCGTTGGGCTTGGGCGTCGGTGCGACGCAACCGGCCAACGATACCGCCCCCCCCAGGGCGAAAACGGACAACAGACGTTTCATGACGCTTACCTCTAAGCAAAACAGGCGCTGCAACAGCGAGCGAATGGTCAGCGGCCCGCACCCGGCGGGCCGCCAGGGGTTACAGCTGCTGGGTGACGAACGACAGCATCTTGTCGGCGGCGGAGATGACCTTGGAGTTCATCTCGTAGGCGCGCTGGGTGGTGATCATGTTCACCAGCTCTTCGACGGTGCTGACGTTGGACGCTTCCAGGGTCTGCTGCTCGGTGGTGCCGAAGCCGTTCAGGCCCGGGGTGCCGACCTGCGGCGCGCCGCTGGCGGCGGTCTCCAGGAACAGGTTGCCACCGATCGCCTGCAGACCGGCCGGATTGATGAAGTCGGCGGTCTGGATGTTGCCGATGACCTGCGCGGCCGGGTTGCCGACGGTGGTGATCGACACGGTGCCGTCCTTGCCGACGGTGAACGTCTGCGCGTCTGGCGGCACGACGATGGCCGGCTCCAGGGCAAAGCCGTTGGCGGTGACGATCTGGCCGTCGGAGTTCAGGTGGAAGGTACCATCGCGAGTGTACGACACGGTGCCGTCGGGCTGCAGGATCTGGAAGAAACCGCGACCGTTGACCGCCATGTCCAGCGGGTTTTCAGTGGTCTGCAGGCTGCCGGCATTGAAGCTCTTCTGGGTGCCGACGATGCGCACACCGGTACCGACCTGCAGGCCCGAAGGCAGCTCGCTGTCCTGGGTGGACTGCGCGCCAGGCTGGCGCTTGATCTGGTAGAGCAGGTCCTGGAACTCGGCACGATCACGCTTGAAGCCGGTGGTCGAGACGTTGGCCAGGTTGTTGGAGATGACCGCGAGGTTGGTGTCCTGGGCGGACAGGCCGGTTTTAGCGACCCAAAGAGCCGGAAGCATTTAATGTTCTCCTCGTGCGCCTGTTTTACGGCACCCGTTCAAATGTAATTAGCCGATTTGCAAAACCCGAGCCATGGCTTCATCGCCTTCCTTGGCCGCGTTCATCATCTTGACGTGCAGTTCGAACTGACGGGACAGCGCCAGCACCGAGGTCATTTCCTCGACGGCGTTGACGTTGCTCGACTCCAGGAAACCCGAGACCACCCGCACGTTGACATCGGCGTCGGCAGGCTGGCCACTGGTGGTGTGGATCATGCCGTCCAGGCCCTTGGTAAGCCCCTTGATATCCGGATTGACCAGCTTGATCCGGTCGACCTCGGCCATCACCCGCGGATCCTCGCCCATGGCGCGGATGCTGATGGTGCCGTCGTCGCCGACCTCGACCTTCTGCTCCGGCGGAATGGCGATGGGACCGCCATTGCCGATCACCGGCATGCCGTTGCCGGCACGCAGCACGCCCAGGGCGTCGATGTTCAGGCTGCCAGTACGCACGTAGGCTTCGCTGCCGTCCGGCGCCTGCACGGCGATGAAGCCCTTGCCGGCAACCGCCACATCCAGCTCGCGACCGGTCTCGACCAGCGCGCCTTCGCTGAAATCGGTGGCCGGGCGCTCGGTCATGGCGAAGGCGCGTGCCGGAAAGCTGTCGCCGAACACCGGCATCGAACGCGCCTGCTCCAGGTCACGCTGGAAGCCGTTGGTGGAAACGTTCGCCAGGTTGTTGGCATGGGCCTTCTGCGCCAGCGCGTTCTGGCTGGCGCCGGTCATGGCCACGTAAAGCATCTTGTCCACAGCATCTCCTCTACGCGAACCTTGCCGCGCTATCGTTGGCAAGGGTAAAGCAAATATCGAACCAAGCTTACGCAACCCTTTTAGTACGGGGTATTCAGGGCCACGCCAAGGCAAAAAGCGTCAGTTTGTCGGCGAATGTTTGCCGCAGGCGGCAACCCCCCGTCAGTTGTTCCGACACGCGCCATTGTTGTAAGGCCCGGAATGACGCTTCCAGCCCTCGCCCGGATCGGTGGCCGAGCACATGTAGCGCCCGGTCGCCAGGCTTTGCCACTGATACCAGGGCGCCGGCGCGGCGCGCAGCGAGAGCGCGATCAGCAGTGCGCCCGCCACCGCCACGAGCATCGACAGTTTCTTCATGGCTTTGCCCTCCGCTGTGCCAGACGTGAAAAAGCCCCCGCAAGCAGGGGCTTTTTCACGCCACGATCATCAGGTCATCTGGATGATGGTCTGCATGATGGTGCTTTCGGTGGAAATGGTCTTGGCGTTGGCCTGGTAGTTGCTCTGCGCCTTGATCAGGTTGACCAACTCGCCGGTCAGGTCGACGTTGGAGTCTTCCAGGGAACTGCCCGCGATACGACCCAGGGTACCGGTGTCCGGCTCGCCGATGATCGGCACGCCCGAAGCGTAGGACTCTTTCCAGGCGGTGGCGCCGACCGGGGTCAGCCCCTGCAGGTTGGCGAAGTTGGCGATCACCACCTGACCGATGACCTTGTTCTGGCCATTGGTGAAGTTGGCGAACATGTTGCCGCTCTGATCCACGGTCAGGCCGGCGAGCTCACCGGTGGCATAGCCATCCTGGTCCTTGGCCGTGGTGGCCGAGGCCGCGTTGTACTGAGTGGTGGCCAGCATGTCCAGGGTGACGCCGCCAGTGCGCGCGGTGGCACCGTTGCCTACCCAGGTACCCGCGGCATTCTTCTCGGCCGGCACCCAGTTGGTCAGCTGGAAGGTCTTGTCGGCAGCGACGGTCAAGCCGTCTGCGACCGGCCCGGCAGCCATTGCGGCGGTATCCAGCTTGCCTGCCGAGGTGAACGGCAGCTTGTTCTCCAGCGGATCTGTCAAGGTGGGGTCGGCTGGATTGCGACCATCGATGGTGGTGTACATGGTCCAGGAGTTGGTACCGGCATCCTTGACGAAGTACTGGTTCATCTGGTGTTCGTTGCCCTGGCTGTCGTAGACCGGGGTATTGAAGGTGTAGTTGTAGCTTTTGACATTGGTCGGATCGAACGGCGCAACCGTCGGCGCTGCGTCGCTGGAGTTCAGGTTGACCGTTTCGGAAATGCGACCCGTCGGCTTCGGCGACAGGTTCGAGGTATCGATCTTCAGGTTGGTCAGCGACCCCTGGATGACCTTGCCGTTTTCATCCACCGGATAACCCTGCAGGTTGGCGCCGTTGGCGTTGACCACGTAGCCTTCCTTGTCGCTGTAGAAGGCGCCGGAGCGGGTATAGATACGCGAGCCGTTGTCATTCAGGGCAAAGAAACCGTTGCCGTCGATGGCCATGTCCAGCGCCTGGCCGGTGCCATTGATGTTGCCCGGGTTGAACATCTGCGAGACCGCCATGGTCTTCACGCCGCTGCCCACCTGGGTCTTGCCGCCGGCGGTGCCACGGATGGACTGCGAATACTGGTCGCCGAACTCGGCGCGCGACGATTTGAAACCGGTGGTGGCGACGTTGGCAATGTTGTTGCCGGTAACGTTCAGAGCCTTGTTCGCCGCGTAGAGACCGCTAAGGCCGATATTGAAAGACATTTACTCGCTCCTTGTGCCGATGCTGCGGCGTTAGATTCCGATGGTGGTTACTTTGGAGATGCCGACTTTGCCGATACCGGCCAGGTCGAGCATCATCTCGCTGCCGTTCTGGAAGCTGACACTGTTGACCTTGGCCGGCAGCAGCGTGGCCAGCGTCTTGGCCTTGCCGTCGACCTTGGTCTCGGCACTGAAGGTATAGGTGCCCGGCTCGACCGCCTCGCCCTTCTCGTTCTTGCCGTCCCAGATGAAGTCGGCGGTACCGGCCTTGCGCGCCCCCAGGTCGATGGTCTTGACCACGTTGCCATCCTTGTCCTTGATGGTTACCTTGCCCTCGGTGATGTTCGACGGCACCACGACCTGGCCATTGAAGCTCTTGGTGGTGTCGACCACCGCCTTGTCGCTCGCCACGATCACCGAGCGGCCGACCAGCGAGGTGGCCTGCAGCGCCTGGGACGAACCGATGCCGGTGAGGATGCCGTCGACCGACTCCTTCAGCGACTGGATGCCCTCGAGGCTGCTGAACTGGGCCAGCTGCGCGACGAACTCGCCGTTGTCCTGGGGATCCAGCGGGTTCTGGTTCTTCATCTGCGTCACCAGCAACTGCAGGAACGCATCCTTGCCCAGCGCGCTGCCGGCCTGGCCGGTGCTGGCGTTGTTCTTGTTGGCAGGCTTCTGCAGCGAATCCAGATAGCCGCTGCCGACCTTGGTATCGGTATTGGTGGTAGTCATTACGGCTCCCTGCTTACTGACCCAGGGTCAGCACTTTCTGCATCATGTTCTTGGCGGTGTTCATCAGCTCGGCGTTGGTCTGGAACGCGCGACTGGCGGAGATCATGTCGGCCATCTCCTCGACCACGTTGACGTTCGGGTAGTAGACGTAGCCGTCCTTGTTCGCCGCCGGGTGGTTCGGCTCGTAGCGGGCCTCGAGGTTGCTCTGGTCCTCGATGATGCCCTTGACCTGGACGCCCTGCCCCGCCTCGCCCTGATCCTCGAACAGCGACTGGCCCGCGCCGCCCTGGGCCTGCTGGAAGGTGGTGGCGAACACCGGATGACGAGCGCGGTAGGTCTGGTCGATGCTCGAGGACACCGTCTCGGCGTTGGCGATGTTCGAAGCGACGGTGTTAAGGCGCGTATTCTGCGCGCTCATGCCGCTACCGGCGATATTGAAGACACTGGCAAGGGACATGGTCACTCTCCACGCAGGGCCGATACCAGCCCTTTGAATTTACTGTTGAGCAGGGTGAAGCTGGCCTGGAAGCCAACGGCGTTTTCGGTGTAGTTCGATTGCTCGATCTGCGCGTCCACGGTGTTCTGGTCGATCGACGGCTGCATCGGGGTGCGGTACTGCAACGTGTCGTCCATCATCGCCAGGCCTTCGGCCTCGATGTGACGGCTGTTGGTGCGGTCCAGGGCGATGCGTCCGTTCTGCTGCTTGTCGGCCTCGGCGGCGAGCACCGACGAGAAGTCCATGTCGCGCGCCTTGTAGTTCGGCGTGTCGGCGTTGGCGATGTTGTTGGCCAGCACCTCGGCACGCTGGGCGCGAAAGCCCAGCGCCTTTTCGTGGATGCCGAGCGCTTTGTCGAAGCTGATGCTCATATCGGGGAAACCTTCGGAGGTTGACCAGAGTTTCGTTGGCTTAGGCTTTAGCAAGGGCTGTGCCAACCACCACAACCCCGATAAACAGGGGCCCAACGGGCTCAGCACAGGATGGGCATGCCAGAAAAGCGGCAAAGTGCTTCCGCTTCGAACGCAACAAGCGGCAATTGCCAGGCGGCAAAAGCGGCAAAACAAAAAATTGACGTCAAACAATAATGACCATTAGCCATTATTCGCGGTAGGATTCGCGTCCTGCGCAGCGCTGTGGCACGAAGCCACCCTTCTCGAAAGCCAATGGTTTCTACCCACGCATGGATGCGCGACGACTTTTTACTGTTTTCCAAGGATAGAAGCCGTGGCTTTGCCAACCTTCCGCAAGACCCTCCTTACACTGGCCATCAGCGCTGCGCCCCTGCCCTCCCTGGCTCAGACCGTCACCCTGAACGACAGTGGATTTCGCAGCGAACACCAGGTCATCAACGACGACCTGGCGTTTGCCGGCAGCTTCACCGGCCAGGACAAGAGCGCCATCCACCTGTTCGACACCCGGGTCATGGGTGACCTCACTTTCAACAGCACCGTCAACGACAACGACCAGACGGTCATCGCCACGACACATGACAGTGATGGTATCCACCTCGCCAGCAGCAACCTGAGCGGGGAACTGCTCCAACTCGGCAACGTCAAGACCAGCAGCAGTGGTGGTGCGGCCCTGCGTCTGCGGGCCAGCATCCTGGACGGCGACCTGCGTAACCTGGGCCAGCTCAAGTCCACCGCTGGCGCCTTCGCAGTCAGCGGCGTGCAGAACCACGGTATTGACCTGGCCTCCCCCAACACCGGCACCACGCTGATCAGGGGCGACGTGATCAATGCCGAGGGGGCGCTCATCGAGGCTTCCTCGCCTGTAGCGCGCGCCATCAACGTGGCCGGCGCCAACCTGGAGGGCAAGGTCATCAACCGCGGCACCATCCGTGCGAGCGGCAGCAACGCCATCGGCATCCTGGCCAGCTCCAGCCCCGACAGTCGCGGGATCAGTGCCGTGCTTGCCGGCGTCCAGAACCACGGCGAGCTCTTTGCCAGCAGCGAGGGCATCTTGCTCGATGGCGCGACCCTGACCGACACGTTCGGGCAGCATGTCGTCAACACCGGCCGGGTCACAACCAGCGGCACCGCTATCAGGATCGGCAATGTCGCCCTCGATGGTCCTGGCATGCAGCCCTGGCAGAAGGCCAATGGCGACCTCAACATCTACAACAGCGGCGGTATTTGGGCCGACGTCGCCATCGACGCCAGCGCGAGCAACCATCCGGTCGAACTGATCCTGCGCGAAGGCAGCGAGACCTATGGCACCCTGAGCGGAATAGCCAACATCGAAGTCGAGGGCGACAGCACCTACGGCACCACCGTCATCAACCGCGGGAGTGCCGACATCCGCCTGGTGAACGATGGCTGGATCGATGTCGGCAGCGCCGGCGATCCTGCCGTCACGCTCCACTTCGACTCCGACCACACCCGCATCGACGGCAACCTGCGCGTGGCCGACAACTCGGCGATGGGCCTGCTGCTCTCCGAGATGACCATCCCCAACGAGGCGATCGTCAGGGTCAGCGGCACCACGGAATTCGGCCAGAACACCAGGATCGCCCTGACCCCCGAAGGCGATGATTTCCAGGCCGGCGGCACGCGCTACCTGCTGCTCGAGGCCGGCCAGGTGAAGGTGCTCGACGCCAGCGGCACCCCCAAGGTCGTCAGCACCTCGGTGATGCTCAACGTCACGAGCAGCACCCTCGAGGACAACAAGGTCTATGCCGTCGTCAGCACCCAGCCCACCGAGCGCCTCGAACAGATCGTGGCCGGGCAAGGGGGCGACAGCAACGCGCGTCAAGCCCTGGGCAACCTGGCCGAGTCCGGCCTGCTGGCACGCCTGGGCAAGCAGGATCCGCTGTTCCTCGCTGCCGCCGGCGCCGACGAGGCTCGACTGGCCAGGCTCGCCGAGCAACTGGCACCGGACGTCAGCGACGGCGCCCGCCAGGCCGCCATGGCCAGCCAGCGACTGATCGGCAACGCCATCGCCAGCCGCTCCAGCAGCCTGCGCGCCCCTCACGCCAGCGAAGCACGCCGCGCCTCCGGCGTGTGGATGCAGTCGCTGTACAGCGACGCCAGCCAGCAACAGCGCGATGACATTGCCGGCTACAACGCCTACAGCCGCGGCATGGCGGTCGGCGCCGATGCCCAGCTTGACGACCAGTTCACGCTCGGCGCGACCTACAGCCTCATCGACAGCGACATCAACAGCCAACGCGGCAACAAGACCCAGGTACAGAGCCATGCCTTCTCGCTGTATGGCATCTACACCCTGGACAACTACTTCGTCGACGCCAGCTTGACCTACGGCATCAACGACAACGAAGGCAAGCGCGAGATCGCCGGCACCCGGGCCAAGTCGGACTATGACAGCAACCTACTGGGCCTGAACCTGGTGGGCGGCTACAGCTGGCAGCTGAATCCGCGACTGCTGGTCGAACCACGCCTGGCGGCGCGCTACACCCGCGTCGACATCGACAGCTTCAACGAGAAAGGCTCGTCGGCCGCGCTCAAGGTCGAGGCACAACGCTACGAGGCCATCGAACTGGGCGTCGGCGTGCTCGTGGCCAGCCAACTGCCGCTCGGCGCCGGCACCCTGGAGCCGCAACTGAAGATGATGGCGTATCACGACTTTGCCGCCGACCCTGTGCAGAACACCGCGACCTTCGTGCTTGGCAGCACACCCTTCGTAAGCCACGGCGCCAGCGTGGCGCGCAACAGCTACGAGGCCGGGCTGGGTGCGGACTACAAGCTGGGTGCGGTGAGCGTCGGCGTCAGCTATGACTACGTGGGCAAGTCGGGCTTCGATGCCGACGTGTTCTCGGCCAGGCTGCGCTACGCGTTCTGACACGCCATCACAGGCAAGCCCGCAGCGAAAACAAAAAGGCCGGTATCGCAGGATACCGGCCTTTTTTCGCCCAGCCTTACTTGGCCTGGTAGATGATCCCCGGGCTGCACTGGACCATCTGGTAGTGGTCCGGCAGGCCGTTGAGCGCCTCGGACGCGCCAAGGAACAGGTAGCCACCAGGCTTGAGGGTGCCGTGAATGCGCATAAGGATGTCCTTCTTGACCTGGGCCGAGAAGTAGATCAGCACGTTGCGGCAGAACACGATGTCGAATTTGCCCAGCGGCGCATAGCTGTCGAGCAAGTTGTACGAACGGAACTCGACGCGACTGCGGATCGGCGGCTTGACCGCCCAGCGCCCCGGCCCCTTGGGGTCGAAGTAGCGCTGCAGGCGCTCCTGTGACAGGCCACGGGCAATGGCCAGGCTGTCGTACTCGCCAGTCTTGCAGTTGTTGAGCATGGCGCCGGACAGGTCGGTGGCGACAATCTGCGCGCCCATCTTCAACTGGCCGAGGTTGGTGCGCTCGAACTCGTCGATCGACATCGAGATCGAATACGGCTCCTGCCCCGACGAACAGGCCGCCGACCAGATGCGCAGGCGCTGGCCCGGATTGTTCTTGATGAACTCCGGGATCACCTTGCTCTTGAGCACTTCGAACGGGTAGGTGTCGCGAAACCACAGCGTCTCGTTGGTGGTCATGGCATCGACCACCTGCTCGCGCAAACCACTGCGTGGCTGGGTCTGGATGCGCTGCACCAATTCGCCCAGCGACTTGATGCCCTGTTGCTCCATCAGCTTGTTGAGACGGCTGGAGACCAGGTACTGCTTATTCTCGCCCAGCAGGATGCCACAGGCTTTCTCCAGGAAGACCCGGAACTGTTCGAAATCCAAATTACCCGTAGACAATGCTGCCGCCTCTTCTTAAATCGCTAGCGCCGGGGACGGGCCCCGGCCGTTTCAATGACTCGCCTTGATCCGATCGACCACGCGCTGGGCAAGGTCGTCCGGCCTGAACTTGGCCAGGAAGTCATCAGCACCGACCTTCTTGACCATCGCCTGGTTGAATACCCCGGACAGCGAAGTATGCAGGCAGATGTGCAGCTTTTGCATACGCGGATCGCTGCGGATCTCCGCCGTGAGGGTATAGCCGTCCATTTCCGGCATTTCAATATCCGAGATCATCATGAGGAACTCTTCCTCCGGACGCTTGCCCTCGTCCACCAGCTTGCGCAGGTAGTCCAGGGCCTGGCGACCGTCGTTGAGCGCCACCACCTCGACCCCCACGGTCTGCAGGCAACGGCTCACCTGCTTGCGCGCCACCGACGAGTCATCGACCGTCAGCACCCGCAACATCACCGCCTTGTCCTGCACCTCGGCATCGATCACCCCCTCGGACACCGACTCGGACGACGGCGCCACTTCGGCCAGCACCTTCTCGACATCGATGATCTCGACCATGCGATTGTCGACCCGGGTCACGGCGGTCAGGTAGTGATCGCGCCCGGTGCCCTTGGGTGGCGGATGGATCTCTTCCCAGTTCATGTTGACGATGCGCTCGACCGAGTGCACCAGGAAGCCCTGGGTCTTGGTGTTGTACTCGGTGATGATCACGAAACTGTTGCGCGTTTCTTCCTTCAACTGCGGAAGGCCAGTGGCCATCGACAGGTCAAGGATCGGGATGGTCGCCCCCCGAATGTTGGCCACACCGCGCACCACCGGATGGGATCTGGGCAGCAGCGTCAGGTCCGGGCACTGCAGCACCTCCCGCACCTTGAACACATTGATGCCGTAGAGCTGATCGCCATTGAGGCGAAACAACAACAGCTCCAGGCGGTTCTGCCCCACCAGTTGCGTGCGCTGGTTGACCGAATCCATCACTCCAGCCATGCCAGACTCCTTCAACGATTGCCTAAGTACCGAATCGGCACGGGCTTTGCTTTTTTGAACGCCATGTACACGAAAACGACAAATTTCCGACGACTGACGCGCCTGCTGACCGGCTCACTGGCCGCCCTGTGCCTGCTGGCACCCGGCATTCGTACGCTGGCGGACTCTTTTACCTTGCCTGAACAGCTTATCGGTGTCACTCAGGGGTTTCTTGAGTTCACCGTAGAGGATTATCTGGCGACGACTCAAACCCCGGGCCGCTACGAAATCCAGGTCAATACCCTGGACCCGCGCCTGCGCATGCCCCAGTGCAGCCAGCAACTGGATGCCTCGCTGGAGAGTTCGACGCCGCTCGGGCGGGTCACGGTACGGGTACGCTGCGACAGTGCCGCGCCCTGGACGGTGTTCGTCCCGGCACAGGTCCGCCTGCTGCGCGATGTGGTGGTCATGACGCGCCCCCTGAAGCGCGAAAGCGTGGTGGCCGAAGGCGATGTGGCCATGCGCGAGCGCGATGTCGGCAGCCTCGGTCCAGGCTACCTGACCCAGCTCGACCAGGCCGTGGGCATGAAGCTGCTGCGCCCCACTGTGCTCGACCAGGTACTGACGCAACAGCACCTGGAACAGGCCGAGGTGGTACGCAAGGGCGACCATGTGGTGATCATCGCCCGCAGCGGCAGCCTGAGCGTGCGCATGCCGGGCGAGGCACTGGACAAGGGCGGCCTGCAGACGCAGATCCGCGTGCGCAACCTGAATTCCAGGCGCGTGGTCAAGGCGCGGGTCACAGGCCCCGGCCAGGTCGAGGTGGCCATGTAACACACCGTGTCGGGATAATGACAGAACGCTGGCGATGTGGAACCGCGCGCCCTAAACTGTGTCACAAATCGGGTTGCGCACCTGTACCTGGAGGCCCTGATGCATTCACACCTAAAGTTTTGCTCAGGCTGGCCGAAAACCAGGCATGCGTCCTAATTCCCAGGGGTTCTGAACATGGTCATCGACTTCAGTCGTCTCAACAACTCTCCGTCCGTCACGGGCGGCGTTCGCGGCAATGCCGCGCCAGGCAACGCCGAAAAAGCCGGCGAAGCCAGTGAAGCGCCAAAGCGCGCCAATGCCAGCGGAGAAGCGGTACACCTGAGCCCAGAGGCCCAGCAATTGCAGAAGATCAGCGACAAGCTGCGCGATCAGCCGACCGTCAACAGTGCCCGCGTGGCCGAGTTGAAGCAGGCCATCGCAGACGGCAGCTACAAGGTCGATGCCGACCGGGTCGCCAGCAAACTGCTTGATTTCGAAGCCCAGCGCTGACCTTCAGGCGCGCTGACTTCAAGGACGCAATACGCCAAGAGTTAGCCATGCACGACACTACCCTGCTGCAACTGATTGAAAACGACATCGCGCCGACGCAGGAACTGCTCGAGCTTCTGCAGAACGAAGCGATAGCCTTGCACGGTCGGGACATGATGGCCCTGGAGCAAATCCTGGCCCGCAAGCAGTCGTTGATCATCTTGCTCGAGCAGCAGGGCAAGCGACGCAGCCAGCTGCTCCTCGAGCTCGGCCTGAGCGCCGACCGCGAAGGTGCCCAGGCGCTGGCCGCACAGTCGAGCAATGGCGAGGCCATCATGAGCCGGCTCGATGCACTGGGCGAGCTGATGGATGCCTGTCGGCAGGTCAACGAGACCAATGGCCGGATCATCCAGGTGCAACAACAGACCACGGCGAACCAGATCAGAATCCTTCAGGGTGGCGATTCTCCGTCGCTCTACGACAGCCGTGGCGGCACCTCGCCAATGGCCAAGCCCCGCGCACTCAGCCAAGTGTGATTAGTTCTATCTTATTTGTATCAAGACACGGAGCATACTGGCAAAATGCCGTAACTTGCGTGTGCCGTTTTGCCTGGAGATTGATAACCCGTGTTCAATGAATCCGATGCGCCCCAGCCACCAAAGGTGCTGACCACCCCTTTGGAGATCACGGCCAACTTGCGCCAGTTGCTGGATAGCCACGACCCGCTGATCATCAGCTTCCACGAGCGCAGCCAGCGGTTCCAGAGCTATGTGGTGCACGTCGACCGGGACAACGGCGTCCTGGCACTGGATGAAATGATCCCCCGCGATGGCGAAAAGTACATCGAGAACGGCGAGTCGTTCCGCGTCGAAGGCTTCCATGACGGCGTGCGCATCGCCTGGGAGTCCAGCACACCACTGACCATCACCGAGATCGACGGCCATCGCTGCTACCGCGGCCCACTGCCCGAGGAAGTGACCTATCACCAGCGTCGCAACGCCTTCCGCGCCGCGCTGAAGCTATCGCAACTGGTCGACATCATCCTCGACGGCGCCCACCTCAAGGGCAATGGCGCCCTGCGCGGCAAACTGCTGGACATCTCCGCCACCGGCTGCAAGCTGCGCTTCGACGGCAATGTCGAGGACCGCCTGCAACTGGGCCAGGTCTACGAGCGCTTCAAGGCCGGCAACCCGCTGGGCCTGACCGACACCCTGGTAGAACTGCGTCACCTGCACTTCGAGGAACGCATCAACACCACCTTCGCCGGGGTGCGCTTCCATAACCTCAACGGTCAGGCTCAGCGCAAGATCGAGAGTTTCGTCTATCAACTGCAACGCGAGGCACGGCGGTTCGACAAAGACGACTATTGAGCGTTGCCAGGACATGACAAACGCCACCCCATGGGTGGCGTTTTGCATTCAGCGAGTAGCTGACTTACTCGTCTCGCTTTCCCGCTCCATGCCGGTCTCCTCTTCGGTATCTTCCGCCGCCACCGGCGCCTGCATCACCTCCTGCACGGTCTGCTCATCGACACGAGGGTCAAGGGCCGCCGACAAGGGCGAGCCCGCCGCCGGCATGGCCACGTGCCCAAGCGGCGCATCCTGGACCTGGTGCAGCCCGGTGACTGCCTTGGGCCGGATACGCCAGACCAGCACCAGGGCGAAGAATACGAAGAAGGCATACAGCATCTGCGCGCCCAGCAGCTTCATCAGCACCCCGGCCGCCAGCGGCCCGATGCAGGCGCCCACGCCATAAGTGACCAGCAGCATGGCGGTCAACGAGACCCGCCGCTCGCTCTCCACATGGTCGTTGGAGAACGCCACTGCCAGGGGATACAGACAGAACTGCAGCAGCGAAATGACGAAACCGACGCCGAACAACAGCGCCAACGGCACACCCGGCAGGATCGCCAGCGGCGCCGAGGCCAGGGCCAGGCCGATCGCCACGCCACGTATCAGCACGGCGCGATCATAGCGGTCGGACAACCAGCCCAATGGCCACTGCACGAGCAGGCCGGCGAAAATGCAACTGCCCATGAACAGGCCGATCTGCTCGGTGGAAAGCCCCTGGCTGGACGCATACAGGGGCGCCAAGCCATAGAACGAACCGACGATCAGACCCGAGCCAAGTACCGTGGACAGCGACTGCGGCACACGCTTGATGAAAAACTTCGGTTCCATCGGCGCCGGCCGCAACGGCGCGGGGTGGATGCGCCTGGTCATGGCCACGGGCACCAGGCACAGGGCAAAGCACATCGCCACCAGCATCAGCAACTCAGGCCCAAGCTGCGGATGCACCACCAGGATCAACTGGCCAAGCACCAGCCCCAGATAGGAAGCGATCATGTAGCCGCTGAACACCGCGCCGCGATGCTTGGCATCGGCCTGCTCGTTGAGCCAGCTCTCGATGACCATGTACTGGCACATCATCCCCAGGCCGACGATCATGCGCAGCCCGACCCAGGCCGGCAGCCAGCTGGTCAGCCCGTGCCCGAGCACCGCCGCGCCGACGATGCCGGCACAGGTGGCATAGGCGCGGATATGCCCGACCCGGCCAATCAGCCGGTGCCCGACCTTGCCGCCTACCGCCAGGCCGAAGTAGTTGGCCGCCATCAGCGCACCGATCCACAGGCTGTCGACATGGTCGGCGGCCAGCCGCAGGGCCAGGTAGGTACTGAGCAGACCCGAACCGATCAGCATCATCAGGGCGGCGAAGTACAACGACTGAAACGGCTTCCAGATATTTCGCATACGTCCCGTCAAGCTCCTTGATCTGGTGGCGCGAGGATGCTGCCAAGCATAAAAGCAAATCCACCACGGCGCAGGCCCCCGGCGGCGAAATCGGCCGCCGGGGGCGCATCCAGTAGCGGTCGTGTCGCGCTCAGGCTTGCGCGGCCAGCACGCGGCGCTCCCAGGGCGTGATCTCATCGAAGAAATCGCTCAGCTCCAGGGTCTTGGTGGCGATGTAGCCTTCGATGAACTCCCTGCCGAACAGTTCCCGCGCCAGGTTGCTGCGCTTGAGACGCTCCAGCGCGGCGTGCAGCGTACAGGGCAGGCTCAGGTGCTCGGGCACCTCGAACTCGCCCTGGATCGCCGGCGTTGGCGCGATCTGCCGCTCGATGCCATGCAGGCCGGCGGCAAGGCTCGCGGCGAGTGCCAGGTAGGGGTTGGCGTCGGCACCCGGCAGGCGGTTCTCCACCCGCCGGGCCGCAGGTGAGCTGGCCGGGATGCGCAGGCCCGCGGCGCGATTGTCCTCGGACCAGCAGGCGTTGTTCGGCGACGCATAGGGGTGGCACAGACGCTGGTAGGAATTGACGTTCGGCGCGAACAGCACGGTGAAGTCGGCCAGGCAGGCCTGCAGGCCACCGATGAAATGGTGGAAGGTGTCGGTCGCCCTGCCCTGCTCGTCGCTGAATACATTGCGCCCGCTGGCGCTGTCGACCAGGCTCTGGTGGATATGCATCGAGCTGCCGGGCGTGTGCGCCAGCGGCTTGGCCATGCACACCACGGTCAGGCCATGCTTGAGCGCGACCTCCTTGAGCAGGTGCTTGAACAGGAAGGTCTGGTCGGCCAGCAGCAACGGGTCACCGTGCAGCAGGTTGATCTCGAACTGGCTTACGCCCATCTCGTGCATGAAGGTGTCACGCGGCAGCCCCAACGCCGCCATGCAGCGGTACACCTCGTTGAAGAACGGACGCAGACCGTTGTTGGAGCTGACGCTGAAGGCCGAGTGACCCAATTCCCGACGCCCGTCCTTGCCCAGCGGCGGCTGGAATGGCTGGGTCGGGTCGCTGTTGGCGGCAAACACGAAAAACTCAAGCTCTGTCGCCACCACCGGCGCCAGCCCGCGCTCGGCATAGCGGGCGATTACCGCCTTGAGCTGGCCACGACTGGACAGCCCCGAGGGCGTGCCATCGAGTTCCACCGCGTCGCAGATTGCCAGGGCCCGAGGCTCGTCGCTCCAGGGCAGGCGGTGGATCTGTGAAGGCGCCGCCACCAGCGCCAGATCGCCGTCGTCGCTGCCATAGAATTTGGCCGCCGGGTAACCGCCCATGATGCACTGCAGCAGGACCCCACGGGCCATCTGCAGGCGGCGGCCCTCGAGGAAACCCTCTGCGGTCATCACCTTGCCGCGAGGCACGCCGTTAAGGTCGGGGGTGACGCATTCGATTTCATCGATGCCCTTGAGGAGCGCTGCCTGGGTGCGCGGGCCTTCGGTCGTCATGACGCTGTCCTTCTTGTTGTGTTCGCATGCCGGGAATGGCGACGCACACAACATAGGCCGGGGGTGTTTAAAATATCAAGCACCCCAGGCACCTTGCCCGGATCATTGCTCGCGCAGGGTCATGCCATTGGCCGGCAACGGCAGCGCGGTCTTGTAGCGCACCTGCTTCAGCGCAAAGCTGGAGCGAATGTTCGCCACCCCGGGCAAGCGCGTGAGGTAATCGAGGAAGCGCTCCAGCGCCTGGATGCTCGGCAGCAGCACCCGCAGCAGGTAATCCGGATCCCCGGTCATCAAGTAGCACTCCATGACCTCCGGCCGTTCGGCAATCTCCTCCTCGAAACGGTGCAGCGACTGCTCCACCTGCTTCTCCAGGCTGACGTGGATGAACACATTCACATCCAGCCCCAGCGCCTCGGGCGATAGCAACGTGACCTGCTGGCGGATCACCCCCAGCTCCTCCATGGCCTTGACCCGGTTGAAGCACGGCGTGGGCGACAGGTTGACCGAGCGCGCAAGCTCGGCGTTCGTGATGCGGGCATTTTCCTGCAGGCTGTTGAGGATGCCGATATCCGTTCGATCCAGTTTACGCATGAGAGAAATTGACCTGGTTTTTGTGTTTGTACGGAATGTTTATCTGCGCCGCCGGGCAAAGGCAATGAACTTGAGAGAAAAATTCTTTTGCCGTCCCCCTATGATGTAAAAAGACGCTGACCTGCCAGTCACAAGCAGGCAGTCAGCAGCGGCCGCTTCAAAGCTCACAAAAACAACATTCGAGCGAGCGTAAAAAGCATGAACGAGTACGCCCCCCTGCGTCTGCATGTGCCCGAGCCTACAGGCCGGCCAGGCTGCCAGACCGATTTCTCCTACCTGCGCCTGAACGACGCCGGTCAAGTCCGTAAACCCCCTATCGATGTGGAGCCTGCCGACACGGCAGACCTCTCCTACAGCCTCGTGCGCGTGCTCAACGAGCATGGCGACGCCGTCGGCCCCTGGGCCGAGGGCATCGACCCGCAGGTGCTGCGCCAGGGCATGCGCGCCATGCTCAAGACGCGCATCTTCGACAGCCGCATGGTGGTCGCCCAGCGCCAGAAGAAGATGTCCTTCTACATGCAGAGCCTGGGCGAGGAAGCCATCGGCAGCGGCCAGGCCCTGGCCCTGAACCGCACCGACATGTGCTTCCCCACCTACCGCCAGCAGAGCATCCTGATGGCCCGCGAGGTGTCGCTGGTGGACATGATCTGCCAGCTGCTGTCCAACACCCGTGATCCGCTCAAGGGCCGCCAGCTGCCGATCATGTACTCGGTGCGCGAAGCCGGCTTCTTCACCATCAGCGGCAACCTGGCCACCCAGTTCGTCCAGGCAGTCGGCTGGGCCATGGCCTCGGCGATCAAGGGCGATACCAAGATCGCCTCGGCATGGATCGGCGACGGCGCCACCGCCGAGTCGGACTTCCACACCGCCCTGACCTTCGCCCACGTCTACCGCGCCCCGGTGATCCTCAACGTGGTCAACAACCAATGGGCGATCTCGACCTTCCAGGCCATCGCCGGTGGCGAGTCGACCACCTTCGCCGGTCGTGGCGTGGGTTGCGGCATCGCCTCGTTGCGGGTCGACGGCAACGACTTCATCGCCGTCTACGCCGCCTCGCGCTGGGCCGCCGAACGCGCCCGCCGCGGCATGGGCCCAACGCTGATCGAGTGGGTTACCTACCGTGCCGGCCCGCACTCGACCTCGGACGACCCGTCCAAGTACCGCCCGGCCGACGACTGGAGCCACTTCCCGCTGGGCGATCCGATCGCCCGCCTGAAGCAACACCTGATCAAGCTCGGCCACTGGTCCGAGGAAGAGCACCAGGCGGTCACCGCGGAGCTTGAGGCCGAGGTGATCAAGGCGCAGAAGGACGCCGAGCAGTTCGGCACCCTGAGCAATGGCCATATCCCCAGCGCCGCCTCGATGTTCGAGGACGTGTACAAGGAAATGCCCGACCACCTGCGCCGTCAGCGCCAGGAACTGGGGGTCTGAGATGAACGATCACAACAACAGCATCCATCTGGAAAACGCCATGTCCACCACCACGATGACCATGATCCAGGCCCTGCGCTCGGCCATGGATGTCATGCTCGAGCGCGATGACAACGTGGTGGTCTACGGCCAGGACGTTGGCTACTTCGGCGGCGTGTTCCGCTGCACCGAAGGTCTGCAGACCAAGTACGGCAAGTCCCGCGTGTTCGACGCGCCGATCTCCGAGAGCGGCATCGTCGGCACCGCCGTGGGCATGGGCGCCTATGGCCTGCGTCCGGTGGTCGAAATCCAGTTCGCCGACTACTTCTACCCCGCCTCCGACCAGATCGTCTCGGAGATGGCCCGCCTGCGCTATCGCTCGGCCGGCGAGTTCATCTCGCCGCTGACCCTGCGCATGCCCTGCGGTGGCGGCATCTACGGCGGCCAGACCCACAGTCAAAGCCCCGAGGCGATGTTCACCCAGGTCTGCGGCCTGCGCACCGTCATGCCGTCGAACCCGTACGATGCCAAGGGCCTGTTGATCGCCTCGATCGAATGCGACGACCCGGTGATCTTCCTCGAGCCCAAGCGCCTGTACAACGGCCCGTTCGACGGCCACCACGACCGCCCGGTAACCCCGTGGTCCAAGCACCCGCACAGCGCGGTGCCGGATGGCTACTACACGGTGCCGTTGGACAAGGCGGCGATCACCCGCCCGGGCAACGACGTCACCGTGCTGACCTACGGCACCACCGTGTATGTCTCGCAGGTGGCCGCCGAGGAGAGCGGCGTCGACGCTGAGGTCATCGACCTGCGCAGCCTGTGGCCGCTGGACCTGGAAACCATCGTCGCGTCGGTGAAGAAGACCGGTCGCTGCGTGGTCGTGCACGAGGCCACCCGTACCTGCGGTTTCGGCGCCGAACTGGTGTCGCTGGTCCAGGAGCATTGCTTCCATCACCTCGAGGCGCCGATCGAGCGCGTCACCGGCTGGGACACCCCCTACCCCCACGCACAGGAATGGGCCTACTTCCCCGGCCCTTCGCGGGTAGGCGCGGCACTGAAACGGGTCATGGAGGTCTGAATGGGCACGCACGTCATCAAGATGCCGGACATTGGCGAAGGCATCGCGCAGGTCGAGTTGGTGGAATGGTTCGTCAAGGTCGGCGACATGATCGCCGAGGACCAGGTGGTGGCCGATGTCATGACCGACAAGGCCACCGTGGAAATCCCCTCGCCGGTGAGCGGCAAGGTATTGGCCCTGGGTGGCCAGCCGGGTGAAGTGATGGCGGTCGGCAGCGAGCTGATCCGCATCGAGGTCGAAGGCAGCGGCAACCATGTCGACGCGCCACAGGCCAAGCCGGCGGAACCGGAACCGGCGCAGGTCAAGGCCGTGGCCCAACCCGAGCCACGCATCGAAGCACAACCCCAGGTTGCCGCGACCCACGCCGCCGCGCCTATCGTGCCGCGCGAGGCCCACGACAAGCCACTGGCGTCACCGGCCGTGCGCAAGCGCGCCCTGGACGCCGGGATCGAGCTGCGCTACGTGCATGGTAGCGGCCCGGCCGGGCGCATCCTGCATGAAGACCTCGACGCCTTCATCAGCAAGCCGCAAAGCAGCGCCGGCCAGGCGCCGGGCGGCTACGGCAAGCGCACCGACAGCGAGCAGGTACCGGTGATCGGCCTGCGCCGCAAGATCGCCCAGCGCATGCAGGACGCCAAGCGTCGCGTCGCCCACTTCAGCTATGTCGAAGAGGTCGACGTCACTGCCCTCGAGGCCCTGCGCCAGCAGCTCAACGCCAAGCATGGCGACAGCCGCGGCAAGCTGACCCTGCTGCCGTTCCTGGTGCGCGCCATGGTCGTCGCCCTGCGCGACTTCCCGCAGATCAATGCCACCTACGACGACGAGGCCCAGGTCATCACCCGCCACGGCGCGGTGCATGTCGGCATCGCCACCCAGGGCGACAACGGCCTGATGGTGCCGGTACTGCGCCACGCCGAGGCCGGCAACCTGTGGAGCAACGCCAGCGAGATTGCCCGTGTCGCCCACGCCGCGCGCAACAACAAGGCCAGCCGCGAGGAGCTGTCCGGCTCGACCATCACCCTGACCAGCCTCGGCGCCCTGGGCGGCATCGTCAGCACCCCGGTGGTCAACACCCCGGAAGTGGCGATCGTCGGCGTCAACCGCATGGTTGAACGGCCGGTGGTGATCGATGGCCAGATCGTTGTGCGCAAGATGATGAACCTGTCCAGCTCGTTCGACCACCGCGTGGTCGACGGCATGGATGCCGCCCTGTTCATCCAGGCCGTGCGCGGCCTGCTGGAACAGCCCGCCTGCCTGTTTGTGGAGTGATCATGCAAGCGCTAATCAACACCACCCTGCTGATCATCGGCGGCGGCCCCGGCGGCTATGTGGCCGCCATCCGCGCCGGGCAACTGGGCATCCCCACCGTGCTGGTCGAAGGCCAGGCCCTGGGCGGTACCTGCCTGAACATCGGCTGCATTCCCTCGAAGGCGCTGATTCACGTGGCCGAGCAGTTCCACCAGGCCAGCCGTTACACCGAGCCTTCGCCGTTGGGCATCAGCGTGGCCTCGCCGCGGCTGGACATCACGCGCAGCGTCGAGTGGAAGGACGGCATCGTTGATCGCCTCACCAGCGGCGTCGCCGCCCTGCTGAAAAAGCACGGCGTGAAGGTGATCCATGGCTGGGCGAAGATCCTCGACGGCAAGAATGTCGAGGTCGATGGCCAGCGCATCCAGTGCGAGCACCTGCTGCTGGCCACCGGCTCGAACAGCGTCGAACTGCCGATGCTGCCGGTCGGCGGGCCGATCATCTCGTCCACCGAGGCCCTGGCGCCCAAGGCGCTGCCCCAGCACCTGGTGGTGGTCGGCGGCGGCTACATTGGCCTGGAACTGGGCATCGCCTACCGCAAGCTTGGCGCCAAGGTCAGCGTGGTGGAGGCCCGCGAACGCATCCTGCCGACCTACGACGCCGAACTCACCGCGCCGGTGGCCGACTCGATCAGGAAACTCGGCATCGCCCTGTACCTGGGCCACAGCGTCGAAGGCTATGCCGACGGCTGCCTGCTGGCCAGCGACGGCCAGGGTGGCCAGCTGCGCCTTGAGGCTGACCAGGTGCTGGTGGCCGTGGGCCGTCGCCCTCGTACCAAGGGCTTCGGCCTGGAAAGCCTGGACCTGAAGATGAACGGCGCGGCCATCGCCATCGACGAGCGCTGCCAGACCAGCATGCGCAACGTCTGGGCCATCGGCGACGTGGCCGGCGAGCCGATGCTGGCGCACCGGGCCATGGCCCAGGGCGAGATGGTCGCCGAGATCATCGCCGGCAAGAGCCGACGCTTCGAACCGAGCGCGATCGCCGCGGTGTGCTTCACCGATCCGGAAGTGGTGGTGGTCGGCCAGACCCCGGAACACGCCAGCCAGCAGGGCGTGGATTGCATCGTCGCGCAGTTCCCCTTCGCCGCCAACGGCCGGGCCATGAGCCTGGAATCGAAGACCGGCTTCGTGCGCGTGGTGGCCCGTCGCGACAACCACCTGATCCTCGGCTGGCAGGCCGTGGGCGCGGCGGTGTCGGAACTGTCGACCGCCTTCGCCCAGTCGCTGGAGATGGGCGCTCGCCTGGAAGACATCGCCGGCACCATCCACGCCCACCCGACCCTGGGCGAGGCGGTGCAGGAAGCGGCGCTGCGCGCCCTGGGGCACGCCCTGCACATCTGACCTGACACTGAAGCGGCAATCGCCGATTTGGCCCGCCGCGCCCCTGGCGCCGCGGGTCTTTTTTCATTCGGCGACAACGTTCTTGCCGGCCGCCTTGGCCCGGTACAGTGCGTTGTCGGCACGGGCCAGCAGATCGTGCCGATCCTCCCCTTCCCGCCACTGCACCACGCCATAGCTCATGGTCAGCTGGCACTGGCCAATCGGCGGCACCTCGGCCAGCACCTCTCGGATTCGCTGGGCCGCTTCGCGCGCCTGCGCCAGTGAAGTCCGCGGCAAGACCACCACGAACTCATCGCCGCCCCAGCGCGCCAGCAGGTCCTGCTCTCCCAGGCACTGGCGGATCCGCTCGGTGACCTCGACCAGCGCCGCATCGCCACGGGCATGGCCGTGCAGATCGTTGATCGGCTTGAAGTCGTCCAGATCCATGGCGATCAACGCCAGCGGTTCGCGAAAGCGCCGGGCACGCTCGCACGCCTGCTCCAAGGTCTTTTCCAGGCGATAGCGATTGGCGGTGCGGGTCAGGGCGTCACGCTCGGCCAACTCACGATTTTCGTCGAGCTGGCGCTGCAACTGCTGGTTGACCCAGGACAGTTCGCGGGTGCGCTCGGCCACCTGGCTTTCCAGGGACAGGTTACGCTGCTCAAGTTCCGCCACCAGCCGCTTGCCCGGGTCGATATTGCGGTGAGCACCCAGCATGCGCGCCACCGAGCCATCGGCGTTGCGGGCGATGATATGGCCACTGTCTTCGATCCACAGGTAGCTGCCGTCCTGGCAACGGCAACGGTACTCGATGCGATAGCGCTCATTGCGCTGGTTGATATATGCCTCGAAATGCGCCATCACCCGCGGGTAGTCCTCGGGGTGGATCACGCTTTCCCAGGTCAACACGGAATTGTCCAGCGAATGGCTGGCGTAGCCGAGCATCGCGTACCAGCCAGGATTGCGGTAGACGTAGCCGTTGTTGGCATCCCAATCCCAGATGCCGTCGCTGATCAAATCGAACAAGGTGTGCAATTGCTGCTCGGTGAAGCCAGCCGGTAGTGGCTTTGCTGCCTGAATCATGGACCCGCTCCCTGTTGTCCAGCAACTGCGCCCCGTGACCGGTGCTGCCGACACATGCTTGTGTTTGCCGCAAGCGGCAATCCTGTTCCTCTGCACGGCAAGCATATTCCGAGGAACTGGCTGTCGGAATAGTCCTGACGGCCTATTTCGCCCCTGCTCCCTGCTGGCACAGCTTTTGCCCCTTTCGTCGCGTTTTCAGGATTCATCCATGGAGGAAGCATGCTTATCACAGCGAACGGCCTGGGGTGGCAGTCCGTGCAACAACAGCAGCGCAGCGGTAACGAACAGCCCACGGCGCAGCCATTCCCGTTCCAGCTGGTGTCGGCCAGCGGCAAAGCTTCGGCGCAGCAGAACAGTCAAGGCGGCACCTCGCAACAGCACGCCGAGGACAACCGCAAGGAAGCCTTTTCCAAGCTCATGGTCATGTTGCAGAACCCCGTCGCGGCGAAACAGGAGCAGGCCAGCGTGGGCAAACAGGAAGCATCCGGCGCCCTGCAGGAGTTTCGCGTCTACATGAGCAAGTCACCGGCGCAGAAGATTCAGGAAAAGCTGCTCGCGGAGCTTGGCCTGACCAAGGAAGAATATGACGCGCTACCGCCGGAAAAGAAAATGATGATCGACCAGCAAATCGCCCAACGCCTTCAGGAAGAGGCCGAGATGAAAGTCCAGGCCAAGCTTGAGCAGCAGGCACAGCGGGCGCAGGACGCCAGCCAGTCGCATGGCAGCCTCAGTTCGGCGGATGCCCGCGACATCGAAAAACGCTACAGCGCCCAGCTCTGACTCAGTAGAAGCGCTTCGGATCCCCCGACTCGAGCAGGCTGGCCAGCTGGGTCAGGGCGAAGCGCAGCTCCTCCCGGCTGGTCGGCGACATCAGCACCACCCGCACGCCACGTGGGTCGCCCGTACGCTCCACCTGGAACTGACTGGCACTCATTACCACTACGCCATTGGCCCGCGCGAGCAGGGCGAACTCGTCGCTGCGCCATGGATCGGGCAGGTTCAGCCAGAGGTGATAGCTGTGCGGCTGGCTTTGCAGCGATGCACTGCTGAAGACTTCACGGGCGATGGCCTGGCGCGCCGCCGCTTCGGCGCGGTGCATGCGGATCAACTGGCTGTCCAACCCTTCACCGATTACATGACTGGCCAGTTGCGCGGTCAACGGCGAAGGCATCCACACCGTGCTGCGCACCATGGCGGTCAGGCGCGACAGCAGCTTCGGCGGACTGTACAGGTAGCCGATGCGCAGCGCCGGCATGACCGACTTGGACAGGCTGGTGAGGTAGATCGATCGCTGCGGGGCAAAAGTCGCCAGCGGCCGGGTCTGTGGGTCGCTGGCGAGGAAGCCGTAGATGTCATCGTCCAGCAGCAGGAAGTCGAACTCCTCCGCCAGCGACGCGATCTGGGCACGGCGCTCGTTGGACATGATCGCCGTGGTCGGGTTCTGGCAGGTCGCCACGCACACCAGCATCGCGGGCCGCTCTCGCTGGCAGATCTCGCGCAAGGCCTCGGGAATGATGCCCTGCTCGTCCATCGGCACGCCACGCAGACGGCGGCCCAGGCCGTGGGCCACGGAAATGATGCCCGGATAGCACAGCGACTCGCACAGCACCAGGTCATCCGCCCCGGTCAGGGCGCTGATCGCCACCATCAGCCCGTGCTGGGCGCCGCTGGTGATGACCACCTGCTGCCACTGCGCGCCCGGCAGCCACTGGCGCAACCATTGCGCGCCCGCCTCGCGGTGCGCCGGATGGCCACCGTCGGGGGCGTAGTCCAGCACCTGCTCCAACCGTGAGGTATTGGCCAGCTCGGTCAACGCGTTGCGCAACCAGTACTGCAGGGTTTCGCCGTAGGGTTTGATGATCGACAGGTCAAGCGCTTCGCCGCGGGCAGCGGGCGCCACGCGGGTAGCGACAGGGGCCTCGCCGGTGTCGGCGATCCGGTCGAGGACGTAGGTACCACGCCCCACCTCGCCCTGGGTCAGACCGCGTCGCGACGCTTCGGTGTAGGCGCGGCTGATGGTGCCTGGCGTGACATCCAGCGCCTGCGCCAGTTCGCGCAGCGTCGGCAAGCGCTCGCCACGCCGCAACGCGCCACTGGCGATGTCATGTGCCAGCGCATCGGCGATGGACAGGTAGACAGGCTGATTGCTTTCGCTGATCCGTGGGACCCACATGAGACGGCTACCGGGCTGGAAATGTTTGAAATTTGAACACACAGGCTGACTTGAGTCGATCTTTCGAGCGATTCAAGTTGTAAGCGGCACCCGCGTGAGAACGGCCCCACTTGAATTCAGGCATTGTTACCGTATAGATTCAATTTGAATCGACTCAATCGAATCAATAAACTCACCTGGACTCGCCATGGACAACCTCAGAAAGGATTTTTCCCTCTCCGCCCTGGTCGCCGGCCTGATAGCCGTGATCATCTCCTACGCAGGCCCCTTGATCATCGTGTTCCAGGCTGCCGATCAGGCAGGCCTGGACAACACAGCGACCGCCTCTTGGATCTGGGCCATCTCCATCGGCAGTGGCCTGACCGGCCTGCTGCTGAGCTGGAAACTGCGGGTGCCGGTGATCACCGCCTGGTCCACGCCCGGCGCGGCACTGCTGGTTTCGATGCTGCCGAGCGTGTCACTGGCCCAGGCGGTGGGCGCCTACCTAGTCGCCTCCTTGCTGATCGCCCTGATCGCCCTGAGCGGCGCCTTCGACAAGCTGATGAATCGCTTGCCCAAGGCCATTGCAGCGGCGATGCTGGCCGGCATCCTGTTCCGCTTCGGCGCCGAGCTGTTCAGCTCGATCCGCCTGCAGCCCGTGCTGGTACTGTCGATGCTGGCGAGCTACCTGCTGTTCAAGCGCCTGTCGCCGCGCTATGCGATTCTTTCGGTGCTGATCGTCGGTTGCAGCCTCGCCGCCGGCCTGGGCCAATTGGACACCCAGGCCCTGGTGCTGGAAATGACCATGCCGACCTGGACCAGCCCACAGTGGAGCTGGCAGGCCATCGTCAATATCGGCCTGCCTCTGGCCCTGGTGTCGCTCACCGGTCAGTCGGTGCCCGGCATCGCCGTGCTGCGCACCTCCGGCTACCAGGTGCCGGCACGGCCAATCGTTTCGGTCACTGCCCTGGGTTCACTGCTGCTGGCGCCATTCGGCTGCCACGGCGTCAACCTGGCGGCGATCACCGCTGCCATCTGCACTGGCCGCGAAGCCCACGAGAACCCGGAAAAGCGCTATATCGCCGGCATGGCCTGCGGCGCCTTCTACCTGCTGATGGGCAGCTTCGGCGCGACCTTGGCCTCGGTGTTTGCCGCCCTGCCGAGGGAACTGATCGCCGCCCTCGCCGGCCTCGCGCTGTTCGGCGCCATCGCCAACGGCCTGGCCGGCGCCATGAGTGACGAGAAACAGCGGGAGCCGGCGCTGATCACCTTCCTGGTCACCGCATCGGGCATGAGCCTGCTCGGTCTTGGCGCCGCATTCTGGGGTCTGATCTTCGGGCTGGCGGCACACTTCGCCCTGAGCTACAGCCGTTCGACGCGACAGCCGCAGGCAAGCGTTCAGGTTCGTTGAACGAAGACAAGGGGAATGGGGGAGAAATGGCGTCCCAGGGCAGGTTCGAACTGCCAACCTTCCCCTTAGGAGGGGGATGCTCTATCCAATTGAGCTACTGAGACACTGGAGCCGACAACAGACGCTGTGCGGCGGGGACGGCGAGCATGTTAACCAGCGTGTGGGCATTTGTCATGTATCAATCGGGCATTTTGCACGTCGGCTTTTTCCCCGCCGCGTCGGCGATCACGCCTTCGCTGCGCAACAGCGCAAGCAGCGCCTCGACCGCGCTGACCAGAGAAGCAGAGTTGTCCACGACATGCACGCTGGGATCATAGGCCTGCAACCTGAAGTTGCGGGCCAGGCGCTGCTCGATCTCTTCGTTGCTCTCCCGCCCCCTGGCCAGCAATCGCTGCCGTAGCGCCTGCTGGGAAACCGTCAGCCCCACGGCCACCAGGTCGGGATAACGCTGCCGGGCGTTGGCCAGGTAGGCACGAGAGCCATTGACCAGCACCGACCGCCCTGCGGCGAGCCACGCGTCCAGGTGTGCGGGAATGCCATAGCTCAGGCCGTTCGCCTGCCAATCCAGGGCAAACGCCCCCGCCTCGCGCATCGCCTCGAAGCGCTCGACACTCACCCCCAGCGCGTCTTCACCCTTGGCCTCGGCCGAGCGCGTGATGACCCGTCGCGCGATTTCGATGCCGTGGGCAATCAATCGCTCACGCGCCGCTTCGATCAGGGAATCTTTTCCCGAACCCGACGGTCCCATGAGGAATATCAGGCGCCCTCTCGAGGCCGCCCCTCCGCTTGCGTCATATTGCATAGCCACTATGCTCAATGTGAGGGAAACCAGCGAATTCAAGGATTTTCCCTAGGCTTTTGCTGTCTTTTACCAGATTTTGACGGCATTTGTCTGACGCCAGTGCAATTCGATGAATGTAAAACTTTTCAAACCAGTGCTCATTTCTGATAATTGGTACTGGCAAAAAGCCTTTATCGAGATCACTATTTGTCACAGAATTGACGCCAAGGAAACGGCGACCATGAGGCAAGATGAAGAACCAAAATCACATCACGGTTGAACATTTTGTCGTCGCCGCGGTCGTACTTCCACCGTGCGGCCAATTTGCGAACCGCTCCCCCTGAACCAGAACAACCGGTCAATTTATATGCGCCCAATGAAACAGGCTATCTATTCGAGCCGCACCGCCGACAAGTTTGTCGTCCGCCTGCCAGACGGGATGCGTGAGCGCATTGCCGAGGTAGCGCGCAACCATCACCGCAGCATGAACTCCGAAATCATCGCACGCCTGGAGCAGAGCCTTATCCAGGAAGGTGCCTTGGGTGACGAACTGAGCATGCGCCTGGACAGCCCAGAGCTCAGCCTCCATGAACGTGAACTGCTGCAGCGCTTCCGCCAGCTGTCCCATCGCCAGCAGAATGCGCTGGTCGCCCTCATCGCTCACGATGTGGAAATGGCCGCCGACGCGTCCTGATCCAGGCAAGCGACAACCGCACACAAAAAAGCCAGCGCAAGCTGGCTTTTTTGCATCTGATGATTGCAGAGTTGCGACGGGGTCACGCACGCTCCTACAAAGGGTTGGCATGGCCTGAGAACCACGCTTACAGCAGGAACAGCGTCGCCAGGCCGAGGAAGATAAAGAAACCGCCGCTGTCGGTGACCGCCGTGATCATCACGCTCGACCCCATCGCCGGATCACGCCCCAGGCGCGTCAACGTCATCGGGATCAGCACACCCATCAAGGCGGCCAGCAACAGGTTAAGGGTCATCGCAGCGGTCATTACCAGCCCCAGCGACCAACTGCCATAGAGCCAGAACGCCACGACACCGATCACGCCACCCCATATCAGGCCATTGAGCAGCGACACCGCCAGCTCCTTGCGCATCAAGCGACTGGTATTACCCGGCGACACCTGGTCGAGGGCCATGGCGCGCACGATCATGGTGATGGTCTGGTTACCCGAGTTGCCGCCGATACCCGCCACGATCGGCATCAGCGCCGCCAGCGCCACCAGCTTCTCGATGGAGCCTTCGAACAGGCCGATCACCCGCGAGGCGACAAATGCGGTGATCAGGTTGATGGCCAACCACGCCCAACGGTTGCGCAGCGAGCGCCAGACCGAAGCGAAGATGTCTTCTTCCTCGCGCAGACCGGCCATGTTGAGCACTTCGCTCTCGCTCTCTTCACGAATCAGGTCGACCATTTCATCGATGGTCAGACGACCAATCAGACGCTCGTTCTTGTCCACCACAGGGGCGGAAACCAAGTCGTAGCGCTCGAAGGCCAGAGCGGCGTCGTAGGCATCTTCCTCGGGATGGAAGCTCACCGGGTCATTGGCCATGACCTCCGCGACTTTCTTGTCCGGGTCGTTGACCAGCAACCGCTTGATCGGCAGCACGCCCTTGAGAATGCCATCGTAATCGACGACGAACAGCTTGTCGGTGTGCCCCGGCAGCTCTTTGAGCCGGCGCAGGTAGCGCAGTACCACTTCGAGGCTGACGTCTTCGCGGATGGTGACCATCTCGAAGTCCATCAGCGCGCCGACCTGCTCTTCGTCATAACTCAGGGCCGAGCGCACACGCTCGCGCTGCTGGGCATCAAGGCTTTCCATGAGCTCGTGAACGACGTCGCGGGGCAGCTCCGGCGCCAGGTCGGCGAGCTCGTCGGCGTCCATCTCCTTGGCGGCGGCCAGCAGCTCATGATCATCCATGTCGGCGATCAGGGTCTGGCGTACGGCGTCGGAGACTTCGAGCAGGATGTCGCCGTCGCGATCCGAGCGCACCAGCTGCCAGACCGTCAGGCGGTCGTCCAGCGGCAAGGCTTCAAGGATGTAGGCGATGTCGGCGGGATGCAGGTCGTCGAGCTTGCGCTGCAGCTCGACAAGGTTCTGGCGGTGGACGAGGTTCTCCACCAGGTCATGGTGATGACCTTCCTGACGGTGCGTCAGGTCCTCGACCACCCGCTGGCGCTGCAGCAGTTCGATCACCTGGGCCAGGCGATCCTGCAGGCTGTCTTGGGCTTTCTTTACTTCGATTTCGGTCATAGGCGAACTCCACTCCCAGCAGCGGAGCACGCCGGGAGAATCAATCGGTCAGATCTGGCTGTATGAAGCGTGTTAGCGAGTAACTACTGGGTAAGTCCATGGTGGGATTCCACAAGCCCCGGCGGGGCTGACGGGCGCAATCATACACTGTGTAAGCTGTCGGATCGCTTAAATTTTTGGCCAGAACAATCGTTTGCGCGCTAAAGCTGTGACAACGCTCGAAGCCATCAGTGCGACGGTCGCTCTGGCGTAAAAAGCACATTCGTCACGTGCCAACTCGATGTGCATCGCCGATCCCTGCAGGGACCTCCTACAGAACAGCGTAGATGGACATCCGTGACAATTCAGCGCACCAGAAAAACAAAAAGCCCGCTCTAATGAGCGGGCTTCTTGATGTATGGCGGACTCAGGAGGATTCGAACCTCCGACCGCTCGGTTCGTAGCCGAGTACTCTATCCAGCTGAGCTATGAGTCCGTGGTGGTAGTTTTAGGCCAGATTACCACTGGCTTGTCGAAGCGTCTTTGCAAGCAAAGCCACTTCAAGAGTGGCGGACTCAGCAGGATTCGAACCTGCGACCGCTCGGTTCGTAGCCGAGTACTCTATCCAGCTGAGCTATGAGTCCGTGGTTGGTAGTTTTAGGCCAGATTACCACTGGCTTGTTGAAGCGTCTTTGCAAGCAGAGCCACTTCAAAAGTGGCGGACTCAGCAGGATTCGAACCTGCGACCGCTCGGTTCGTAGCCGAGTACTCTATCCAGCTGAGCTATGAGTCCGTGGGGTAGTTTTAGACCAGATTACCACTGGTGAATTGAAGCAGCCTTGCAGGCAAAGCCACTTCAAAAGTGGCGGACTCAGGAGGATTCGAACCTCCGACCGCTCGGTTCGTAGCCGAGTACTCTATCCAGCTGAGCTATGAGTCCGTGTCTTGCTGTGCCATTCGGATCGCTTTAAGCGCTCCAGGCAAATAATGGCGGTGAAGGGGGGATTCGAACCCCCGATACCCTTATGAGGTATACTCCCTTAGCAGGGGAGCGCCTTCGGCCACTCGGCCACCTCACCGCAACACGAGGCGAATATTAAACACACCCTTCCTCGTTTGCAACCCTTTTTTTGAAAAAAACTTCAAAAAAATTAAAGGCTTGGCTCCTCGTCCTTCTCTTTCTTGATCCGCAGGTAGATTTCCTCGCGGTGAACAGCCACTTCCTTGGGCGCGCTAACGCCAATACGCACCTGGTTGCCTTTGACACCCAGGACCGTCACGGTGATCTCACCGTCACCAATGATCAGGCTCTCGGCGCACCGACGAGTCAGAATCAGCATAGTTTTCTCCTCACATGAATCTTCAGGGACAACAGTCTTTGAAAAGCAGGGCCTGGCCGGGGACAACGGCACTGGCCCGGATCGACCGCCACGGCTGCCTGGACAGGGACAGCCGCAGCGACCAGAAACGCGAAGGGCGCGGCAAGCCGCGCCCCTCCAGGCAGCGTGTCACTCACCCTGTCGGGCAGGCGCGTCAAGCTCGAACGCGGTGTGCAGCGCACGTACAGCCAACTCCAGGTACTTCTCTTCGATCACTACCGAGACCTTGATCTCGGAGGTGGAGATCATCTGGATGTTGATGCTCTCCTTGGCCAGGGCCTCGAACATGCGACTGGCAACACCCGCATGGGAGCGCATGCCAACGCCGACGATCGACACCTTGGCGATCTTGGTATCGCCGATCACTTCACGCGCGCCGATTTCGCGGGCGGTATTCTCCAGCACGCTCAACGCCTTCTCGTACTCGTTGCGGTGCACGGTGAAGGTGAAGTCGGTGGTGTTATCGTGCGAGACGTTCTGCACGATCATGTCGACTTCGATGTTGGCAGCGCTGATCGGACCGAGGATCTTGAAGGCAACGCCCGGGGTATCCGGGACGCCACGAATGGTCAGCTTGGCCTCATCACGGTTGAAGGCGATACCGGAAATGATCGGCTGTTCCATGGATTCCTCTTCATCGATGGTAATGAGGGTACCCGGACCCTCCTTGAAGCTGTGCAGCACGCGCAGCGGGACGTTGTACTTGCCGGCGAACTCCACCGAGCGGATCTGCAGCACCTTGGAACCGAGGCTGGCCATTTCCAGCATCTCCTCGAAGGTGATCTTCTCCAGGCGCTGGGCCTGGGGCACGACACGCGGGTCGGTGGTATAGACGCCATCGACATCGGTGTAGATCTGGCACTCGTCGGCTTTCAGCGCCGCCGCCAGGGCCACGCCGGTGGTGTCGGAGCCGCCACGACCGAGGGTGGTGATGTTGCCGTGCTCGTCGACGCCCTGGAAACCGGCGACCACCACGACACGGCCGGCCTTGAGGTCGGCGCGGATCTTCTGGTCGTCGATCTGCAGGATGCGCGCCTTGTTGTGCGCACTGTCGGTGAGGATGCGCACCTGGTTGCCGGTGTAGGACACCGCCGGCACGCCGCGCTTCATCAGGGCCATGGACAACAGGGCGATGGTGACCTGCTCGCCGGTCGAGACGATCACATCCAGCTCCCGGGGTTCGGGCTTGTCGGTGATCTGCTTCGCCAAGTCGATCAGGCGATTGGTTTCCCCGCTCATCGCCGACAGCACAACCACCAGGTCGGTGCCTTGCTCGCGGAATTTCTTGACCTTGTCGGCAACCTGCTCGATCCGCTCGATGGAACCGACAGAGGTACCGCCAAATTTCTGTACGATCAACGCCATTTCAAAGGTGCCTCAGCCCTCAAGGGCCCCAAAAAACAATCCAACATGGCGGGGACGCCGACCAGACCGACGCCCCCGCCATCTCAAAGTCCCTGCTCGGCGAACGGCACGGCCAGGGCCAGCGCCTGGTCCAGCGCGGCGACGTCGACGCCACCGCCCTGGGCCATGTCAGGACGACCGCCGCCCTTGCCTCCGACCGCCGCAGCAGCTTGTTTCATCAGGTCGCCAGCCTTGAGTTGGCTGGAGAGGTCCTTGGTCACGCCAGCCACCAGCACGACCTTGCCCTCATGCTCGCTGCCCAGCAGGATCACTGCGTGGCCGAGCTTGTTCTTCAGTTGATCGACGAGCGCCAGCAGCGCCTTGCCATCCTGCCCATCCAGGCGTGCGGCGAGGACCTTGGCGCCCTTGACCTCAACGGCCGCATTGGAGAGATCATCCCCGGCGGCGCTGGCGGCCTTGGCCTGCAGCTGCTCGAGCTGCTTTTCCAGCTGGCGGTTGCGCTCGAGCACAGCCGACAGCTTGTCGATCAGGTTGTCGCGATTGCCCTTGACCAGTTGCGCGGCTTCCTTGACCTGCTCTTCGGCAGTGTTCAGGTAGGCCAGCGCGGCGGCGCCGGTGATCGCTTCGATACGGCGCACGCCAGAGGCCACGCCGCCTTCGCTGATGATCTTGAACAGGCTGATGTCGCCGGTGCGCTTGGCATGGATGCCACCGCACAGCTCGACAGAGAAGTCACCGCCCATGCTCAGCACACGCACGGTGTCGCCGTACTTCTCACCGAACAGCGCCATGGCACCCTTGGCCTTGGCGGTCTCGATGTCGGTCAGCTCGGTCTGCACCTCGGTGTTGCGACGCACCTCGCGGTTGACGATGTCTTCCAGGGCCTTGATCTGTTCCGGCTTGACCGCCTCGAAGTGGCTGAAGTCGAAACGCAGGCGCTGGCTGTCGACCAACGAGCCCTTCTGCTGCACGTGCTCGCCCAGCACCTGGCGCAGGGCTTCGTGCAGCAGGTGGGTGGCGGAGTGGTTCAGCGAGGTGGCGTGCTGCACCTCGGCATCGACGCGGGCATCAACCGCGGCGCCGACAGTCAGCGCACCACTGGCGACCACGCCGTGGTGCAAGAAGGCACCGCCGGTCTTGGTGGTGTCGCGCACGTCAAAGCGCACGGCGCCGGCCTGCAGGTAGCCGCAGTCACCGACCTGGCCACCGGACTCGGCGTAGAACGGCGTGCGGTCGAGGACCACGACGCCCTCCTCGCCTTCACCCAACTGCTCGACGGCCTGGCCGTCCTTGTACAGGGCGATGACCTTGCCCTGGCCTTCGGTAGCGTCGTAGCCGAGGAAGTCGGTGGCGGTGTCGACCTTGACCAGGCTGTTGTAGTCCATGCCGAAGGCGCTGGCGGAGCGGGCACGCTCACGCTGGGCCTCCATCTCGCGCTCGAAGCCGGCTTCGTCGATGGTCAGCTCGCGCTCGCGGGCGATGTCGGCGGTCAGGTCCATGGGGAAGCCGTAGGTGTCGTACAGCTTGAACACCACGTCGCCCGGCACGACCTTGCCCTGCAGCTGGGCCAGGTCCTGCTCGAGGATGCGCAGGCCCTGCTCGAGGGTCTTGGCGAACTGCTCTTCCTCGGTCTTGAGCACGCGCTCGATGTGCGCCTGCTGGCCCTTGAGCTCTGGGAAGGCTTCGCCCATCTCGGCCACCAGCGCGGCGACGATCTTGTGGAAGAAGCTGCCCTTGGCGCCCAGCTTGTTGCCGTGGCGGCAGGCGCGACGAATGATGCGGCGCAGCACGTAGCCGCGGCCTTCGTTGGACGGCAACACGCCGTCGGCGATCAGGAAACCGCAGGAACGGATGTGGTCGGCGACCACTTTCAGCGACGGCTGGTCGTCATTGGCGCAACCGATGGCTTTGGCGGCAGCGGCCAGCAGGCTCTGGAACAGGTCGATCTCGTAGTTCGAGTGCACGTGCTGCATCACCGCACTGATGCGCTCCAGGCCCATGCCGGTGTCCACCGATGGGGCGGGCAGCGGGTGCAGGACGCCGTCAGCGGTGCGGTTGAACTGCATGAAGACGTTGTTCCAGATCTCGATGTAGCGGTCGCCGTCTTCTTCCGGCGAGCCGGGCGGGCCGCCCCAGATGTCGGCTCCGTGGTCGTAGAAGATCTCGGTGCACGGGCCGCACGGGCCGGTGTCGCCCATGGTCCAGAAGTTGTCGGAGGCATACGGGGCGCCCTTGTTGTCACCGATGCGCACCATGCGCTCGGCCGGCACGCCGACTTCCTTGGTCCAGATGTCGTACGCTTCGTCATCGCTGGCGTAGACGGTGACCCACAGTTTTTCCTTCGGCAGGTTCAGCCACTTGTCCGAAGTCAGGAAGGTCCAGGCGAAGGTGATGGCATCGCGCTTGAAATAGTCGCCGAAGCTGAAGTTGCCCAGCATCTCGAAGAAAGTGTGGTGACGGGCGGTGTAGCCGACGTTTTCCAGGTCGTTGTGCTTGCCACCGGCGCGTACGCACTTCTGGCTGCTCACGGCGCGGGTATAGGCGCGCTTTTCCTGGCCGAGGAAGCAGTCCTTGAACTGGTTCATGCCGGCGTTGGTGAACAGCAGGGTCGGGTCATTGCCCGGGATCAGGGAGCTGGAGGCAACGCGAGTATGTCCCTGCTCTTCGAAGAAGCGGAGGAAGGCTTCACGGATTTCTGCGCTTTTCATAGGTTCTTCCACGGAAACGGCGGCCACGCGTCGAATCGACGAAACGACGGCAAAGGGCCGCATTATATCGGTCCTGCAGTCTCGGTGCAGTGTGTTTATGCGATAGAAACCGTCGAATGGACGGTTTGTCGGACTACAGCAATTGAAAACGGCATGACCGCGATGCTAAAGCCAGCGTTTCGCTACTGGCAAGCCAATTACGGTCCCGGGTCGGGGAAAATTAACGGGTTGGTGAATTAAAAGAATTTCATCACCGAAGGGATCCAAAATCACGCTGACCTTGCAGCGTGGGAGCGGGCTTGCCCCGCGATCGGTACCCGATTGCACCAAGGCGCCCGCCAGGCCAGACGCAATCGCGGGGCAAGCCCGCTCCCACGCCAAGTTCAGGTGCCTGTAATGGATAGTATCAAGCCAGCCGCTGGCCCGAGTCGGGCACGATCAGGATGCCGGCACGCAGCCCGTTCTTCACCTTGGGGTTGGGGAAGATGATCCGCGCGCCCTCCTCCTCCACCACCCAGCGCGTCTCGGCCAGGTCTTCGGCCAGCAGGTAACCCTTGCTGAGCTCGGAGAAGTTCTCGATGTCCGCCGGCAGGTGCAGGTGGAAGCTGTCGCTGTGCTTGATGATCTCGCGGGCGACGCTGAACAGCTTGAGGCCATCCAGGGACTGCTCGGTTTGCGGCTCGGTATCCTCGATGAGCTGGATCAGGCGCACCTCGAGCCGGTCGAGGTTGACCTCGTCGTTCTGCCCGAACGGGCGGGCCTTGCCGAGTTCCAGGGTGAAGGCCTCGGCGTCGAGCTGCTCGTAGGTGAATGCGCTGAAGGTGATCGACGACTTGCTCTGCAGCAGCACCGCCTCCATGCCGGCCGCAGCCAGACGGGCCAGCTCGCGTCGGGAATGCCGGCGACCTTCCTTGTAGGGATACAGGGCAAACTGCTCGATCTTCGACCCGCGAATGGCGGTATGCAGGTCGTAATGCAGGCGGGTGCGCTCGGGCTTGCTGAAGAACACCCGGGCGAACTGTTCGAGCTCGGCGGCGCGCAGCGCCTCGAAGCCACTGGAGAGCTCATGACGGCCATTGAACAGGCGGTTGATGTCCTGTTCGATGAAGCGCTCGCCCTTGCGGATCGCCGCTGGGTTGCCGAACAGGAACAGCACCCGCGCGCGCGGCTTGATCTTGCCGTTTGCAACACCGTGCAGCAGCCTTTCGAGCAGCTCGATCGGCGCCGTCTCGTTGCCATGGATACCGGCCGACAACAGTAGGTCGAGACCGCAATCCTCACCTTCGGGCGGACGCACTTCCAGCGCACCCTCCCCCAGCCAGCGCAAACGCACGCCCCGGGTGGTCACTTGGGTCTTCTCGGCCGGTTCGTGATCGGTCAGGGTCAGCTCAAGCAATTTGCCAAGGGCGAGCATAGACGCTTCCTTAGTGGTGGTGGCCGCAGTCCGGGCCGTGGACGTGGTCGTCGTCACCGGCGACGTCGGCCGGTTCCATCTCCAGTTGCAGGCTGACCAGGTTGGTGGCCATCGGGCGCAGCAGCAGGTTGGCGTATTCGGTATCGTCTTCCTCGACATCGACGCCGATCAGCAGCTGGCCGCGGCCGTCCTGCTGGATCCACACTTCCTTGCCTTGCCAGACCACGGCAAAACGGGTGCAGGAGGTTTCCAGCTGGGTGCCGTCTTCATCTTCCAGGATCAGGCGCAGGGCGTCGGACATTGCAATTTCTCTCTATCAAGGTTGGCGTTGGAACGGATACACCGAGCCCAGCTTGAGGATCTGGGTCAGTTCATCCAGAGCCGTGCGGCATTCCACCAGCAACTGCGGGTCGGCCAGGTCCGCTTCGCCGAGGCGATCGCGGTAATGCTTGTCGACCCACTGCACCAGGGTGTCGTACAGCGAGGCGGTCATGATAACGCCTGGATTGACCGCCGCCAGTTCGTTTTCCTTCAGCGCCACACGCAGACGCAGGCAAGCCGGGCCGCCACCGTTCTGCATGCTCTGTTTGAGGTCGAACACCTTGACCTCCTTCACCGGACCGCCCCGGCTGGTCAATTGACTCAGGTATGCCCAGACGCGCTCGTTGTTGCGGCACTCTTCCGGCACCACCAGCAGCATCGATCCGTCCTCGCGGCTGAGCAACTGGCTATTGAACAGGTAGGAACGCACCGCGTCCTCCACCGTCACTGCCGCGCGCGGCACGCAGATACCCTGGAAGCTGCCACCCCTGCTGGCCAGTTTAGCCTGCAACTGGCCGAGCACAGCGTGGGTCTCGAGGAAGGCGTCCTCGTGGTAGAACAGCACCTCGCCGTTGCCCACCGAGATCACGTCGTTGTGGAACACGCCCTGGTCGATCACCGCCGGATTCTGTTGAGCGTAGACCACGCCATCATCGCTCAGCCCGTGCAGGCGAGCGACAGCCTGGGAGGCTTCCAGGGTCTGGCGCGCCGGATACTTCTGCGGCGCGGGATAGCGGCTGTCGAAGGCGCTGCGGCCATAGACGAAGAACTCGACGCCGGCCTCGCCATAGGCGCGGCAGAAGCGGGTGTGGTTGGCCGCCCCCTCGTCACCGAACTGGGCCACCGCTGGCAGCGCCTCATGGTGGGCGAAGACCTTGTCATCGCTGAACATGGCGCCCAGCACACGGCTGGTGGTCGGGTGCTCGATGCTGCGGTGGTACTTGCAGTTGAGGTTGGCGGCAGTGAAGTGCACGCGGCCATCGGCGGTGTCGGCGCTGGGGCTGACGGTGGCGGCGTTGGCCACCCACATGCTCGAGGCCGAGCAGCTGGCGACCAGCAGCGGCATGGCTTCCTTCGCGGCGCGCTGGATCACTTCGCCGTCGCTGCCGGTGAAGCCCAGGCGGCGCAAGGCGGCCACGTCCGGGCGCTCCTGCGGGGCCAGCACGCCCTGCTTGAAGCCCATTTCCATCAGCGCCTTCATCTTCGCCAGGCCCTGACGCGCCGCCTCGCGCGGGTTGGAACCCTGCTGGCTGTTGCTCTGCGAGGCCACGTTGCCGTAGGACAGGCCGCCGTAGTTGTGGGTCGGCCCCACCAGGCCATCAAAATTCACTTCAAAGGATTTCATCGGCAAGGCTCCGAGACCGGTTGTTATAGGGTGACGCCCGGCGTCAGGGTCGCCGGCAGTGCAAGGCTCGCGGTCTCCAGCGAAGCCACGGGGTAGGCGCAATAGTCCGCCGCGTAGTAGGCGCTGGCGCGGTGGTTGCCGCTGGCGCCGACGCCACCGAACGGCGCGCTGCTGGCAGCGCCGGTCAGCTGCTTGTTCCAGTTGACGATACCGGCGCGGCTGCGCAGCCAGAAGTGCTGGTAGCGGGCGTTGGAGTCCGACAGCAGGCCGGCGGCCAGGCCGTACTGGGTGTTGTTGGCCTCCTCGATCGCCGCATCGAAGTCGGCGTAGCGGATCACCTGCAGCAGCGGGCCGAAGAACTCTTCGTCCGGGCGCTCGGCCACGGCGCTGACATCGATGATGCCCGGCGTGAGCAAGGCCGCGCCGGCCTGCGGCTGGGTCATCTTCAGCAGCGCCACCGCGCCCTTGTCGAGCAGCTCGGCCTGGGCCGCCAGCAGCGCACGGGCCGCCTGCAGCGAAATCACCGAGCCCATGAATGGCGCGGGTTGCTGATCGAAGGCACCGACACTGATGTTGCGGCTCACCTCGACCAGGCGCTGGATCAGCGCGTCACCCCAGGCGCCCTGCGGCACCAGCAGGCGGCGGGCGCAGGTGCAGCGCTGGCCGGCAGAGATGAAAGCCGACTGGATGATGGTGTACACCGCAGCGTCCAGGTCCTTGACCTCATCGACAACCAGCGGGTTGTTGCCGCCCATTTCCAGGGCGAGGATCTTGTCCGGACGGCCGGCAAACTGCTGGTGCAGCAGGTTGCCGGTGCGACTGGAGCCGGTGAAGAACAAGCCATCGATACCCGGGTTGGCGGCCAGCGCGACGCCGGTTTCGCGGGCGCCCTGGACCAGGTTGAGCACGCCGGCCGGCAAGCCGGCCTCGATCCAGCACTGCACCGTCAGCTCGGCGACCTTCGGGGTCAGCTCGCTGGGCTTGAACACCACGCAGTTGCCGGCCAGCAGCGCCGGAACGATGTGGCCGTTGGGCAGGTGACCCGGGAAATTGTACGGGCCGAACACCGCCACCACGCCATGGGGTTTATGGCGCAGCACGGCGGTGGCGTCGGCCAGCGGGCCGCTCTTCTCGCCGGTGCGCTCGCGGTAGCTCTGCACCGAGATGGCAACCTTGTTGACCATGCTGGTCACTTCGGTAGCCGACTCCCACAGGGGCTTGCCGGTTTCTTCGCCGATGCAGCGCGACAGTGCTTCGGCATTGGCCTTGAGCTTGTCGGCGAAGGCCTCCAGCACGCTGATACGCGCCTCCAAGCTCAGCGATGCCCAGGCCGGGAACGCCTGGCGGGCGGCCTGCACGGCAGCTTCGACCTGGGTGGCGTCGGCGCCCTGCCCTTGCCAGATCACCGACTGGGTGACGGGATTGAGCGACTGCAGGGCTTCACCCTGGCCGGCCAGCCAGTGGCCGGCGATGTAATGCGTGTTCATTTACTGGGCCTCCCGACCGGCGGACAGCGGCACGGCGCGGACATTGTCGCCGGCGCCCAGGCGCAGGCGCTTGGCAGTCTGCGGATCGACCACCAGGGTGCCTGCCGCCAGGCGCGCCGGTGCAGCCGTGATGCGGCAGTCTTCGCGCTTGCGGTTGTGAATGATGTAAGGGGTGGCGTCGTCACCCGGGGTGCCGACGGCCAGTACCAGGGTCTCGCTGTCACGCACGGCGCGGATCTTCGAGGTCTCGCACTCGATGGCGGGACCTGCGTCGAAGATGTCGACGTAACCCTGGTAGTTGAAGCCTTCGCGCTTGAGCATGGCCAGCGCCGGCTCCGTGTCGGTGTGCACGCGACCGATGACGTTGCGCGCCGCTTCCGAGAGGAAGCAGGTGTACAGTGGGAACTTGGGCATCAGCTCGGCGATGAACGACTTGTTGCCCACGCCGGTCAGGTAGTCGGCCTGGCTGAACTCCATCCTGAAGAAGTGCCGGCCCAGGCTCTCCCAGAAAGGCGAACGGCCTGCCTCGTCGGACATGCCGCGCATCTCGGCGATGATCTTGTTGCCGAACAGCTGCGGGAACTCGGCGATGAACAGCATCCGCGCCTTGGACAGCAGACGACCATTGAGACCGCTGCGGTAGTCGCTGCGCAGGAACAGCGAGCACAGCTCGGAGTTGCCGGTCAGGTCGTTGGCCAGGAACAGCGTGGGAATCTCGCGGTAGATGTTCAGTTCCTGCGAGGCGCTGACGGTCAGCCCGACCCGATAGTTGTACCAGGGCTCACGCAGGCCAACGGCACCGGCGATGGCGCTGATGCCAACCACCAGGCCTTCGTCGTTCTCCAGCACGAACAGGTAGTCGGTATCGCCGCGCTCGGCTTCGCCGCGAAAGCTCTTCTCGGCCCAGCCGACGCGCTGGCCGAGGCGCTCCTCGTTGGCGGGCAGCGTGGTCAGCCCGGTGGTGCCGGTGCTGCGGGCCAATTCGATCAGCGCGGGTAAATCGCTGCTGCGTACAGGACGAACGATCATGCTATCTCCTTGTGCGGCGGTCTGTGCCTGCCGCGAAACTCTCTGTTGCGGCGTTCAGACCGCGACCAGGCGCACGCTTGCGCCTTCGCCGACCCCCAGGGCCTCGGCGGCTTCGCCGCTCAGGCTGACCGGCTTGCCCGGCACCCAGTCCAACTCAAGCAGCACGGCGCGGTAATCCTGCAACTGGCCGTTGCACACCAGATACGGACGGCCACCCTTGACCGGCGTCTGGTCGAGCTTGACCGGCACCACCCGGCTCTGGGCGATGGAGCGGATACCCGAGGCGCGGGCGTGCAGGGTCGGGCCGCCGTCGAAAATGTCGATGTAGTGCTCGGTCTCGAAGCCTTCGCGCATGAGGATGTCGAAGGTGATCTGCGCCCGCGGGTGCACCTGGCCCATGGCTTCCTGTGCCTGGTCGGCCAACAGCGGCACATAGATCGGGTAGTGCGGCATCAGTTCGGCGAGGAAGGTGCGGCTCTTGAGGCCGCAGAGGCGCTCGGCGTCGGCGTAGTTGAGGTCGAAGAAGTTACGGCCGATGGCGTCCCAGAACGGCGACTCGCCCTGCTCGTCGCTGTAGCCGACGATCTCGGTCACCACCGAGTCGGCGAAGCGCTCGGGGTGCGCGGCCATGAACAGCAGGCGGCCGCGGGAGTTGAGCTCGGCGAAGGCGCTGCTCACCAGCTCCGGCACCACGTAGAAACTGGTCAGCAAGCTGTTGCCGGTAAGGTCGTGGCACAGCGACAGGACGTGGATCTTGTTGTGGATCTTCAGCTCGCGGGAGGCGTGCACGAAGGTCTCGTTGCGGAAGCTGTAGAACGGCTCGGAGTAGCCGGCCGAGGCGACAATGGCCGAGCAGCCGACTAGCTTGCCGGTGGTGCTGTCCTCGAGCACGAAGAAGTAGCTCTCCTCGCCATTGAAGCTGACCTCGGCGGCGAAGGAGGTTTCCGAGGCGGCGATCTTGTCGCCCAGGCGGCCGGCGTCATCGGGCAGCGAGGTGACACCAATGGGGCTGTCGGCAGCCATGCGCTGCACTTCGTTCAGATCAGCCATTTGCGCGGGGCGCATCACCAGCATGGTGTCACTCCTTTCGGGAAAGCGCGCCGATCACATCGGCACGGAAAAACGGCGGGCACGCGCCACCACCTGCAAGCAGGTGCCCGCACTGGAATTCAGGTATCGCCGGCCCCGTCTGGAGGCCGGCGAAGGGCGATCAGCCCTTGGTCAGTTTTGCCACGGCACGTTCGAAACGATCCAGGCCTTCGTCGATGTCGGCATCCTCGACCACCAGGCTCGGGGCGAAGCGCACCACGTCGGGACCGGCCTGCAGGACCATCACGCCTTCCTTCTCGGCGGCGTTGAGGATGTCCTTGGCCTTGCCTTTCCAGGCCTCGCTCAGCACGCAGCCGATCAGCAGGCCGACGCCACGCACCAGGGTGAACAGGCCGGTTTCCTGGCCGATCTTCTCCAGACGGGCCTTGAAGCGCTCATGCTTGGCCTTGATGCCTGCCAGGGTTTGCGGGGTGTTGACCACATCGAGCACGGCGCAGGCGACGGCACAGGCCAGCGGGTTGCCGCCGTAGGTGGTGCCGTGGGTGCCGACGGCCAGGTGCTTGGCCAGGTCACTGGTGGTCAGCATGGCGCCGATCGGGAAGCCGCCGCCCAGGCTCTTGGCGCTGGTCAGGATGTCCGGGGTCACGCCGTAGTGCTGGTAGGCGTACAGCGAGCCGGTACGGCCAACGCCGGTCTGCACTTCGTCGAAGATCAGCAACGCGTTGTGCTCATCGCACAGCTTGCGCGCGCCTTCCAGGTAGGCCTTGTCGGCCGGGACCACGCCGCTCTCGCCCTGGATCGGCTCGATGACCACGGCGCAGGTCCTGTCGGAAATCTGTGCCTTCAGCGCTTCCAGGTCGTTGTATGGCACATGGCTGATGCCGGTGATCTTCGGACCGAAGCCGTCGGAGTACTTGGGCTGGCCACCGACGCTGACGGTGAACAGGGTACGACCGTGGAAGCTGTTCACGGTCGCGATGATCTCGTGCTTCTGCGGGCCAAAGCGGTCGTGGGCGACGCGACGGGCCAGCTTGAAGGCGGCCTCGTTGGACTCGGCGCCGGAGTTGCAGAAGAACGCGCGCTCGGCAAAGGTCGCGTCCACCAGCTTGTGCGCCAGGCGCAGGGCCGGCTCGTTGGTGAACACGTTGGAGACGTGCCAGAGGGTGTTGGCCTGCTCGGTGAGCGCCTTGACCAGCGCCGGGTGGCAGTGGCCCAGGGCGTTCACGGCGATACCGCCGGCGAAGTCGATCAGCTCGCGACCGGTCTGGTCCCAGACTCGGGAACCCTCGCCTCGTACAGGAATGAACGCCGCCGGGGAGTAGTTGGGAACCATGACCTGGTCGAAATCGGCACGTTGCACCGGGGCTTGCTCAACGGACATCTGAGTCTCCTGAAGAGGAACGCTGGCCTGGAAGTGGCGAGCGATGAGGGGATTGTAAGGACTGATCGGCGCCTGTCCTTGCTGCCAGGCGACAACTTGTTACAGCGCCAAACCGTGTTTTCACGCGGTTTTCGGCAATGCGACAAACAGTGTCGCAATCGCGCAGTGTAACGGGAGGATGGGGTGTCGGGGAGATGCCCGGCGAGAATTGGGTGAACGGGTGTTCACATAGATAAACCCCATCGCGGGTCAAGCCCGCTCCCACACACAGCGCAAGCCGTGGGAGCGAGCCTGCCCCGCGATAGCGTCTTCGCAGAAAGGAAGGTCTTCAGCCCCGCTCGGCCGGCGCCGAACTCAGCTCGAACGGGCTGCTGCTGCGCCGCTGGTTACGGTCTTCACGCGGCGTGGCGCCAAAGAAGTTGCGGTATGCACTGGAGAAATGCGGCCCCGAGGAGAACCCGCAGGACAGCCCGATCTGGATGATCGACTTGCTGGTCTGCATCAGCATCTGCCGTGCCTTGTTCAGACGCAGCTCCAGGTAATACTGACTGGGCACTCGATTGAGGTACTGCTTGAAAATCCGCTCCAGCTGGCGACGGGACACGCACACATGCTGGGCGATCTCGTCAGTGGTCAGCGGCTCCTCGATATTGGCCTCCATCAGCAGCACCGCCTGGGTGAGCTTGGGATGACTGGAGCCCAGGCGATTCTGCAGCGGAATGCGCTGGCGCTCGCCGCCTTCACGGATACGCTCGACCACCAGCTCTTCGGACACCGCGCCCGCCAGCTCCGCGCCATGATCGCGCGCCAGCACCGCCAGCAACAGGTCGGTCACTGCCATGCCACCGCAGGCCGTCAGGCGGTCACGGTCCCAGTCGAACAGATGACTGGTGGCGATCACCTTGGGGTAGCGCTCGGCGAAATCATCCTGCCAACGCCAGTGCACCGCGGCGCGGTAGCCATCGAGCAGGCCCAGCGCCGCCAGCGGGTACACGCCGGCGGACAGGCCACCGATCATGCAGCCGCTGCGCGCCAGTTGCTTGAGCGCGGCGGACAGCGACGATCCGATAGTCGCCGGCGGCTCATCGGCCAGCAGGAACAGTTTGTGGCAACCCTCGAGACGACCGTTCCATGCCTCGCCCGGCAAGCGCCAGGGGCCCTCCTGCCCGGCTTCGGCCTGCAGATAGGTCAACTCGTAGACCACGTCCGGATGCACCCGCTGGGCCACCTGCAGCACCTCTTCAGCCAACGCCAGGGTCAGCGGCTTGGTACTTGGCCAGATGAGAAATCCGATTCGCTGGGTGGTCATAGGGCGTGGTCCGAAACCTGGAAGGAAGGGTTCGCGCTTGTGGCGCCAGGGCATGCCGCGCGGATGGCGCAGCATGCCCCATTAGGGTGCAAATGTGCAGAGATTACTTCAAGCTGCCGGAAAGGAACTGCTTGAGGCGCTCGGACTGCGGATTGACCAGCACCTCGCGCGGGCAGCCGCGCTCCTCCACCAGCCCCTTGTGCAGGAACACCAGCTGGTTGGACACCTCGCGGGCAAAGCCCATCTCGTGGGTGACCACGACCATGGTGCGGCCCTCCTGGGCCAGCGACTGCATGACCTTGAGCACATCGCCTACCAGCTCCGGGTCGAGTGCCGAGGTCGGTTCGTCAAACAGCATCACCTCCGGCTCCATGGCCAGGGCGCGGGCGATGGCCACGCGCTGCTGCTCGCCACCGGACATGTGGCCAGGGAAGGCATCCTTGCGATGGGACACGCCGACCTTGGCCAGGTAGTGCTCGGCCTTCTCCAGCGCTTCCTTCTTGTTCACCCCCAGCACGTGCACCGGCGCTTCGATGACGTTCTCAAGCGCGGTCATGTGCGACCACAGGTTGAAATGCTGGAACACCATCGACAGACGCGAGCGCATGCGCTGCAGCTGTTTCGGGTCGGCAGCCTTGAGCGCGCCGTCCTTGCCGGCCACCAGCTTGAGCTCTTCGTTGTTGAGCAGGATCTTGCCCGCGTGCGGCTGCTCCAGCAGGTTGATGCAGCGCAGGAAGGTCGATTTGCCCGAACCGCTGGAGCCGATGATGCTGATCACGTCGCCTGCCTTGGCTTCGAGGGAGACGCCCTTGAGCACCTCATGGCTGCCGTAGCGCTTGTGCAGGTCTTGGATTTGGAGTTTGTACATGCTGTCGGATCTCACAGAGCGGTCAGTGCTTGCGCGGCGCCAGGTAGCCGAGCCAGCGGCGTTCGGCCATCTTGAACAGGCGCACGAGGATGAAGGTCAGGCACAGGTAGAACACGCCCGCCGTGATGTAGGCCTCGAAAGGCAGGTAGTACTGGGCGTTGACCGTGCGCGCGGCACCGGTGATGTCGATCAGGGTGACGATCGACGCCAGGCTGGTGGTCTGCAGCATCATGATCACTTCGTTGCTGTACTGCGGCAGTGCCCGGCGCAGCGCCGAAGGCAGGAGGATGCGGCGGTACATCTTCATGCGCGACATGCCGATGGCCTTGGCCGCCTCGATCTCGCCGTGAGGCGTGGCCTTGAGGCTGCCAGCGATGATCTCGGCGGTGTAGGCGCTGGTGTTGATGGCGAAAGCCAGGCAGGCGCAGAAGGTCGCGCTGGACAGCCACGACCACAGGAAGCTCTCGCGCACCGCCTCGAACTGGGCCAGGCCGTAGTAGATCAAAAACAGCTGCACCAGCATCGGCGTACCGCGGATCACGTAGGTGTACAGCCAGGCGCTCATGTTCACCAGCGGCTGCTTGGAGACGCGCATCAGGCCCAGCGGCACGGCCGCCAGCAGGCCGAACAGCAGCGACAGCGCCAGCAGCTTGAGGGTGGTCAGCAGGCCGCCCAGATAAAGCGGCATGGCCTCCCAGATGACGTTGTAGTCGAAGATCATAGTTCAGCCGCCTTGACGCCCACCGAGTAGCGCTTCTCGAGATACTTCAGCGCCAGCAGCGAGACACTGGTCAGCACCAGGTACAACGCCGCCACCGCGAGGAAGAAGGTGAAGGGTTCACGGGTGGCGTCCGCCGCCTGCTTGGCCTTGAACATCATGTCCTGCAGGCCGACCACCGAAATCAGCGCGGTCGCCTTCGTCAGCACCAGCCAGTTGTTGGTGAAGCCCGGGATCGCCAGGCGGATCATCTGCGGCACCATGATCCGGAAGAACACCTGGACACCGCTCATGCCATAGGCCGCGCCCGCCTCGGCCTGCCCCTTGGGAATACCCAGGAAAGCGCCGCGGAAGGTTTCCGAGAGGTAGGCACCAAAGATGAAGCCCAGGGTGCCGATGCCGGCAGCCAGCGGGTTCAGGTCGATGTAGTCGTCATAGCCGAGCAGCGGCGCCACCCGGTTGATGATGTCCTGGCCGCCGTAGAAGATCAGCAAGATCAGGACCAGGTCAGGGATGCCACGGATCACCGTGGAATACAGATCCCCCAGCCAGGCCAGCCAGCGCACCGGCGACAAGCGCAGCGCCACGCCGATCAGGCCGAGGACGATGGCCAGGGCCATCGACGACAGGGCGAGCTGCAGCGTCAGCCACGCCCCATCGAGGATGACTGCCCCATAGCCTTTCAACATGATTCGAATTCCTCAGGGCTTGGGAATGAAAAATGGTGCAAACCTCAGAGATTCTGCTGTTTGCACCATTGCACAGGTGAAACTCGAGGGCTTACTTCGAGTCTGGACCGTAGATATCGAAGTTGAAGTACTTCTTCTCGATTTCTTTGTATTTGCCATTGGCACGTATCGCGTCGATGGCCGCGTTGATGCGCTCGGCGTTGGCGGTGTCGCCCTTGCGCACGGCAATGCCGACACCGTCACCGAAGTACTTGGTGTCGGTGAAGGCCGGACCTACGAAAGCGAAGCCCTTGCCGGCGTCGGTTTTCAGGAAACCGTCTTCGAGCAGGGTGGCGTCGGCCACGGTACCGTCCAAGCGACCGGCGGCGACGTCCAGGTAGATTTCGTTCTGGGTGCCGTAAGGCACGACGGTGGCGCCTTGCGGGGCCAGGACTTCCTTGGCGAAGCGGTCGTGGATCGAGCCGCGCTGCACGCCGATCTTCTTGCCCTTGAGCTCGGCCAGGCTGTCGCTGACGGCAGTGCCTTCCTTCATGACCAGGCGCGCCGGGGTCAGGTAGTAGCGCTTGGTGAAGTCGACCGACTTCTTGCGATCGTCAGTGATCGACATGGACGACAGGATGGCGTCGATCTTGCGCACCTTCAGCGCCGGGATCAGGCCGTCGAACTCCTGCTCGACCCAGGTGCACTTGGCTTTCATCTGTTCGCACAGGGCGTTGCCGATGTCATAGTCGAAGCCGGCGAGGCTGCCATCGGGCTGCTTGAAGGCGAAGGGTGGGTAGGCGGCCTCGATACCGATCTTCAACGGCTTCTCATCGGCCTGCGATACCAGGGAAAACACGGAAAGCGCCAGGGCGCCAAGCAGTGCGAGCTTCTTCATCAGGTAACTCCATCGGTACGGGGCAATACAAGGCAGTTGTAACGGCTGCCCGATATGCGAATGGGTACAGCGCGAGCCGCGCAGGTTTCGACCAAGGTCGCAGACCACGAGCGAGTGAGTGGCATTCTAGCGACAGCCCGGTGGTCGATATTTCTTCAAAGCGACAACTAATTACAGAAGCGCCAGGAACCGCGGCGGGCGATATTGACAGCTCCTGCGAGATATGCAAGAGCAAAAGAGAAATAACCTATACCCAAAGCAATAAGCGGGCCCATTATTGGCAAAGCCTTGTATTCCGGCAAGCGCAGCGTGCGACCCTGCACCAAATGCTCGCCGGAATGCACTCAAATGGCACGCGATTGTTTCCACAAGCCCCGCATTTGGGCGAAATAGGTGACAGCCAGGGTTACCGATGGATGTAGGAGTAACAGTCGGTATCAGTAAAGCAAAAACCCCGCCGGGCATGGGCGGGGTTTTTACTGATGACCGTATCGCAGGACAGGTCCGCCCCACGATTGGGACGCTTCAACTCAAGCGGTGGCCAGGCTCATCGCCTTGTGGGTGTCGATCAGGTGCTGCACCACCCCTGGGTCGGCCAGGGTGGAGATATCACCCAGCGCGTCGTACTCGCCGGTAGCAATCTTGCGCAGGATGCGGCGCATGATCTTGCCCGAGCGGGTCTTCGGCAGCCCCGGCGCCCACTGGATCACATCCGGCGAGGCGATCGGGCCGATCTCCTTGCGCACCCAGTTCTTCAGCTCCTGGCGCAGTTGCTCGCTCGACTCCTCGCCGGCGTTGAGGGTGACATAGACGTAGATACCCTGCCCCTTGATGTCGTGCGGCACGCCCACCACGGCCGCCTCGGCGACCTTCGGATGCGCCACCATCGCGCTCTCGATCTCAGCGGTACCCATGCGATGCCCGGAGACGTTGAGCACATCATCGACACGGCCGGTGATCCAGTAGTAGCCGTCTTCGTCGCGGCGGGCACCGTCACCGGTGAAGTACATGCCGCGGAAGGTCTTGAAGTAGGTGTCGACGAAACGGTCGTGGTCGCCGTACAGCGAACGCGACTGACCCGGCCAGGAGTCGAGGATCACCAGGTTGCCCTCGGCGGCGCCTTCGATCAGGTTGCCCAGGTTATCCACCAGCGCTGGCACCACGCCGAAGAACGGACGGGTCGCCGAGCCCGGCTTCAGCGCGGTGGCGCCCGGCAGCGGGCTGATCAGCACACCTCCGGTCTCGGTCTGCCACCAGGTATCGACAATCGGGCAACGTTCCTTGCCGACGGTCTTGTAGTACCAGTTCCAGGCCTCGGGGTTGATCGGCTCACCCACCGAGCCCAGCAGGCGCAGACTGGAGCCATCAGCACCGGCCACCGCCGCCTCGCCCTCGGCCATCATGGCGCGAATGGCGGTCGGCGCGGTGTAGAGGATATTGACCTTGTGCTTGTCGACGATCTTCGACACCCGGTTGATGTCCGGGTAGTTCGGCACGCCCTCGAACAGCAGTGTGGTGGCGCCGTTGGCCAGCGGGCCGTAGACGATGTAGCTGTGGCCGGTGACCCAGCCCACGTCGGCAGTGCACCAGTAGACCTCGCCCGGACGGTAGTCGAACACGCGCTCATGGGTCAGCGCGGCATACACCAGGTAACCGCCAGTGGTGTGCAGCACGCCCTTGGGCTTGCCGGTGGAGCCGGAGGTATAGAGGATGAACAGCGCCTCCTCGGCGCCCATCTCTTTCGGCGCGCAGTGGCTGGAGGCAACCTTCATCAGGTCTTCGTACCAGATGTCGCGGTGCTGGTGCCAGGCGATGTCGCCACCGGTGCGCTTGCACACGATGATCTTCTGCACGCTGTTGGTTTCAGGGTTGGTCAGGGCCAGGTCGACATTGGCCTTGAGCGGGGTGCGACGGCCACCGCGCAGGCCTTCGTCGGCGGTGATCACCACTTTCGACTTGCAGTCGATGATGCGCCCGGCCAACGCCTCCGGCGAGAAGCCGCCGAACACCACCGAGTGGATCGCACCGATGCGGGCACAGGCCAGCATGGCGACCACGGCCTCGGGGATCATCGGCATGTAGATGGTCACCACGTCGCCACGGTGCACGTCCTGGCCACGCAGGGCGTTGGCGAACTTGCAGACCTGCTCGTGGAGCTCGCGGTAGGTGATGTTACGGTGTTCGGAAGGGTCGTCGCCTTCCCAGATGATCGCCAGCTGGTCGCCGCGCTCGGCGAGATGGCGGTCCAGGCAATTGTAGGAAACGTTCAGAGTGCCGTCGGCGAACCACTTGATGTCGACATGGTGGTCGTCGAACGAGGTCTGCTTGACCTTGGTGAAAGGCTTGATCCAGTCCAGACGCTGGGCCTGCTCGCGCCAGAAGCCGTCCGGGTTGATCACCGATTGCTGGTACATGGCCTTGTAGGTGGCCTCGTCGGTCAGGGTACTGGCCGCAACCTCGGGACGAACGGGATACAGTGGAGCCGCACTCATCTGTGTTACCTCGGTGTAATAGTTGTTTTTGTATGGAACCGTTTGTAACTGTACCAGAGCGGCCAAGACCATTCGACGTTGGTAGTAACACGACGGGCCGTCGACCTACCGATCGGGCGCGACCGCTCTAGTACATGGCATGCAGCCATTGTCGAGAGGAAAAGACAGGGTTTCGACGGGGATTGTTACAGATTCTGTCAAAAGACTTTATCAAAACCCCCTCTGTTTCAGCCGTGGGCGCCTCCCTAAAATTCATCTCGCCAGCAACGGCAACGCGATTAACTTGGAAACAGCCCCCACGAAGGCAGCGTTAATCCGTACTTCATCCCGATAGTTGAAACTTGCTGTACTCGCGGCGCCATAAGCGCCGCGTGCCCCCTCACGACCTTAGACAGGTAACTTGAACATGAAAGCTTTACTGGTATTGGTACTTGGCGGTTTTTGCGGCGCGGCATTGGCCGGCGAAGCAAAAGATGTCGAGCAGATTCCGGTTGAACAGTACAGTTATTCGCAGCACCTGGACATCGCCCGCGTCATCTCCATGAGCGAAGTGCCGAACGTCTGCGAAGTGGTGCCGGCCCGCATGACCTACGAGGACTCCCAGGGCCAGAAGCACATTCTCGAATACCGCGTGATGGGGAATGGTTGTTCCAACGGCTGAGGTCAAGCCTCGCTCCCTGCAGGAGCGGCCTCGTGTCGCGAAAGGGCCGCACAGCGGCCCCGACGATCTTGGCATGCTGCTAAAACCCAGGGCCGCTACACGGCCCTTTCGCGACACAAGGCCGCTCCTACAGGGATAAGTGTAACTTTCAAGGCAATTAGCCACGCTCACTCCGCCGACTTGCTCAACGAATAATCCCGCAACTTGTTGGCAATGGTCGTATGGGAAACACCCAATCTTTTCCCCAGCGCCCGACTACTTGGAAATTCACTCATCAAACTTTCCAATACCGCCTTTTCAAACCGCCCGACAATTTGCGAAAGATCGCCATCCAGGGAAAACTCGCCCAATGGCTGGCGTGCACCATAATCCGGCAAACGGATATGTTCGCTCTTCACCACCCCGCCCTCGCACAACGACACCGCCTGGAACAGCACGTTCTCCAGCTGGCGCACGTTGCCCGGCCAATGATATTGAGCAAGCTTGTCCATCGCCGCCGGCGCCAGGCGCGGCATCGGGCAGCCGATCTGCCGGCTGGCCTGGTCGAGGAAGTGCTGCACCAACCCCTCCAGGCCATCCATGCATTCGCGCAGCGGTGGAATATGCAGCGACAGCACGTTGAGGCGATGGTAGAGGTCCTGGCGGAACTCGCCCCGGGCGCACAGCTCGGACAGGTCGACCTGGGTCGCGCAGATCACCCGCACATCCAGGTACACCTCTTCGTCACTGCCGACCCGGCGGAAACAGCCATCCTGCAGAAAGCGCAGCAGCTTGACCTGCAAGCGCGGGCTCATCTCCCCCACGCCATCGAGGAACAGCGTGCCACCGGCGGTAAGCTCCAGCAGCCCCAGCTTGCCTTCGGCACGCGCACCTTCGAACGCCCCCGGGCCGTAGCCGAACAGCTCGGTTTCGGCCATCGACTCCGGCAGGCCGGCGCAGTTGAGCGCCATCAGCGGCGCCTGGCCACGGGGGCTGGCCAAGTGGCAGGCGCGCGCCAGCAATTCCTTGCCGGTACCGGTCTCGCCCTCGATCAGCAGCGGCGCATCCAGGGGCGCCATGCGCCGCGCCTCGCGCACCACCGCAGCCATCACCCGCGAGCTCTGGAAGATGCTGTCGAAGCCTCGCAGCTCCTGCTTGCGCACGTTGTAGATACGCTCGCCGATGCGATCAGCGCGATGCAGGGTGATCACCGCACCCGCCAGGGCCTCGCTGTCATCATGCTCCGACTGCAATGGCGCGATATCAGCGAGGAACACATCGCCCTTGACCTTGATGCGCAGGCCGTTGATGCGCGACTTGTTGGCGCGGATCAGCTCCGGCAGGTCGAAGTCCTCGACGTAGCGCGACAACGGAATGCCCGGCACCTCGTCCACCCGCACCCCGAGCAACTGCGCCGCGCCGCGGTTGGCGGCGACGATGCTGCCGCCCATGTCGATCGACAGCACCGGGAAATCCAGCGCGCCCAGCAAAGCGTTCAGTTCCATGTGTCGGCGCTCGCTGGGCATCAGGCCGACGCGCTTGACCCCGAACACCCCGGCGATCGACTCGAACTTCGGCCGCAGCGCCTGGAACTGCAGGTTGATCAGGTTCGGGCAGTGCAGGTAGATGGCGTTGCCATGATCGCCGCCCACCTCGCCGCGCAGCACGTTGATACCGTACTCCACCAGCAGGTTGAGGATGTCCCGCAGGATGCCGATGCGGTTCTGGCAGTGCACTTTGATACGCATGAAAGCTCTCGAAGCGGCCAAGGTTTTTACTTGGCACGCGGAAAATTCGTAAAGATAAGCTGACAGAATCACCCTTCCGCACAGCTCGATGCCCGTGATTTTCCGGCACAAGGGCATTTTTGTAAAATTATCGTTACGAATTCAGGACCAGCGGATAACCACAGGTGGCATCAACCCCGGTGCAAAGCCGCGTTTGTAGGGATATTCCTAAGGTATGTCCTGTACATAACAAGAACGCCCTCACCAGGAGAGCCACATGAAACAGACGCAATACGTGGCACGCGAGCCCGATGCGCATGGTTTTATCGACTACCCGCAGCAAGAGCATGCGGTGTGGAACACCCTGATCACTCGCCAACTGAAAGTGATCGAAGGCCGGGCATGCCAGGAATACCTGGACGGCATCGAGCAGCTCAAGCTGCCCCATGACCGCATCCCCCAGCTCGGCGAAATCAACAAGGTGCTGGGCGCCACCACCGGCTGGCAAGTCGCCCGCGTGCCGGCGCTGATCCCCTTCCAGACCTTCTTCGAGCTGCTGGCCAGCAAGCGCTTCCCGGTCGCCACCTTCATCCGTACCCCCGAAGAGCTGGACTACCTGCAGGAGCCCGACATCTTCCACGAGATCTTCGGCCACTGCCCGCTGCTGACCAACCCGTTCTTCGCCGAATTCACCCACACCTACGGCAAGCTTGGCCTGGCGGCGACCAAGGAACAGCGTGTGTACCTGGCGCGCCTGTACTGGATGACCATCGAGTTCGGCCTGATGGAAACCGCGCAGGGTCGCAAGATCTACGGCGGCGGCATCCTCTCCTCGCCGAAGGAGACCGTCTACAGCCTGTCCGGCGAGCCGGAGCACCAGGCCTTCGACCCGATCGAGGCCATGCGCACGCCGTATCGCATCGATATCCTGCAGCCCCTGTACTTCGTCCTGCCGAACATGAAGCGCCTGTTCGACCTGGCCCACGAAGACATCATGGCCATGGTCCACCAGGCCATGCAGCTGGGTCTGCACGCACCGAAGTTTCCACCCAAGGTCGCCGCCTGAGCGCCCCTGTCGATAACAACTCAAACCGGAAAACACCCATGAATGCCTTGAACCAAGCCCACTGCGAAGCCTGCCGCGCCGATGCGCCGAAAGTCACCGACGAGGAACTGGCGGTACTGATCCGCGAGATCCCGGACTGGAACATCGAAGTCCGCGACGGCCACATGGAGCTCGAGCGCGTGTTCCTGTTCAAGAACTTCAAGCACGCCCTGGCCTTCACCAATGCCATTGGCGAAATCGCCGAAGCCGAAGGCCATCACCCAGGCCTGCTGACCGAGTGGGGCAAGGTCACCGTGACCTGGTGGAGCCACTCGATCAAGGGCCTGCACCGCAACGACTTCATCATGTGCGCGCGCACCGACGAAGTCGCCAAGACCGCCGAAGGGCGCAAGTGATGCACTTCGCAGCCATCGGTCGGGTCCCTGGCGACCCGATCCTCGGGCTGATGGAGGCCTACGCCCACGACGCCAACCCGGCCAAGTTCGACCTGGGTGTCGGCGTGTTCAAGGACGCCCAGGGTCTGACACCTATCCCCGCGGCGGTCAAACAGGCCGAGCAGCGCCTGGTCGAACGCCAGGCCACCAAGAGCTACATCGGCGGCCATGGCGACGCGGCGTTCGGCCGCCTGGTCAGCGAACTGGTGCTGGGTAGCGACTCGCCGCTGCTGGCCAGCCAGCGCGCCGGCGCCACCCAGACCCCGGGCGGTACCGGCGCCCTGCGCCTGGCCGCGGAGTTCATCGCCCATTGCCTGCCGGGGCGTGGCATCTGGCTGAGCGACCCGACCTGGCCGATCCACGAGACGATCTTCGCCGGCGCCGGGCTCACGGTGTCCCACTACCCCTACGTGGGCAAGGACAACCGCCTGAACGTCGACGGCATGCTCGCCGCGCTGGAACAGGCAGCGCAAGGCGATGTGGTGCTGCTGCACGCCTGCTGCCACAACCCGACCGGCTTCGACCTGGGCCAGGACGACTGGCGCGCGGTGCTCGACATCGTCAAGCGCCGCAACCTGCTGCCGTTGATCGACTTCGCCTACCAAGGCTTCGGTGACGGCCTGGAAGAAGACGCGTGGGCGGTGCGCCTGTTTGCCGCCGAACTGCCGGAACTGCTGGTCACCAGCTCCTGCTCGAAGAACTTCGGCCTGTACCGCGATCGCACCGGCGCACTGCTGGTGTGCAGCCACGATGCCGAGAAACTGCTGGATGTGCGCAGCCAATTGGCGTTCATTGCGCGCAACCTGTGGTCGACGCCACCGGACCATGGCGCCGCGGTGGTCGCCGAGATCCTCGGTGATCCGGCACTCAAGGCGCTGTGGGTCGAGGAAGTGAACGCCATGCGCCAGCGCATCGCCGAGCTTCGCCAAGGCCTGGTGCAGGCGCTGGCGCCCCATGGCCTGGCCGAGCGTTTCGCGCATATCGCCGCGCAACGCGGGATGTTCTCCTACACCGGGCTGAATCCCGAGCAAGTGCGCCTGCTGCGTGAGCGGCACAGTGTGTACATGGTCGGTACCGGCCGGGCGAACATCGCCGGGGCCGATGCACGACGCCTGGAGCAATTGGCGGCGGCCATCGCCGACGTCTGTCGCTGATATCTGGCCGATGTGGCGTGGGGGGCAAATCTGCCCCCCACGCGCCCTCCTGACACACTCCTTGACCGATAGCCGCCCGCTAAAACCGACCAGCGCCCGGCAAAAATCTCAAACTGTCACCCAGACTGCTGTATCCTGCCCCAGCTTTTCGAAGCCACACATGCGCCCTGGCGCCGCCTTTTCACTCACACTTGCGAGGAACGACGAGATGCATGAAATCCCGAATCTTCCCTTCCCAAGCCTGAACCCCGAAGAGCAATCCGTTGCCGCCCACGCCGAACCGACGCCCGCCGTCGACCAGGACGGCGACGATCAATCCAGCGCCGACCAGGAATAACCCGCGCACCGTTCGACAGTGTGAAAACGACTGACCTGCGGGACATCCCTGCCAACGACGTTTTCACACCGTCAGGAGCCTTCCTGATGCGATACCCCCATACCGCCCACCCCCCTTTTGAATCAACAGACTGACACCTCCCATAAACAGGAGGCCGCATGTCATTTGTTTCCACTTTCAAGCCCGTTACCATACTCCACGAGCACTGCACCGATCAGCGCCTCGTCCTGCCCCCCAGCTCCCCTGTATCCCAAAACCAGATACTCCACGAGTACTGCACCGATCAGCGCCTTGTCCTGCCCCCCAGCCCCCCTGTATCCCAAAACCAGATACCGACCATCGGCAGCACATCAGCTGATGGCCACGGCGCCATCAGCGCGCAGCTCACCCCATCACAATTACTGGAAAAAATCCTCGCGTACGTGTCGACCAGGCCCTCGACGGACGAAGACCTGGACAACAGTATCCAGTCACCGGTCCCCGCACTTGTCGCCAACGACCTGGACATCCCCCTGAGCGTCCCACGTGATGCATGCGACGCTATCAGGGCAGTTCACCTCACCCTCAACTATCTGCTGGACGGCAACACGCGATTCCCTGAAGAGCCACGCTTCATCTTTAGGAACCTGATGGATCTATACGGCGACGCGAGGACCTATGCGTTGGTTGCCGCAGTCCTGGACGTCGCGCCGGATACCCTGACACCCCGCCAGATCCACCAGTTTTTTGCGCGCATCGCCTGGGTCAATGAAGCCTCGATCAAAACGCCGACCGCGAAAAAGCAGCTCGATGAATTGCTGTTTGGCGAAAAGGCATTGAGTGCAGAAACCGCTCGACTTGGCAAAGATGAGTTTTCCGAACTGGGCGAACTGCTGACCGGTGTGCCTGCCGCCTTGCAGACATGGATGTTGCAGTTCAAACGCGGCGAACGCCGAGACATCGCCAGCGATTGGCTTGCGCAGTGCCCGGCTGAAAATCTGCTGAAAGACCTGACAGCATATGAATTGAATCCAGCCCAGACGGCCTTGACGGCCTTGACCCTCACGCTCCAGGAAGTACTCCCCACCCGAACCGAGTATGAAGACAACGCACTGATAATTTCGCGAAACCTACAGCTGACCCAGCCGATGATGAAGCTTCGTGTCAGGGTGCTTCCTGGTGCATCGCAGGTGCCACCCTTGGCGAATGAAGATGGTTATCGCGATGACAGCCCATCGGTCGAATGGAGCAATGCCCAGACTCAGGACCTGGGAACCCGACTGCTCCGGAAAGTGGTACTGCATGCACTGGATGCAAGTACTGAGGCCTGGGTGCCTCTGACCCTCGACAATGTCCAACGCGCTCAGGGTATGCAGGCCTTTTCCTTTGCGCACACACTGAAGCAGGTGCACCCGGCCTTGAGTACGCCAGATTGCCTGCGCATAGCCTCGTTGCTATTGCCATCAACGCCTGAAATGGCTGCCCCATCCCCGCTAGACCCCTTGCCTGACAGTCGAGCCCTGATTGAAACGCTCCCCGCCTTCAGCGACTGGTGCACACACACCCTCATTGATGATGTGTTCACGAACGCAGGCTGCGAACTGCTCAGCGAACTCAAGCAGGGCGAACGCCACTTGCTGTTGCCGGCCTCGAAAACCTGGCAGTTGATGATGGGGTCATCACAGTTCGCAGACGTTTTCCGGCCTCTTCTCGCCCAGGCTGGCTGGTATGGCGCCTCCCAGGCTGAATCCGCGTCACCACGTGCGACACAGGCACTGGCGAGCAGAGCAATCGTCGATCACTTCCTTGGGCCTCGTACACCAGCAGACCAATCACTGGCCGAGAACTTCCACGATCACTGGGTGACTGAGCACAGCCATGTAGAACTGCGCGTGAAAGTAAGCGACAACATTCGAGCTCGAAATCCCGGTATATCCCCAGCAGCGCTGAGCCTGCTCGAATACTTGCTGCTCAGGGAGCTCGCACCCGAACTACTGATCACCGACACACCCGACTGGCTCTACTATGGCCGCTCACTGCAAAGCCTCGCCCTGATGCACGGCGCCAGATTGCTTGAAGCCATCTTGCCAGGCGCCTGCAGCAGGGCAACCTATGACAAAGTCATCACCCTGGCGAGTGATTTGAGCAGCGTCAACGATGAACAGTTACAGCGTCAATGGAGCAGCACCCTGATCTTGCCAGCCTTGCGCTATGCCAAAGCCCATGGCGCCTTGCCCGACTTCACGGGCAACGACATCAGGCAAGCCACCCAGCAGCAGATGAACAGTGCCGTGCAATTTGTCACTAGCGAGCAGCAGGCATTTGCGCAGGATGCGCAACAAATAGCCATGACGCCTCCGGACCGAAAGACCTTGGCGGAGCAGCAATTGGCTGAAGCAGGCGTCGACAAGCAATACTGGGACAAGGCTATTAACGCCCCATGGATCTGGAACCACCTGAGCGACCTTGGCCTTGCCAAATCGAGCAGCTACAACTGGCATCAGACCACCGCCACACCTGGATTCACAAGTGACGTTGACGAGCCAAGCCAGAAACCTGTCATTGAAAACCTCACGCAACTGATCATGACAGGGGATATTTATCGCGAAGGCAAAAGCACGGTGCCTCAGCTGTATGACCGAGCCTTCGAAACCTTCAAGAATGTGTGGCAGGCTGCCCACGCACGGCTGATCAGGCGCTTGTTCCTGGAAATGCCGCAAGCCTTGCGCAATAGGCTCTACACGTCCACCTGCGAAGTGAACCTGGTCACTTTTGAAGAAACGCCGAATAGCAAGGAACAGGCAGGAACTCAAGGCCTATTCATTCGTTGCCAACCTGGCGACCACCGAGCCGACTTCGACACTCACGAAGCCAGCACCGAGTATTTCTTTGAGCTCACTCCCGGCGCCGGTGCACTTCGCCCTTGCAGCCAACAGTTCAATTACAAGGTTGTGCCGGACACCGGTTTTAGCGGCAATATTGTCGAGACGGTGGCCAAGCACTGGGAGAACAACGAGCGCAAGCGCCAGGCCCGCGTGACCCCGCTGCAACCATTGGACAGTGACGCCTACCTCAATGGCACGCCTTCACGTTTCGCCGATCAGCTCCAGACACCACGCAGGGGCAAACTGATTGCAGCAACGGAACGCATTTACGCCCAGCAGGCCAGTGAAGGCGATTTTTTCCAAACATTGGCCACTACCGCGACAGCTCACCTCTACGCTTCCACGCTCGCCCAATTCAAGGCACGCCACACCCACACCACGCCTTGGGAAGAGCTAGTCGACCTGGAAAAACAAGTTGCAGACTTCCTTGCCCGTACGCTCCTGCCGTTCTATGGCTGCATTGCCGACCTGGTCAAGGGCGATCACTCCGCCGGCGTCATCACTGGCTGCGTGCTGGATGCTGTCGGTGTCCTGATACCAGCAGGCAAGTTCATTGCCTCGAGCCTGGCACTGATTCGCGATGCCGCCAACCTCACCCTGCGCGCGACCTGCGAAATCATGAGCAGCGCCATCGGTGACCTGCTGCTCCACTTGGCAGAACAAAGCCCGGTACTCATTTACCGCGACATTGGCCGCGGTATCCGCTGGCTCTTCGTCAAATCCTGGGAAAAACTGGCACAACCTGCACTGCGCTGGCTGCACGACCTGCGCGGCGCCCAGCAGCTGCTGCACACGACCGAACAAGGCACCTACGCCATTACCCGGGAGGCCTTGAGCGACTTGGGGCATGTCGCTCTGCCAGGCGAACTGGAACAGGTGGGTTCCAGCGAAAACACACTGGTGCGCAACCTTGGCACGCCAGAAACGCCAAACTTCAAGTTACTCGATCCACACGACAACCTGCCCTTCGGGCCAAGACTGATCGGCGAAGACGCGTCACTGGCGCACTCTCTGGTCCCATTGAAAGCACCTGGGAGCATCAGCCCCAATCATTACCCCACGCGCATCATCACCGTAGCGACGGCTGACGACAGACTGAGCATGTCAATCGATGCGGCCTGCGAGGTACGCGTGCGCTACAGGGGTGAGGGTCACTACGATATCCATATCGATGATCACGGCTACCACCTGGATACCACCTCAGCCGAACCCTGCCTCACCGAATTACCCAAGGCCCCCGTCAGTGAACTGACCGATGTGGAGGCCGAGCAAATCCTCTGCCGCCTCAGGCGCGATGTAATTGAGGTTTCCTGCACCCCCCATACCAAATTAGTTTCCCTACCGGCCGAACGCCTTCGCGCCCCAGATGCCGACCCACTGACTCGCGGACAGGAAATCAGCCAGGCATTCGAGACCAAGGAGTTCCATCTTGAACGGCGCACCATCCCGGCGAGTGAACAGTCCCCGGAGCAAACGCACGACCTGCTGGTCCATGAAGGCAAGTTCTGCAAATGGGACCATGCGCCTATAAAAAGAACCAACCCCGTAAGGTTTACTCCAGACAAACAGATCGTGGCCTTGAGCGCCGAGCAACGCGATGCCCTTGGCTTACCCGAAGCACCTCGCTATCGCGCCGAAATCAAAGGGCGCATGTCCAGGGAGCGTAATTTCGGCTTCTCCGATCAAATCAGTGGCACGCAAGCCAAGACCATCAATCCCCAAGTGCCAGTCGTCGAGCTGGACCAGATCTGCGATCAAGTTTTCGATAGGCGACGCCTGCGCGGGATCAGCATGGAGTGGGAGACAGAAACGTACATCTACGTTGAAGTCGACAATGGACGATTTTATAAAACCCGCCAAGGCCCCGGTGAACTGTCATTCACTCCCGTTAGCGATCCGGCGGAAATCGACGAGTACCTGCGTCTATCCAACCAGTACCGGTTCGTTTCCGAGCGCCCCTACAGCGCTATTGACCGGGACAATATTGCCAAGCTGCTCTATGGCACCCTTGTGGAGAAGAACGAACCAGGGCTTCAAACCTGGATTGCCTCCGCGCCGCGCAATCGTGAATACCAGGCATACGCCCAGTGGTGTATCGACAACAACGTACGTAACGACATGCTGCACTTTGCCGAGAACATTCTGTCAGGGGAGCGTTCACAGAGCGCCTTGGTCGAAGAGACACGAGGACTGATTCCCGACTGGAGGAAAATCACCCAACGCAATATCGCTGAAAAAAGCGCGACTGCCGAAACCCTGAATGAACTATTACCGATCCAAGGCAAAGAGGCCAGCTGGGTTCCCGTCACAGCCAAAAACATTGGCGATGACGCAGTTTCGAAAATGATCTCGAAACAGGTCAATACCAGCAACCTGGCATTTTTCTCGATTCAGACCAAGGAAGGGAAAAAGTTCGTCTATTACGCCCTGGCAGGCGGCAAACGCGCGGAGAAGCTGAACCTCAAGATCCATGTGCAGGGGGAACACAGTCGCACAATCAAAGGCATCACCTATACGGATGCGCGAGCGCTGATGAAAGATCGCGCGCCAGACCCGAGCATTACCAGCCTCCCGAATGTGAGGCATGCAGACAGACTGGCCATTGCCGGGCATTCCCGTCACCTGGACGCCGAGCGCTTGATCGCAAGCATCGTCAAGGAACAGCACCCGGCAAACAGCATCGACTCCATCCACGTCTTTACCCGAATGGATACCTGTCGATCCTGCGGCGGAGTGGTATTGCCTCAATTGGCGCTCGCGTATAACGATGCGGATTTCTGGGTGACTTATCTGGATGACTATCAATAAGCAAAGCACTGTGCGGCACCCTCACCGCAGCGAGCACAGCGCCCTCCCCTGAGCCCGCCCAGCAAGGTCTCCCACCGGGCCGCAATGCGACCGGGTGGGAGCTGTCCGCCCCGCCTTGTTTGCCGGTATCAGCGCTGGGCGTACTGCAGCACCACCTCCAACGGATGGCGCAACTGCTTATCGGTCATGCGCTTGACCTGGCTGCGGCACGAGTAGCCGGTCGCCAATGCCTCACCCTGCCTGTCCAGCTTGGTCGCCCAGGACTGCTCGAAGATGGTCTTCGAGGTTTCCTGGTTGCGCGCTTCATGCCCATAGGTACCGGACATGCCGCAGCAGCCGGTGGCCTCGGTGACCAGCTTCAGCCCCAGGCGGGCGAACACCTGCTCCCACTGCTTGGTACTGGCTGGCACATTGGTTTTCTCGGTGCAGTGGGCCATCAGGCGGAAGCTCTCGGCCTTGGCCGGCGCCCGCTCGGGCAACACATTCATCAGCCACTCCTGGGGCAGCAGCACCGACGGACACTCCACGCCATCCACCTTCTGGTACTCCTGGCGATAGACCAGGGTCATCGCCGGATCCAGCCCTACCAGCGGTACGCCGCAGTCGGCCAGGGCCTTGAGCTGGGTGGCATTGCGGATCGCCGCCCTGGCGAAGGCACCGAGGAAACCCTGCACGTGCAACGGCTTGCCGTTGGCGCTGTAGGGCGCGAGGAACACCTTGTGCCCCAGGCGATGGGCCAGGTCGATGAACGAGGCCAACAGTGGCGTCTCGAAATAGCGGGTGAAAGCATCCTGCACCAGCACGATGCTGCGCTCGCGCTGGGCCGGGGTCAGCTCACGCAGGGCCGGCACGCTCGCCACCTGGACCCGGCAACGGGTCAAGGTGGCCTGGAAGTTGAAACGGCTGATCAGCGGGCTGTCGACCATGCCGACCTTGTCCGCCAGCAGCCTGCTCACCCACTTCGAGCCCATCACCGCGTTGTACAGGCCCGGCGCATGGGCCAGGTACGGGATGGTGAATTCCAGCGAACCAATCAGGTAATCGCGCAACGGGCGCTGGTAGCGGCCGTGGTACAGCTCGAGGAAGCGCGAGCGGAAGTCCGGCACGTTGACCTTGATCGGGCACTGCCCGGCGCAGGACTTGCACGCCAGGCAGCCGGCCATGGCGTCGTATACCTCGTGGGAGAAGTCTTCCTGTCCCTGCTGGCGCGCACGGCTGTTGCGCAGGCGCGCCGGCAGCCCCTTGAACCAGGACGCCTTGCGCTGGGCGGCGGCGAGCACATCGATGTTCGCCTCGCCCTGCAGACGCAGCCATTCGCGGATCAGCGAAGCACGCCCCTTGGGTGAGTGCTGGCGTTCACGGGTGGCCTTCCACGATGGGCACATGGCGTCGTTGGGGTCATAGTTGTAGCAGGCGCCGTTGCCGTTGCAGTGCACGGCGCTGCCGAAGCTTTGCCAGACGCGCTCGTCGATACTGCGGTCCAGGTCACCACGCAGGGTCACGCCATCCACGGGGGTCAGGCCTTCGGCGCTGTCAGGCGGGGTGCAGATCTTGCCCGGGTTGAGCTGGTTGTGCGGGTCGAAGGCACCCTTGAGACGCTGCAGCGCCGGGTACAGTTCGCCGAAGTATTCCGGCACGTACTCCGAGCGCAGGCCTTTGCCATGCTCGCCCCAGAGCAGGCCGCCATAGCGCTGGGTCAACGCCGCCACGGCATCGGAGATCGGCTTGACCAGCGCGGCCTGGGCCGGGTCCTTCATGTCCAGCGCCGGGCGCACGTGCAGCACGCCGGCATCGACATGGCCAAACATGCCGTAGGCAAGACCGTAACCGTCAAGCAGCGCGCGGAAGTCGGCGATGTAGTCAGCCAACTGCTCCGGCGGCACGGCGGTGTCCTCGACGAACGGCTGTGGCCGCACCTCGCCCTCGACGTTGCCCAGCAGCCCCACCGAACGCTTGCGCATGGTGTAGACCCGGGTGACCGCCTCGGCGCCCTCCGCCAGGGTATGCCCCAGGCGCTCGACGCTGGTGTCGCGCTGCAGGTGGGCGACGAACGCCTCGACCCGGGCATTGACCTCGGCCGGCTCGTCGCCGCAGAACTCCACCAGGTTGATGCCCAGCGTCGGGCGCTCGGCGTCGGCCGGGAAATACTCGGCGACGCTGTGCCAGACGATGTCCTTCATCGCCAGCATCAGCACCTTGGAGTCGACGGTCTCGATCGACAGCGGCTTGTGCGCCATCAGCGCATTGGCGTCGCGCAGGGCGTCCATGAAGCTGGTGTAGCGCACGTTGACCAGCACCGCGTACTTCGGGATCGGCAGCACATTGAGCTTGGCCTCGACCACATAGCCCAGCGAGCCTTCGGCACCGCACAGCACGCTGTTGAGATTGAAGCGCCCCTGCTCGTCGCGCAGGTGCGCCAGGTCGTAGCCGGTCAGGCAGCGGTTGAGCTTGGGGAAGGTGCTTTCGATCAGCCCGGCCTGAGTTTGCTGGATCTCGCGGGCCATGCGGTACACCTCGCCGACCCGGCCGGGCGCGGCGCAGGCCTGCTCCAGCGTCGCGTCGTCGATCGGCAGGCTGTGCAGACGCTCGCCACCGAGCAGCACACTGTGCAGCTCGAGCACGTGGTCGCGGGTCTTGCCATAGGTGCAACTGCCCTGGCCGCTGGCGTCGGTGTTGATCATGCCGCCGACGGTGGCGCGGTTGGAGGTCGACAACTCTGGCGCGAAGAACAGCCCATGGGGCTTGAGCGCGGCGTTGAGCTGGTCCTTGACGACGCCCGCCTGGACCCGCACCCAGCGCTGCTCGACGTTGATCTCGAGAATGCTGTTCATGTGCCGCGACAGGTCGACGACGATGCCGTCGGTCAGCGACTGGCCGTTGGTGCCGGTGCCGCCGCCACGCGGGGTCAGCTTGATATCGCGAAAGCGCGGCTCGGCCATGAGCGTGGCGACCCGCGCCACATCGTCGGCATCCAATGGGAACACCGCCGCCTGGGGCAGGCGCTGGTAGATGGAGTTGTCGGTGGCCAGCACGGTGCGGGTGCCGTAGTCGGCACTGATCTGGCCACGAAAGCCGCTGTTCTTCAGGGCTTCGAGAAACTCGGGGTAGTAGGCGGCGGGCGCACGGGGCGGCAGCTGGGCGATCATCGAAGGATGCCTCTTTGATATCGGGCTAATTCACGGAAATCTTGTCACTCCTGCATGAATGACTCATGGGAGGATTTCGAACAGGCCAATGTTCCTGTAGTTTCGCGCCAGGGGCAAATGGATATTCCTGCCGCTATCAATGAGCTTTATGAATGAATTACCGCCACCTCACGCCGTCCATGTCGCTGCTGCTGGCCTTCGAGGCGGCCGCGCGGCATGAAAGCTATACCCGCGCCGCCGCCGAGCTTTCGCTGACCCAGAGCGCGGTGAGCCGCCAGGTGCAGGCGCTGGAGCAACAGCTGGGGCTCACCCTGTTCCGCCGCGAGGGGCGCCAGGTGCAGCTGACCGATGTCGGCCGCCTGTACCAGCGCGAGCTCAGCGAGGCCCTCGGCCGGATCCGCAGCGCCACCTTGCAGGCCCTGGCCTACCAGTCCGGGGTCGGCACCCTGCGCCTGGCGACCCTGCCGACCTTCGGCTCGAAATGGCTGCTGCCGCGCCTGCATGCGTTCTACAGCGCCCACCCCGGCATGCTGGTGCACATTCATTCCCGTATCGAAGCCATCAACTTCGACACCAGCGAGATCGACGCGGCCATCGGCGTGGCCACCCACGACCTGCCCGGACTGGTCTGCCATCGCCTGCACGCCGAGGAACTGGTGGTGATCCTGCCACCCGAATCCAAGGTGGACGGGCATTGGAACCCGCAAAGGATCAGCGAGCAGGTACTGCTCAACGTCGCCAACAACCCCCATGCCTGGGGCGAGTGGTTTTCCCACCATGCCCTGCCCCACCGGACGATGCGCCTTGGGCCAAGTTTCGAGCTGACCTCGCATTTGATTCAAGCGGTTCGGGCAGGCATAGGCATTGGCCTGGTGCCCAGAATCCTGGTGCAGGAGGAACTGGCCAGCGGCGAACTTTTCAGCCCGGGCACACCGTTTGCCAGCCAACGCAGCTACTACCTGATCTATCCGCCCAGGAACGAGGCATTGCCTTCGCTGCGGGCGTTTCGCGGCTGGTTGCTCGAACAGATCTGAGGCCGGCACAGGCAACAAAAAACCCGATGCCAGTCACCCGGCATCGGGTTCTTTGTTGGTGCGCGTCAGCGCTTACTTGGCGATGCTGCCAGCAGCGCCATTGGCCTGGGAGCCACGCTTGCTCTTCAGTTGGTAGGCCACATACATCACCACCAGCCATACCGGCATGGCGTACACCGATACCTGGATGCCCGGGATCTGCAGCATGATGCCGAGGATCAGCACCACGAAGGCCAGCACCAGGTAGTTACCGTACGGGTACCACAGCGCCTTGAACAGCGGCTTCTGGCCGGTGCGGTCGAGGTGCTGGCGGAACTTCAGGTGCGAGTAGCTGATCATCGCCCAGTTGATCACCAGGGTCGCCACCACCAGCGACATCAACAGCTCCAGGGCGTTCTGCGGCATCAGGTAGTTGAGCAGCACCGCGATCAGGGTCACGGCCGCCGACACCAGGATCGAGCGTACCGGCACGCCGCGACGGTCGACCTTGGCCAGCGCCGCCGGGGCATCGCCCTGCTCGGCCATGCCCAGCAGCATGCGGGCGTTGCAGTAGGTGCCGCTGTTGTAGACCGACAGCGCCGCGGTCAGGACCACGAAGTTCAGCAGGTGCGCGGCCACGTCGCTACCCAGCAGCGAGAAGACCTGGACGAACGGGCTGCTGCCGTAGCTGCCGCCGGAGGCGTCGATGCTGGCCACCAGGCTGTCCCACGGGGTCAGCGACAGCAGCACCACCAGGGCGCCCACGTAGAAAATCAGGATGCGGTAGATGACCTGGTTGATCGCCTTGGGGATCACGGTCTTCGGCTTGTCGGCCTCGGCTGCGGTGAAGCCGAGCATTTCCAGGCCACCGAAGGAGAACATGATGAAGGCCAGAGCCATCACCAGGCCGCTGACGCCATGCGGGAAGAAGCCGCCATGGGCCCACAGGTTGGTCACCGACGCTTCCGGACCGCCACTGCCGCTGGTCAGCAGGTAGGCGCCCAGGCCGATCATGCCGACGATGGCGGCGACCTTGATGATCGCGAACCAGAACTCGGCCTCGCCGAAGAACTTCACATTCATCAGGTTGATGGCGTTGATCAGCAGGAAGAACGCCGCCGCAGTCACCCAGGTCGGGATCTCCGGCCACCAGTAATGGACGTACTTGCCCACTGCCGACAGCTCCGACATGCCCACCAGGATGTACAGCACCCAGCAGTTCCAGCCCGACAGGAAGCCGGCGAAACCACCCCAGTACTTGTGTGCAAAGTGGCTGAACGAGCCGGCCACCGGCTCTTCGACGATCATCTCGCCGAGCTGGCGCATGATCATGAAGGCGATGAAGCCGCAGATCGCATAGCCGAGGATCATCGACGGACCGGCGGACTTCATCACGCCGGCCGAGCCCAGGAACAATCCGGTGCCTATCGCGCCACCCAGGGCGATCAGTTGGATATGGCGGTTCTTCAAGCCACGCTTGAGTTCGCCAGACTGTGAATTATGTCCACTCATGAACGAAGTCACCTGCTTGTTTTTATCTGTGACGGAATCGGACCCACCGCACTCGTGGCGCAGCGGAATGGGCAAGGTGGTTACCTTGGGTTCTTGGACGGGACGGTCCTGACGGGCGAGGTGCCCGGACGGATCAACCGGGTGTCAGCAAGAGTGCGCGGTACGCAAGGGGGTCACAGGTAAAACGCGGCGCATTGTATACCCCTGCAAACGCGCAGGCGTCAACGCGTTGCATCGTTTCCTGTGGAAAAAACGCACCGGTCCTGGGGTGAAGGCCTGAAAAGGCGGAGTGATCGGCGTACATGGCGCCTCCATTTTGTTGTTTTCGATGCCTGGCTATCCTGCCTGGCTCTGCACACGGCAATGGCGCTATCTCAGCGTTTGGGCAGGGGTTTGGGAAGAGGGGAAAGGGTGTCGGGGAGGCTCTGGCGCGCAAGTCTTGGAAAGATTTTGTGACGAAGAGCGGTAAATCACTGGCAAGCCGAGGAAAAGGCCTCGGATCGTATAATTTTCTTTACATAGCGGTTTGAAAATTTGCCACTGGCCGGGAAAATTTCTGTCTGTTCAGGTACTTGGGACCGCTTTGCCCCGTGCCATAAACCGCAGCCACAAAAAAGCCAGCCCGAAGGCTGGCTCTTTCGCTACCGGGGCGAATCAGCCACGCGGCTTGCCGCGACCACGGCCGGCAGGCTTGTCGCCCTCGGGACGGGCCGGACGCTTGCGCATCTCGCTCGGGCGCTCGGCCACCGTGCTGCCACGACCACTCTTGCGCGGCGCAGACTCTTCACGCGGCGCGCGCGCCGGGCGCTCGGCCTTACCTTCGGCAGCCGGACGCAAGGTGCGCACACGCTCGCCACGCCCCAGCGGACGGGTCGACTTGCGCTGCAGACGCTCGAGCTTGTCCTTGGCCTTGAGCTTCATCTCCGGCAGCGCCACTGGCTGCAGGCCGACTTCGGCGGCCAGGATGTCGATCTCGCCCTGGCTCATTTCGCGCCAGCGGCCCATCGGCAGGTCGGAGTTGAGGAACACCGGGCCGAAACGCACGCGCTTCAGGCGGCTGACCACCACGCCCTGGGATTCCCACAGGCGGCGCACTTCACGGTTGCGGCCTTCCATCACCACGCAGTGGTACCAGTGGTTGAAGCCTTCGCCGCCCGGTGCCTTCTGGATGTCGGTGAACTTGGCCGGGCCGTCCTCGAGCACCACGCCGGCCTTGAGGCGATCGATCATGTCGTCGTCGACCTCACCGCGCACACGCACGGCGTACTCGCGGTCCATTTCATAGGACGGGTGCATCAGGCGGTTGGCCAACTCGCCGTCGGTGGTGAACAGCAGCAAGCCGGTGGTGTTGATGTCCAGGCGGCCGATGTTGATCCAGCGGCCCTCTTTCGGGCGCGGCAGGCGGTCGAACACGGTCGGGCGGCCTTCCGGGTCGTCACGGGTGCAGATTTCGCCGTCGGGCTTGTTGTACATGATCACGCGGCGGGTCGCCTCGGCGGCCTCGACACGCTTGATCAGCTTGCCGTCGACGGTGATGGCGTCGTGCAGGTCGACGCGCAGGCCCAGGGTGGCCTCGACGCCGTTGACCTTGATACGGCCCTGGCCGATCCAGGCCTCGACGTCACGACGCGAGCCGACGCCGATGCGCGCCAGTACTTTCTGCAGTTTTTCGCCGGACGGCGGGGTGGGTTGTTGGTCTTGCAGGTCTTTGTCACTCATCTGGGCACCTCCCGGTGTAGTAGTGAAAGCGGGCGCGCATCATACGCGGTTCGGCGGGGGAACGCACTGGAGGGTAGAAGGTTTTTGGTGATAGCCCTGTAGATTCTGCCCAAAGGTAGGTGTTGACGGTGCCGGCCTTATCGCGGGGCAAGCCCGCAGTCACAAGGTCGGCAGTCAGGCCTTTGGTTCGTCCTCGGGCTCGACCGACGCCTCATCGCGCAAATCATCGAAATCGGTCTTGAGCCCCTCTTCCATCGCATCCAGCTCAACCAGCAGCGAGCGGAAACTAGTCTGCTCCTTGGGTTGCACCTCTTCACCCTCCCCGCCCAGGCTGGCATCGGCCAAGGCTTGCAGGTGAGCGGGCACCGGCGCCTCGTCCGGATCGAGCAGCGGTTCCGGCTCCATCTCGCGCAACTCGGCCAATGCCGGCAGCTCGTCGAGGCTCTTGAGGTTGAAATGATCGAGAAACGCCTTGGTGGTGGCGAACATCGCCGGCCGGCCGGGCACCTCGCGATAGCCGACGATGCGGATCCACTCGCGCTCTATCAGGGTCTTGATGATGTTGCTGTTGACCGCCACGCCGCGCACGTCCTCGATCTCGCCACGGGTGATGGGCTGGCGATAGGCGATCAGCGCCATGGTTTCCAGCAGCGCGCGGGAATAGCGCTGCGGGCGCTCCTCCCACAGGCGGCCGACCCAGGGTGCATAGTCTTCGCGGATCTGCAGGCGATAGCCGCTGGCCACTTCCTTGAGTTCGAAGGCACGGCCGCTGCAGGACTTGCCCAGCACATCCAGGGCCTTCTTGAAAACAGCGGGGGCCGGGCGCTCGGCCTCCTCGAACAACTCGTAAAGGCGTTCGAGGGATTGTGGCTTGCCCGAGGCGAGCAGGAAGGCCTCGATCAGCGACGCCAGTTCACGGGGTTCGTTCAGGTTCATCGGTAGTCGTCAGGTCATTCTGCCCGGGCACGGACGTGGATCGGGGCGAAAGGCTCATTTTGCACGAGTTCGATCAGCGATTCCTTCACCAGTTCGAGAATCGCCATGAAGGTCACCACGACGCCGAGCTTGCCCTCCTCGCGACTGAACAGTTCGACGAAAGGCACGAAGCCACCGCCCTTGAGGCGTTCGAGCACCTCGCTCATGCGCTCGCGGGTCGACAAGGTCTCGCGGGTGATCTGATGGCTCTCGAACAGGTCGTTGCGACGCATGACCTCGGCCATGGACAGCAGGATCTCCTCCAGCGCCACCTCCGGCAGCAGCTTGCGCACCTTGGCCTGGGGGGCCTCGAGGCGCGGCACGACAACGTCGCGTCCGACCCGCGGCAACTCATCGATGCCTTCGGCGGCGGCCTTGAAGCGCTCGTACTCCTGCAGTCGGCGGATCAGTTCGGCGCGCGGGTCGCCCTCCTCTTCCTCGATCTCGCTGGAACGCGGCAGCAGCATGCGCGACTTGATCTCGGCAAGCATGGCGGCCATTACCAGGTACTCGGCGGCCAACTCCAGACGCACGCTCTTCATCAACTCGACATAACCCATGTACTGGCGGGTGATCTCGGCCACCGGGATATCGAGAATATCGATGTTCTGCTTGCGGATCAGGTAAAGCAGCAGGTCCAGCGGACCCTCGAAAGCCTCGAGGATCACTTCCAGCGCGTCCGGTGGGATGTACAGGTCCACCGGCAGTTCGGTCAGCGCCTCCCCGTAGACCAGGGCCAGCTGCAACTGTTGGGGGGCATCGGCCTCCTCGGCCGGCGCCTCGGGCGTTTCCGTCTGGCTCATGCGTTGACCAGGAACGGCGTGGGGTCGCCGCAGCCTTCACGGATCAACGCAGGTTCGTCGCCGGACAGGTCGATGATGGTGGAAGCCTTGAGGTCGCCGAAGCCGCCATCGATCACCAAGTCGACGTTGTGTTCAAGGCGCTCGCGGATCTCGTAGGGGTCGACCATCGGCTCAGCGTCGCCCGGCAGGATCAGGCTGACGCTCATCAGCGGCTCGCCCAGTTCCGCCAGCAGGGCCAGGGTGATTTCATGCTTAGGCACGCGCAGGCCGATGGTACGGCGCTTCTCGTGAAGCAGCAGGCGCGGTACCTCGCGGGTGCCATTGAGAATGAAGGTGTAAGGCCCAGGCACATGGGCCTTGAGCAGGCGGAACGTGCCGGTGTCGACCTTGGCGTACAACCCCAGTTGCGACATATCACAGCACATCAGGGTGAAATTGTGGGTCTTGTCCAGGCCACGCAGCTTGCGCACCCGCTCGATGGCGGCCTTGTTGCCGATCTGGCAGCCCAGCGCATAGGCCGAGTCGGTCGGATAGACCACCACGCCACCCTTGCGGATGATCTCCACAGCCTGCTTGATCAGGCGCGGCTGCGGGTTCTCCGGATGAATCTGGAAAAATTGGCTCACGAAATCGTCCTGTTCATACCGCCATAGGCTGTTCATGTCGGAATCGGCGCCACAGGGGTGGCAGGTCCTCGGGCAATGGCCGGTAGGCACCGATCTCGCCCCAGGTGCCAGGGCCGTGGAAATCACTGCCGGCGCTTGCCAGCAAGCCGAACTCACGGGTGAGGATCGACATAGTCCCCACCTGCTCGGGCGGCATCATCCCATTGACCACTTCCAGTGCCTGCCCTCCTGCCTGAATATAGTCGGCAATCAGCCGTCTGCGCTTGCTGCGGGTCAGGTCGTAGTGCATGGGATGAGCCAGGCTCACCCAGGCATTGGACTGGCGCAACGTGGCGACGGTTTCCTCCAGCGTCGGCCAGTGCAGCTTGACGTCCCCCAACTTGCCGGCGCCCAGCCACTTGCGAAAGGCCTCGCCACGGTCCTTGACGAAACCTGCGCGCACCAGGAATTCGGCGAAGTGCGGGCGCGCCGGGGCATTGCCGCTGTCGCCCAGCTCCTGCTGCACGGCCCGCGCGCCGTCCAGCGCGCCGGGCATGCCCTTGGCCGCCAGCTTGCGGTCTATTTCCTCGGCGCGCAGCCAGCGGCCACGGTGCAGGTTGTCGATGGCCTCGAGCAAGGGCGGGGCATCGAGCGGAAAATCGTAACCCAGCACATGGATGGTGGCGCCGCCCCAGGTGCACGACAACTCCACCCCGCTGATCCACCGCATGCCGTTGTCCAGGCAGGCCTGGCGGGCCTCGGGCAGACCTTCGAGGGTGTCGTGGTCGGTGAGCGACAGCGTCCGCACCCCGTGCTCATGGGCCCGGGCGACCAGTGCCGTGGGCGACAGGGCGCCGTCGGAGGCCGTGCTGTGACAGTGCAGATCAACATTCATGGAGGAGCGCTTTCGCAGGAATCGATGTTTGTTATTATGCCGTCACATCCCGCTTCTGGCTGCCACTGTGAAACAATTCATCGATTTCATCCCGCTGCTGCTGTTCTTCATCGTCTACAAACTGGACCCGCGCCCGGTCGAATTCGCCGGCCACGGCTTCGAGTTCGGCGGGATCTACAGCGCCACCGCCATGCTGATCGCCAGCTCCGTGGTGGTCTACGGCGCGCTGTTCCTGCGCCACGGCAAGCTGGAGAAGGGCCAGTTGCTGACCCTGGTCGCCTGCCTGGTGTTCGGCGGCCTGACCCTGGCCTTCCACAGCGAGACCTTCCTCAAATGGAAGGCGCCGGTGGTCAACTGGCTGTTCGCCCTGGCCTTCGCCGGCAGCCACTTCATCGGTGACCGGGTGCTGATCAAGCGCATCATGGGCCACGCCCTGACACTCCCTGAAACAGTCTGGAACCGCCTGAACCTGGCGTGGATCGGCTTCTTCCTGGTGTGCGGCGCCGCCAACCTGTTCGTCGCCTTCACCTTCCAGGACATCTGGGTCGACTTCAAGGTGTTCGGCAGCCTGGGCATGACCGTGCTGTTCCTGGTGGCCCAGGGTGTCTACCTGTCGCGCCACCTGCACGATACCGACCCTTCCACCTCCAAACCCAAGGACTGACATGCTCTACGCCATCATCGCCAGCGACGTCGAAAACTCCCTGGAAAAACGCCTGGCCGCACGTCCCGCCCATATCGAGCGCCTGCAACAGCTCAAGGCCGAGGGCCGTGTGGTGCTTGCCGGCCCGCACCCGGCCGTCGACAGCAACGACCCGGGGGCCGCCGGTTTCAGCGGCAGCCTGATCGTCGCCGAGTTCGATTCGCTGGCGGCCGCCCAGGCCTGGGCCGACGCCGACCCGTACATCGCCGCGGGCGTCTACGACAAGGTCGTGGTCAAGCCGTTCAAGCAAGTCCTGCCCTAACAGGCTGTTGAGGACAGGCTTTGTGGTAGCGGGCCAAGGCCGCACCAGCAAAGCCTGCTCCCTGCTACACCCCGCGCTGCGCTATTCATAAATTCCGACAACCGGCCGACAACCTCCTGAATCGATACGAATCAGGAGTTCCAATGCGTCAAGGTCCGATGTCCCTGCTGCTTTGCCTGTTGCTGTCGTCCCCTTTCGCCGCGGCCGAGCAGCCGCTGTCGCTGGAAGCCGGGGCGCGGATCACCGAGCTGCAACAGCGCCTGGAAGAAAGCGAGAAACAGCGCGACGCGCTGACCCTGCAACTGCAGAACCAGGACAACGAGCGCGAAAGCGCCCAACTCTCGCGCCTGCGCCAGGACAACCAGCGCCTGAAGCTGGCAATCAAGGAGCTGCAGGCCGCGAGCAGCGCGCCTCAGCGGCTGCTCACCGACCAGCAGCAGTGGTTCCTGATCGGTTCGGTCGTTGCACTGTTGTCGGCAGTCTGCGGTATCTTAGCCAGCGGCGGACACAGAAGACGCCGGCAATGGTTGAATTGAGTGAGACATGAGCGAGCTGTTACTGATTGATGATGACCAGGAACTGTGCGAGCTGCTCGGCAGCTGGCTGACCCAGGAAGGGTTTGCGGTGCGCGCCTGCCACGATGGCCAGAGTGCGCGCCAGGCCTTGGCCACCCACGCTCCGGCGGCGGTGGTGCTGGATGTCATGCTGCCCGACGGCAGCGGCCTGGAACTGCTCAAACAGTTGCGCAGCGAGCACACCGACCTGCCGGTGCTGATGCTCTCGGCCCGGGGCGAGCCGCTGGACCGCATCCTTGGCCTGGAGCTGGGCGCCGACGACTACCTGGCCAAGCCCTGCGACCCCCGCGAGCTCACCGCCCGCCTGCGCGCCGTGCTGCGCCGCAGCCACCCCAGCGCGCCCAGCAGCCAGGTCGAGATCGGCGACCTGACCTTCAGCCCGGTGCGCGGCGTGGTCAGCATCGACGAACGCGAGATGACCCTCACGCTGTCCGAGAGCCGCATCCTCGAAGCGCTGCTGCGCCAGCCCGGCGAGCCGCTGGACAAGCAGGAACTGGCGCAGATCGGCCTGGGCCGCAAGCTCACGCTCTATGACCGCAGCCTGGACATGCACGTCAGCAACCTGCGCAAGAAGATCGGCCCGCACCCGGATGGCCGCCCGCGCATCGTCGCCCTGCGCAGCCGCGGCTACTACTACAGCCTCTGACAGGCAACACGACCTCTGTAGGAGCGGCCTTGTGTCGCGATGGGACGCGAAACGGCCCCAGAATCGTGGCGGTATGCAAAAAATTGCCGGGGCTGCTGTGCAGCCCATCGCGACACAAGGCCGCTCCCACAGGATCCGCACGGTGGCTACCGGCATCTTTACCCAGCCTTTACCCTCGCCTGACCGCCCTTGACCTTGATCTCCCTAGACTGGGCTCATCCGGTAACCACCGGCCCCTGAAAGGAGAGACACCATGCGCAAGACCCTGATCGCCCTGATGTTCGCCGCCGCCCTGCCGACCGTGGCCATGGCCATGCCTGACGGCGGCCCGCGCCACGACGGCCCCCATCATCGCGGTGACGCGCCTTTCGCCCAGCTGGACCTGAGCCGCGATCAGCGCCAGCAGATCGGCAAGCTGATGGGCGAGCAGATGCAGCAGCGCCGCGACATCACCGAGCGCTACATGGCCAAGCTGCCGGCCGCCGAGCAGAAAGCGATGAAGGACGAACTCAAGGCCAGCCACGACAAGACCGACGGCCAGATCCGCGCCCTGCTCAAGCCCGAGCAGCAGAAGAAGTTCGACGAATTGCAGAAGGAACGCGCCGCGCGCAAGGCCGAATGGAAGGAGTTCCAGGCCTGGAAGGCTGAAAAAGCCGCCAAGGCCCAGTAAGCTGTCAGCCCGATGCCCGGCCCGCGCCCCCGCGGGCCGGGCTTTCGCCCTTTCTCGGAGGTGCTCGTCTTGCGTTCACTGTTCTGGCGCATCCTGGCCAGCTTCTGGCTGGCCATCGCCCTGGTCGCCGGGCTGTCGATCCTGCTCGGGCACATGCTCAACCAGGACACCTGGATCCTCAGCCGCCATCCGGGCCTGAACAACTTGGCCAGTCACTGGGCCCAACACTATGAACAGGACGGCCTGGAGTCGTCGCAGCGCTTCCTGGAGCGGCGCAAGCAGCGCTACAAGATCGACGTGCAGGTGCTCGACGACAGCGGCGATGCCGTGGTACCCGGTACCTTCCCGCGCCGCGCCGCCGCCTTCGAGGCGCGCCAGCACAACGACGAGCGCCGCCTGCCCTGGCGCCGCCTGACCGAGGAATACACCAGCCCCACCAGCGGCGAAACCTACCTGCTGATCTACCGCATTCCCCACCCCGAACTGGCCGCCTGGCACCGCGAGAGCCTGATCTGGCCGCTCAGCGCCCTGGGGATCGCCCTGGTGGTGCTGACCCTGTTCAGCCTGCTGGTGACCCTGTCGATCACCCGACCGCTCAGCCGCCTGCGCGGCGCGGTGCACGACCTGGGACAGACCAGCTACCAGCAGAACAGCCTGGCGCGGCTGGCAGTGCGCCGCGACGAGTTCGGCGTGCTGGCCAACGATTTCAACAAGATGGGCGCGCGCCTGCAGAGCTTGATCGGCAGCCAGCGCCAGCTGCTGCGCGATGTATCCCACGAACTGCGCTCGCCGCTGGCACGGCTGCGCATCGCCCTGGCCCTGGCCGAGCGCGCCGAGCCGCAGCAGCGCGAGGCCTTGTGGCCGCGCCTGACCCGCGAGTGCGATCGCCTGGAAGACCTGATCAGCGAGATCCTGGTGCTGGCCCGGGTCGATGCCGACCAGGCCCATGCCGAACCCGTGGACCTCAATGCCTTGCTGGGCGGCGTGCGCAAGGACGCCCAACTGTCAGCCCCGGAACAGGAAGTGCGACTGGAGGCGCAGGCAGGGCTGACCTTGCACGGCTGGCCGACCTTGATCGAACGGGCGGTGGACAATTTATTGCGCAATGCCCTGCGCTTCAATCCGGCCGGGCAGCCGATCGAGGTGCATGCCCGCCGCGAACAGGATCGCATCGTGCTGAGCGTGCGCGATCATGGGCCGGGGGTGGCGGCAGAGCACCTGGCGCAGCTGGGCGAGCCGTTCTTCCGGGCGCCGGGGCAGGAGGCGCCGGGGCATGGCCTGGGGCTGGCGATTGCGCGCAAGGCGGCGGAGCGCCATGGTGGCAGCCTGGTGTTGGGGAACCATCCGCAAGGTGGGTTCATTGCGACGCTGGAGCTGCCCTTGGGGCATGAATAGCTGATAGTGGTGATGAACCCATCGCGGGGCAAGCCCGCTCCCGCGCATTCCTGTGGGGCGGGCTTGCCCCGCGATAACTGATGCTTCAGTTACCCCAGGCGCTGACGTACCGGGCCGTCTCCAGGACCGGCGCCGTGCGCGGCTCGCCCATCGGCGTGCCGACATACAGGTAGCCGATCACCTCTTCATTCGCCTCCAGGCCCAAACCCTCGTGCACATGGGCATCGAACGCCATGTCGCCGGTGCGCCACACCGCGCCGATACCCTGGGCATGGGCGGCGATGAGGATGCCATGGGCGGCGCAGCCGGCGGCCAGGCGCTGCTCGATCTTCGGCACCTTGAAATGATCCTGCAGCCGGGCGATCACCACGATCAGCAGCGGCGCCCGCAGCGGCATCGCCCGGGCCTTGTCCAGCGCGGCCGGGGAGGCATCGCCCTTGGCCTGCACCGCCTCGGCGAACAGCTCGCCGAGCTTCTCGCGGCCCTGGCCCTCGATGGTCAGGAAGCGCCAGGGGCGCAGCTGGCCATGGTCCGGCGCGCGCAATGCGGCCTGGAACAGCGCCTCGCGCTGGGCGGCATTGGGCGCAGGTTCGGTCAGGCGTGGCACGGAAACACGGTTGAGCAATGCGTCGAGAGCCTCCATGGGCTACCCTCCTGGCAGATTGAAAGTGCCGCCATTCTCAAGCTGCAAGCTGCAAGCTGCAAGCCACAAGAAAAACAGCCTTCGTAAGCCTCATTGGTACTTGCAGCTTGCAGCTTGCAACTTGCGGCTTAAAATGGCGCCCTTTCCGTAGCGAGTCAGAGCAGATCACATGGCGTTGCCGACCTTAAGGATCATTGGTTTCATCATCGGCATCTTCCTGATCACCCTGGCAGTGAGCATGGTGGTGCCCATGGCGACCCTGGTGGTCTTCGAGCGCACCGGCGACATGCCGTCGTTCCTCTGGTCGAGCCTGATCACCTTCCTCGCCGGGCTCGGCCTGGTCATCCCCGGCCGCCCCGAGCACGTGCACCTGCGCCCCCGCGACATGTACCTGCTGACCGTCAGCAGCTGGCTGGTGGTCTGCGTGTTCGCCGCCCTGCCGTTCCTGCTGACGCAACACATCAGCTACACCGACGCCTTCTTCGAAAGCATGTCTGGCATCACCGCCACCGGCGCCACCGTGCTCAGCGGCCTGGACACCATGTCGCCGGGCATCCTGATGTGGCGCTCGATGCTGCACTGGCTGGGCGGCATCGGCTTCATCGGCATGGCGGTGGCGATCCTGCCGCTGCTGCGCATCGGTGGCATGCGCCTGTTCCAGACCGAGTCCTCGGACCGTTCGGAAAAGGTCATGCCGCGCTCGCACATGGTCGCCAAGTCGATCGTCGCGGTGTATGTCGGCATCACCGTGCTCGGCAGCCTGGCGTTCTGGTGGGCGGGGATGAGCCCGTTCGACGCGATCAACCACGCCATGTCGGCGATCTCCACCGGCGGGTTCTCCACCTCCGACCAGTCCCTGGCCAAATGGGACATCCCTGCGGTGCACTGGGTCGCGGTGGTGGTGATGATTCTCGGCAGCGTGCCGTTCACCCTGTACGTGGCCACCCTGCGCGGCCACCGCAAGGCGCTGATCAAGGACCAGCAGGTGCAGGGCCTGCTGGCCATGCTGGTGGCCACCTGGCTGGTGCTCGGCACCTGGTACTGGGCCACCACCAACCTGCACTGGCTCGACGCCCTGCGTCACGTGGCGCTGAACGTCACCTCGGTGGTCACCACCACCGGCTTCGCCCTGGGCGACTACAGCATGTGGGGCAACTTCTCGCTGATGCTGTTCTTCTACCTGGGCTTCGTCGGCGGTTGCTCGGGCTCCACCGCCGGCGGCATCAAGATCTTCCGCTTCCAGGTCGCCTACATCCTGCTCAAGGCCAACCTCAACCAGCTGATCCACCCGCGGGCGGTGATCAAGCAGAAGTACAACGGCCATCGCCTCGACGAAGAGATCGTGCGCTCGATCCTGACCTTCTCGTTCTTCTTCGCCATCACCATCTGCATCATCGCCCTGCTGCTGTCGCTGCTGGGCGTGGACTGGATGACCGCGCTGACCGGCGCCGCCGGCACGGTGTCGGGCGTAGGCCCCGGGCTGGGCGAGGTGATCGGCCCGGCCGGCAACTACGCCAGCCTGCCGGACGCGGCCAAGTGGATCCTCTCCGGCGGCATGCTGCTGGGCCGCTTGGAGATCATCACGGTGCTGGTGTTGTGCATGCCGGCGTTCTGGCGTCACTGACCGACAACCGCGTGCGGTACTCGCTCGGGGTGGTGTCGAACCAGCGGCGGAACGCCCGGTAGAAGTTGCTCGGATCGGCGAAACCCAGCAGGTAGGCGGTTTCCAGCAAGGTGGTGCCGGGCTGGGCCAGGTACTGCTCGGCCAGTTCGCGGCGGGTGTCGTCGAGCAGGGTCTGGAAGCTGGTGCCCTCGTCCTGCAGGCGCCGTTGCAAGGTGCGCTGCGACAGGTGCAGGGCCTGGGCCACGGTCTCGCGCTTGGGCTCGCCCTGGGGCAGGATACGGCACAGCACCTGGCGCACGCGGTGGGTCACGCGGCTTTCCGAGAAGCGCGCCAGGTATTCACCGGCAAAGCGGTCGTGCAGCACCGCCATCGCCTCGTTGGCGGTCGGCAGCGGCGCCTCCATGTCGGCACGCTCGAACACCAGCGCGTCATGGGGCGCGCCAAACACCAGCGGTGCATGAAAGGCCACCTTGTACGGCTCGACATTCTTCGGCTGGCCGCCCTGGATCAGCACCCGCCGGGGCTGGATCGGCCGCCCACTGAGCCAGGTGCACAGGGCCAGGGCACAGGCCAGGGAGGCCTCGGCGCTGTGCCGGGTCGGTGGCAGGTGATCGCCATGCACGGTCAGCACCAGGGCGTAGCCGTCCGGCTCGAGGCGAAAGCTCAGGTCCGAGCTCTCGGCGATGATCCGCTGGTAGCGCACCAGGCGCTCGAAACCCTCGGCCAGGGTGCGGCTGGACATCAGCGCATAACCCACCACATGGAACGAGGCCGGACGCACCACCCGGGCCATGTTCAGGCCGATGGCCTCATTGCCCGACAACTCGACCGCCAGTTGCCACAGCCGGGTCATCGAATCCTGGGTGAATCGCGCATCGGGGTCGTCGAGGGCGGAAAAGTCGAGCCCTAGTTGCTTGAACATGGCCGGACAATCGAGTCCTTCCAGCTCCAGTGCCTTGACGATCCCTGATGCCCAGCTGGCTGACGTGGTTCTCTCACTCATGACAGGCTCTTGTGCTGACCGCTCCTGCGGTGAACCGAAAGGATACTCAATTGGCGCCTATTGTCACTGGCCACTGCCCCCAATGACTCTAGACTCGATTCAGGCTCCACGCCGTGTATCCTGTTCGCACGATCCGCAGATCCGGAAGCCCGCCATGACCCGCACAGCGCAGTTCCGCAGTTTTGCCGAGTTCTACCCTTACTACCTGGGCGAGCACAGCAACGCCACCTGCCGCCGCCTGCACTTCGTCGGCACCAGCCTGGTGATCGCCCTGCTCGCCTACAGCATCGGCAGCGGCCAGTGGCTGTTGCTGCTGGCCGTGCCGCTGGCCGGCTACGGCTTCGCCTGGGCCGGGCATTTCTTCTTCGAGAAGAACCGGCCGGCCACCTTCACCCATCCCTGGTATAGCCTGGTCGGCGACTTCGCCATGTTCCGCGACATCCTGCTGGGCCGGATCAACCTCTGAATAGGCCCGCAAGGCCAGGTTCGCGTCCCGGCCGGCCACTGCCAAAGCCCGCGCCCTGGCCAACACTGCCAGGCATGTCCCCGACACGAGTGGCCCGCGGCGATGAACAAGCAAGCGAACTTCAGCCACATGCGCGACGGCACCGCCCAGGACTGGGCAATCATTGCCGACGACTTTCGCGCCTATGCCCGGCAGTTGCCCCAGCGCATCCTCGCCCACCTGCGCCTGCTCGATGGCGACTTCGGCGGTTTTCCCATCGATCGCCTGAGCCACTCGCTGCAGACCGCCACCCGCGCCTACCGTGACGGCCGCGACGAGGAATACGTGGTCTGCGCCCTGCTGCATGACATTGGCGACACCCTCGGCAGCTACAATCACCCGGATATCGCCGCGGCGATCCTCAAGCCCTTTGTCAGCGCCGAGAACCTGTGGATGGTCGAGAAGCACGGGATCTTCCAGGGCTACTACTTCTTTCACCACCTGGGCATGGATCGCCACCTGCGCGAGCAGTTCAGCGATCACCCGCAGTACCAACGGACCATCGAGTTCTGCGCGCGCTACGACGCGGCGGCGTTCGACCCCGAGTACCCGAGCCTGCCGCTGACGTTCTTCGAACCGATGATGGAGCGGCTGTTCGCCCAGCCCAGGCAGTCGATCTACAAGACGGCCCTGAAAGCGTCGGCCTGACCAGCAGGGACGGCGATCAAGCCGGTTCACCCAGCTCCGCCAGGCGCGACGCGGCTTCCCGCGCCTGCGCCTCGGCGAACCGGTACAGCTCGATCCGCCCGTCCCAGTGCTCGATCAGCGCCGTGCACGACTCCACCCAATCACCGCAGTTGAGGTACTCCACCTCGCCCACCCGACGAATCTCGGCATGGTGGATATGCCCGCACACCACGCCCTGGAAACCACGCCGGGTACACTCGTGGGCGATGGCGTCCTCAAAATCGCTGATGAAGTTCACCGCCCCTTTGACCTTGTGCTTGAGGTAGGCCGACAACGACCAGTAACCGTAGCCATAACGGGCGCGCCAGTGGTTGAGCCAACGGTTGAGCACCAGGGTGAATTCGTAGGCCCGGTCGCCGAGAAACGCCAGCCAACGGTGGTAGCGGGTGATCACGTCGAACTGGTCGCCGTGGATCACCAACAGCCGCCGGCCATCGACGGTGAGGTGCTCGGCCTCGTCCACCAGCTGGATATTGCCCAGGATCAGTTTCGAGTAGCGGCGCAGGAACTCGTCGTGGTTACCGGTGACGTAGATCACTTCGGTACCGCGCTTGCTCAGGGTCAGCAGGCGGCGGATGACGTTGGTGTGAGCCTGGGGCCAGTAGATGCCGCCGCGCAGTTTCCAGCCATCGATGATATCGCCGACCAGGTAGATGCGCTCGGCCTGGTAGGCCTTTAGAAAATGCGCGAGGTGTTCGGCCTGGCAATCCCGGGTGCCCAGGTGCACATCGGAAATCCACAGGGTGCGGACACGCAGCTTGCGTGACGGGCGAAAGGATTCGGCATGGGTCATGGGCAGGCTCCGGCGCTGTTTGCTGGAGACTGGCAGGCACCGGTGACAGATTGGTGGCAGGCGCATGACCATCCTGCGTCCGCCTTGAGGTGTACACTCTTCACCTGCTTCGTGAGGACTCAACATGACCGCTGCCCCCCTGCTTTCGCTGCGCCATTATCGCCACGACCTGATCGCCCACAGCCACGACCACTCGCAACTGGTGTTCGGCCTGGGCGGACGCCTGGATTTCGAGGTGGATGGCCGCGGCGGCAGGGTCGGTCGCCAGGACCTGATGGTGGTGCCTGCCGGTGCCCACCACACTTGCGGCAGCCCCGAGGGTAGCCACTGCCTGGTGCTGGACGTGCCAGGCGGGCACTGGCTTGGCGAGCACCTGGGCGAGCACGCCGACAACAGCCGCCGCCTGCTCGACCGCCCCGGCCCCCTGGGCCTGGACAGCCGCCAGCAGCAGTTGGTGGACTGGCTGGCGGCAAGCCCGGTGGACGACCCGCTGATTGCCCGCCAAGGCGCGGTGCTGTTGCTGGCCAGCCTCAACCCGCAGGTCGGTGCCCCGGTACTGGCCAGCAGGCGCCTGCCCTATGCCGCCTTCGACCGCCATATCGAGCAGCACGCCGCCTATCCATTGCAGGTCGCCGATCTGGCGCGGCTGGCCGGGCTTTCCAGCGCGCGACTGCATGCGCGTTTTGCCAGCGAGCGCGGTATGACGCCGATGGACTATATCCGTGAGCGGCGGTTGGCGATGGCCCGGCGACTGTTGCGTGAAACGCTGTTGCCGGTGGGTGAGGTCGCGGCGCGGGTGGGGTATGGCTCGCAGAGTGCCTTCAGCGCGGCGGTGATGCGGGCGTTCGGCTGCACGCCGCTGGCGTTGCGGCGCGAGTCTGGCGACAATGGGCGCGAGGTGGGCGACAGACGCAGGTAGACCGGGCTCTTACACTGAGCGCCAGGATCTTCTCTCCCTGCGAATGCAAAAGGACCACCATGAACCACCGCACCGCCCTCGGCGCCCTGCATATCGGCGCGCTGTTCTTCGGCCTGACCGGCGTCTTCGGCAAGCTGGCCGCCAGCGCCACCCCCTCGATCATCGTCTTCGGCCGTGCCCTGTTCGCGGTGCTGGCCCTGGCCCTGTTCGCCAGCCTGGCGCGCCAGGCCTGGCAACCGCTGCGCGGGCAGGACCTGCGCCGCCTGCTGCTGGGCGGCGCGCTGCTGGCCGGGCACTGGGTGAGCTTCTTCATCGCGGTCAAGGTCGGCGGCGTGGCCATCGCCACCCTCGGCTTCGCCAGCTTCCCGGCCTTCACCGTGATCCTCGAGGGCCTGCTGTTCCGCGAACGCATCCGCCGCAATGAAGCACTGCTGGTGCTGCTGGTGAGCATCGGCCTGGTGCTGGTCACCCCGGCCTTCGACCTGGCCAGCGAGGCCACCGGCGGGCTGCTCTGGGCGCTGCTCTCGGGCCTGCTGTTCTCGCTGCTGTCGCTGACCAACCGCGCCGGTTCCAGGCGCCTGCCCGCCGTGCAGGCGGCGCTGTGGCAGAACCTGGTGGTGAGCCTGTGCCTGCTGCCGTTCGCCGTGCCCGGCCTGGGCGCGGTGGCACCGCTGGACTGGCTGTGGATCGCCCTGCTCGGCGTTTTCTGCACCGGCGTCGCCCACAGCCTGTTCGTCGCCAGCTTGGCGGTGATCAAGGCGCGCACAGCCGCGGTAGTGTTCGGCATGGAGCCGGTGTACGGCATCGCCGTGGCCTGGGTGGTGTTCGCCGAACAGCCGACCCTGCGCATGCTCGCCGGCGGCGCCTTGATCATCTTCGCCATCGTGCTGTCCAGCCGCCTGGCCGCCGAGCAACCCGCCCGCCAGCCGCAGCCCGAAAGCGCCTGATCAGCGATCGTTGTGGCCCAGGTCGCGCTGCGGATCGATCTGGTCGCGCACCCGCTGCTTGAGCACCTTGGCCTCGGGGAAGCCGCCGTCGGCCTTGCGTTCCCAGATCTGCACGCCGTCGCAGGTGATGCGGAACACCCCGCCGGTGCCGGGCTCCAGCGCTACCTGGCCGAGGTCGTCGGCAAAGGTGCTGAGCAGCTCCTGGGCCAGCCAGGCAGCGCGCAGCAGCCACTGGCACTGGGTGCAATAGGTGATGACGATTTGTGGCTTGCTGTCTGCCATGTAGGGAAACTCCGCAGGAAGGGCCGCTTATACTAGCGGTCTTTATCCTCTGGTTTGAGACTCACGATGCGCCGCTTGCTGTACTGCCTCCTGCTGATGCTCACCTCCTTCACTGTGCTGGCCGCCGAAGCGACACGACCAAAGATCGGCCTGGTGTTGTCGGGCGGCGCCGCCCGCGGCCTGGCCCATATCGGCGTGCTCAAGGCCCTGGAGGAACAGGGCGTGCGCATCGACGCCATCGCCGGCACCAGCATGGGCGCGGTGGTCGGCGGGTTGTACGCCTCGGGCTACAGCATCGCCGAACTGGAAAAGCTGGCCACCACGCTGGACTGGCAGCAGGCGCTGTCCGATGCGCCGCCGCGCAAGGATGTGCCGTTCCGACGCAAGCAGGACGACCGCGACTTCCTGATCAAGCAGAAGCTGAGCTTTCGCGACGACGGCAGCCTGGGCCTGCCGCTGGGGGTTATCCAGGGCCAGAACCTGGCCCTGCTGCTGGAAAGCAAGCTGGCCCACACCGCCGACATCCGCGACTTCGACAAGCTGCCGATCCCCTTCCGCGCCGTGGCCACCGACATCACCAGCGGCGAGAAGGTGATCTTCCGCCGCGGCCACCTGCCCCAGGTGATCCGTGCCAGCATGTCGATCCCCGCGGTGTTCGCCCCGGTGGAGCTGGACGGCCGGCTGCTGGTGGACGGCGGCATGACCGACAACATCCCGGTGGATGTGGTGCGCGAAATGGGCGTGGACCTGGCCATCGTCGTCGACATCGGCACCCCGCTGCGCAACCGCAAGCAACTGGCCACGGTGGTGGACGTGCTCAACCAGTCGATCACCCTGATGACCCGGCGCAACTCCGAGGAACAACTGGCCAGCCTGCGCCGCGAAGACATCCTGGTACAGCCACCGCTGTCGGCCTTCGGCGTCACCGATTTCGGCCGCGCCCGGGACATGATCGACGCCGGCTACCGCGCCACCCGCGCCCTCGACCCGCGCCTGGCGGCGCTGCGCCAGCCCGAGGGCGACAGCAACCTGGCGGTGGCGCGCTCGCCGAAACAGCGCACGCCGATCATCACCGCCATCCGCGTGGAGAACGACTCCAAGGTCAGCGACGACGTGATCCGCTACTACATTCGCCAGCCCATCGGCGAGCCGCTGGATCTCGGCCGCCTGCAGACCGACATGGGCACCCTCTACGGCCTGGACTACTTCGACCAGGTGCAATACCGCGTGGCGCACAAGGGCGACGAGCATACCCTGGTGATCAACGCCCGTGGCCGACGTGGCGGCACCGACTACCTGCGCCTGGGCCTGAACCTGTCGGACGACTTGCGTGGCGACAGTGCCTTCAACCTCGGCGCCAGCTACCGGGTCAATGGCATCAACCGGCTCGGCGGCGAATGGCTGACCCGCGCGCAGATCGGCGACGAGCAGGAACTGTACAGCGAGTTCTACCAGCCCCTGGACGTGGGCTCGCGCTACTTCGTCGCCCCTTACCTGGCCTTGGGCTCGCAGAACGTCGAGGCGACCCTGGACAACGACCCGGTGGCCGAGTACCGCCTGGAACGCTATGGCTTCGGGCTCAATCTCGGCCGGCAGATCGGCACTTACGGCGAGGTGCGCCTGGGCGTGGGCAAGGCCTGGGGCAACGCCGAGGTGCGCATCGGCGACCAGGACCTGCCCAAGGTCAGCTTCAACGAGGGCTTCTACGAGCTCAAGTACTCGTTCGACACCTTCGACAACGTCTACTTCCCCCATAGCGGCGAGGACATCGGCCTGACCGTACGCAAGTACGACAAGTCACTGGACTCGGACCAGAACTACCGGCAGTGGCTGTTCAACCTGGACAAGGCCATCAGCAGCGGGCCTAACACCCTGGTACTGGGCGGGCGCTACGGGCGCACCCTGGACGATGCCGAAGTGGTCACCTCCAGCTTCGTGTTCGGCGGCGCCCGGCAGTTGTCCGGGTTCCGCCAGGATTCGATCTCCGGGCAGAACATGAGCCTGCTGCGCATGGTCTACTACCGCCGCCTGACGCCACGGGCCTACCTGCCACTGGATTTCCCGCTGTACCTGGGCGGGTCGCTGGAGCGTGGGCGGGCGTGGAACAACGACAATGAGTTCGACAGTGGCTACATCAATGCGGCAAGCATTTTCCTGGGGCTGGAAACGCCACTGGGGCCGTTGAACCTGAGTTATGGGGCCAACGATGCCCATGAGAAGGCGGTGTACCTGAACCTGGGGCATACCTTCTAGAACGATCGCGGGGCAAGCCCGCTCCCACAAGTCATGCAGACAATTGCGCAAGCAGACTCGTGGGAGCGGGCTTGCCCCTCGATTGATGAAGGGTTCAGGACTTCTCGAGATTACCGAGAATCTTCGCATGCACGCGCATGCACACTTCCATGTCGGCCTCGTCGATGCCGGTGAACAGCTCGAGGCGCAAGGCGTTGGCGATGGTCTCGATCTGGTCGATCAGCGGCTTGGCCGGCGGGCACAGCAGGATCTTCTTGGCCCGGCGGTCTTCCATCACTGCCTGGCGGCGCACCAGTCCCTGGCTCTCGAGACTGTCGAGCAGGCGCGCCAGGGTCGGGCCCTCGACGCCCACGCTCTGGGCCAGCTCACGCTGGGTCGGCGCCTCGTCGAACCTGGCCAGGTGCAGCAGCACCAGCCAACGGGCTTGCGACAGGTTGAGCCCAGCCAGGCGGCGGTCCAGTTCGGCACGCCAGCCCCGGGACATCTGGGCCAGCTGCATGCCGAAGCGGTGTTGGTTGTCGGTCAGGGGCATAAGCAACTCAATGAATAGAACTAATTATTAGCCAGCTAATCATGGCCCGGCCAATCAGGCAAGGTTCGACGCCTCGGAAATGGCTGATAATCATGTAAGGGTATGACAAAGGTCAGCAATTGGCGCAATTACCGGCAATCACAAGCCGAACTCCACCGCCAGCGCCGCCCGTACACAATGCAGGACGCCTTCCGGCACCCGCTGGCCAAACAGCGGCGCCACGCCGGACACCGGCGGCAACTCGCCCTCGCCGTCGAGGAAGGCGTCCTGCACCTCCATCATCAGCTCCTCCGGCAGGTCCAGGGCCTGCTCCAGACTCAGTTCCTGACGGCCGATGGCCTCGGCCAGCAAGCTGTAGACGTTCTTCTCGGTGCAGTTCAGTTGCCCGGCGATCTGCGCCGGGGTCATGCCGGCGCGGGCCAGGCTGACCAGTTCGTGGCGCAGGTCGAGCACCACCTTCGGCGCCTCCTCGGTGCCGCCGGCGCCGTTGAGCACCTCGAGGAAGGCCTGGCCGTAGCGCTCCAGCTTGCGCGCGCCGACACCGCTGACCTGGGCCATGTCGCTGAGGCTGGTGGGCATGCTGCGCAGCATCTCCAGCAGCGTCGAGTCGGGGAAGATGACGTAGGGCGGCACGCTGTGCTCCTCGGCCAACTTGCGCCGCAAGGTACGCAGCGCTTCCCATAGTTCGCGCTCCTCGGCGCGCACCAGTTGGCTGGCCGGGCTGCCGCCACTGCCGCCGGAGGCCTTGGCCGCGATCTGCGGCTTGAGGTCGCGGCGCAGTTGCAGGTTCACCTCGCCGCGCAGCAACGGCCGGCAGCTGTCGGACAGGCGCAGGCCGCCATAGCCTTCCAGGTCGATATCCACCAGGCCACGGGCCACCAGCTGGCGGAACAGCGAGCGCCATTCGGCCTCGGCCAAGGCCTTGCCGACGCCGAACACCGAGAGTTTCTCGTGGCCGAAATTACGTACTTTTTCGGTGTCCTTGCCCAGCAGCACATCGACCAGGTGGCCGACGCCATAGCGCTGGCCGGTGCGGAACACCGCCGACAGCGCCTGACGGGCAGGTTCGGTGGCGTCCCAGGTCTGCACATTGTCGACACAGTTGTCGCAATGCCCGCACGGCTGATCGAGCACTTCGTCGAAGTAGGCCAGCAACGACTGGCGACGGCAGCGGGTCTCCTCGCACAGCGCCAGCATGGCGTCGAGCTTGTGCTGCTCGATACGCTTGTGGCGCTCGTCGCCCTCGGAGTTCTGCAGCATCTGCTTGAGCATCACCATGTCCTGCAGGCCGTAGGCCATCCAGGCATCCGAGGGCAGACCGTCACGGCCAGCGCGGCCGGTCTCCTGGTAATAGGCCTCGAGTGACTTGGGCAGGTCAAGGTGGGCGACGAAGCGCACGTTGGGCTTGTCGATGCCCATGCCGAAGGCGATGGTCGCGACCATGATCAGCCCTTCCTCGTTGAGGAAGCGGTGCTGGTTGGCGGCGCGGGTCTCGGCGGCCAGGCCTGCGTGGTACGGCAGCGCCGGGAAGCCCTGGTCGCACAGGAAGGCGGCAGTCTCGTCGACCTTCTTGCGCGACAGGCAATAGACGATGCCGGCGTTGCCGCGGCGCTCGGCGAGGAACGCCATCAGTTGCTTGCGCGGCGACTCCTTGGGCACGATGCGGTAGAAGATGTTCGGCCGGTCGAAGCTCGACAGGAAGCGCTCGGCGCCCTGCAGATGCAGGCGCTGGACGATCTCCTCGCGAGTGCGCATGTCGGCGGTGGCGGTCAGGGCGATGCGCGGCACATGCGGGAACAGCTCGGCAAGCTGGCCCAGTTGCAGGTATTCGGGGCGGAAGTCATGGCCCCATTGCGACACGCAGTGAGCCTCGTCGATGGCGAACAGGGCAATGTCCAGGCCGCGCAGGAAATCCAGCATGCGCGGCTGCACAAGGCGCTCGGGGGCCAGGTAGAGCATCTTCACCTCGCCACGGCGCAGGCGCCCGGCCAGGTCGCGCTGCTGCTCGGCGCTGAGGGTGGAGTTCAGCGCCGCGGCGGCCACGCCCAGCTCGTCGAGGGTGGCGACCTGATCGTCCATCAACGCGATCAGCGGCGACACCACCACGGTCAGGCCCGGACGCAGCAGGCCAGGTACCTGGAAGCACAACGACTTGCCGCCACCGGTGGGCATCAGCACTAGGGCGTCGCCGCCGCCTGCCACACATTCGATGATCGCTGCCTGGCGCCCGCGGAAACTGTCGTAACCGAAGACATCCTTGAGGACGCGCTGAGCCTGTTCGAGCATTTGCCACTCCAAAATCGCCGTACCATCCTGGACTCAGGCTGGACGATAAATGCGCCGCGCACACATCGAATGCGTAAGCGGTTTTTGCCGGATGGCCGCAAAACGCCACCGGGCACGAAAAACCGCGGAGTATACCCGACTGCCGCGCTGTGCCGCATGCCCCGGTGACAGACGTTCCCTTTGCCCCGCAGCCGCCGCAAGGTGCTAGAATTCACTATCGTTTATTCCCCAAGGTAGCCCTGTAATGTCCTTCGCCGAGCAACTGACCCGCCTGCAAGCCTTCCTCGACGCCGATGAGCTGCACGAAGAAGCGCTGGACTACGTCGCCGCCCACGGCTACCTGACCGCGCTGTCGATCTGCTCCGAGGAAGTTCCAGAACGCGAATGGATCGACGCGCTGTTCGCCGAAGAACCGCACTACGCCAGCGATGCCCAGCGCACCGAGATCGAGGCCACCCTGGTCGCGCTCAAGGCGCACATCGCCCGCCAACTGGCCAGCGACGAGGAGTTCGACCTGCCCTGCGAGCTGGACCTGACCGACGAGCCGGACGATTCCGACCTGCGCGGCTGGTGCATCGGTTTCATGGAGGGCGTGTTCCTGCGTGAAGAGGCCTGGTTCGAGAACGCCGAGGAAGAAGTCAGCGAAATGCTGCTGCCGATCATGGTCGGTTCGGGCCTGTTCGACGAGCAGCCGGAGTTCGCCGACATCGCCGGCAACGCCAACCTGCAGGACGACATGATCGTGCAGATCCCCGAGGCGCTGAGCGCGCTGTTCCTGCTGCTGCACGCCCCCGAAGAGAAACCTGCCCTGCTCAAGCCGCGCCACCACTGATCGACGTGGTGCGCTACCTGCTGCTGGCCGCCGGCTGGCTCAGTGTCGCGCTCGGGGTGGCGGGGATCTTCCTGCCGGTGCTGCCCACCACCCCGTTCCTGCTGCTGGCGGCGGCCTGTTTCGCCCGCAGCTCGCCGCGCTTTCACCACTGGCTGGTGAATCATCCGAAACTCGGGCCATGGATCCGCGACTACCTCAGCGGCGAGGGGATTCCGCTGCGGGGCAAGGTCTATGCGATCGGCCTGATGTGGGCCAGCATCGGACTGTCCTGCTACCTGGTGCCGTTGTTCTGGGCACGGGTGTTCATGCTGACCAGCGCGGTGCTGGTCAGTGCCTGGATCCTCAGGCAGAAGACCCTGCAGCGACCGTAGTGACGCCATCGCGGGGCAAGCCCGCTCCCACAAGGCCAATACAGCGCTTGTGGGAGCGGGCTTGCCCCGCGATCCGCGCCTGCGTTACACCGTATCCACCTTCAACGAATGGTCATTGAGCATGCCGGTGATGATGGTCGCCGTGTCATGCCCCGCCGCGATCACCCCGCCTGCTCCGGCGGCGACCCCGTAGTGCTGCGCCAGGTCCACCCCGGCCAGGTCGATGGTCTGGGTCGGCGCCGCGCCGGCAACGCTGCTGACTTCGATGGTCGACACCACGTTGACGCCGCTGCCACTGACCTTGAAGTGCAGGTAGTCATCCAGCGACGCGCTGGTGGCGTTCTCGCCCTGCAGCAGTTGCGACAGGTCCAGCCGATCGCTGCCCGGGGTGAAGTCGGTCACGGTGTCGTGCCCGGTATCGCCCTTCTGCCAGACGAAGGTATCGTTGCCGCTGCCACCGGTGAGGGTGTCATCGCCGCGCCCGCCGATCAGGATGTCGTTGCCGGCACCGCCCCTGAGCACATCGTTGCCCGCACCACCGTTGAGCAGGTTGTCGCCGTCGTTGCCGGTCAGGGTGTCGTTGTAGTCCGAACCGATCAGGTTCTCGATGCCGTTAAGGGTATCCAGCCCCGCGCCGACGGTGTTCTGCTGGCCGACATGGCTCAGGTCGACGGTCACGCCACTGGTTGCCCTGGCATAGCTGGCGGTGTCGTTGCCGGCGCCGCCGTCGAGCAGATCATTGCCCGGACCGCCGATCAGCAGGTCATCGCCATCGCCGCCATACAGGCTGTTGTTGCCTGCGCCGGCCACCAGCACATCGTTGCCGGCGCCGCCGTGCAGGATGGTGTCACCCGCCCCGGCCAGCAGCACATCGTCCCCTGAGGTACCGGTGAGGGTATTGCCGGCCTGGTAGGTGATATCCACCGCTCCAGTGGCCGTGCCGCCATGGTTGTCACTGACGGTGTAACTGCCGTGGTAGTCGTCGTTGCTGGCGTTGCTGTAGTCCACCACCAGGCTCAGCTTGTAGTTCTCGGCGGCCTTGCTGTTGCCCGAGGTGTTCTCGGTGTTGATCACATGGATGCTGTACACCCCGTCATGGCTAGCCGTGAAGCTGCCGCCATCGGCAATGGTCTGGTAACTGCCGCCGGCGTCCTTCCACTCCATCAGCAGGTTGCCGGCGGGCCGGTCATGGTCGAGGGTCAGGGTCTCGCCCTTGCGCAGGGTGACCGTCAGGGTGTCCTCGTCGTTGGCGTTGGCGCTGCTGATCGAGCCCAGGTAACCGGCCACCACCAGGGCGGCGGTCATGCTGCCGTTGAGGCTGGTGAACTCGCTGCGGGCCAGGTCGCGCAACTGGTTCTCGGCCTTGTTGGCGGTGGCGTTGAAGGTGATGGTCTGGGCCTGCGTGCCCGCCGTGAAGCCCGCGCCCTTGTCGGCGAAGTTGGTGTTGAAGGTGGTCGGCGTGGCGCTCAGGGTGTCGTGGTCCGGGTCGCTGTCGTTGGCCAGCAAGGCCTCGGCCGGCACGCTCAGGGTGGCGCCCTTGATGTTGGTGATGATGTGGTCGGCCCCGGCGACTGGCGCGCCGTTGCTGTTGATGTTCACCGTCAGGCTGGCGCTGCGGGTATCGCCGTCGTTGTCGCTAACGGTGAAGCCGAACTTCTCTACCTGGCCGCTGCCGTTGTCCTTCGGCGGCGTGTAGGTGAACTCGCCGCTGTCCATGTTCACCACCAGGGTACCGCCCAGGCCGGTCTTGATATTCAGGCTGTTGCTCACGGTGTCGAACGAGGCCTTGTCCACCCCGCCACTGACCGCATAGCCGCCCTGCCCGCCATTGGCCTTCGGATCGTAGGTGTAGGTGGTGCCGTCCACCAGCAGCGCCTTGATGAAGCCGCCGTCGGCCCCGAAGTCGCCGCCGCTCATCAGGCTGCCGGTGATCGGCGCGCCCTGCACCGTGCCGGAGAGCACCGCACTCAGCTGGCTGAGGTCGGTGACCACCACCGAGTTGGTGTCGGTATGGCTGCTGCCGTCGTAGGCCAGGGGGTTGAGGTTGCCTTCGTTGACGCCGCTGCCCATGCCGATGGCGTAGGACTTGATGCCGTTGGTGTCGAGGAAGGTTTCCCAGGCAGCCTCGCGCGGCGCTGTCATGGCGTGGCCGTTGGTGGGCTCGCCGTCGGAGAAGAAGTAGCTGATGTTCTGCGCACCCACCAGCTTGCCGGTGGTGGCGAAGGCTTCCTGGGCCTTGGTGGCCGCCGAGTCGTAGTAGGTCGAGCCGCCGGGATTGAGCCCGGCGATCAGGCTCTTGGCCTCGCTGATGGAGACCCACACGGGTGTCTTGATCTCGGCGCCGGTGCCGAAAGTGACGATCTGCACCTTGATGTCGCCCATCTCGTCGTACTTGTCGAGCAAGGCGTTGATGGCCTGCTTGGCCAGCTCCAGGCGGGTCAACCCCGGCACGCCGGAGCTTGCGGCCATGCTGCTGGACACATCCACCACCAGCAGGATGTTGGAGTCCACCTGGCCGGGCGTGATACTGCGCACCGCGCACTGCACCGTCGGCACATCGTCGACGATGTTGATGGCGATGGTGTTGGTGACAGTGTTGCCCAGGGCGTCGGTGGCCTTGTAGGTGAAGTACTCGTTGACGGTGTTGGCCCCGTCGTTGGCGCCACCCGGGGTCTTCGGCGCCGAGGTCAGGGTGTAGGTATAGGAGCCGTCTGCGTTGAGCTGGATCTGGCCGTACTGGCCCACGGCGTTGCCGACCAGGCTGTAGGTCAGGGCGCCGACGCCACCATGCACCGAGCCGACCAGGCTGCCGGAGGCCGTCTCGCCGGTGGAGTCCGGATCGCTGCCGGTCACGCTGCCGGCGGCCAGGTCGTTGCCATCCTTGTGCAGGTCCAGGGCTTTTTCGTAGACGGTGACGTCGTTGTCCTCGCACGCCACCAGCTTGCTGTCCTGGACATTGATGCGGATGGTCGTGGTGCTCTCGTCGCCATCGGCGTCGCGGATGGTGTAGACGAAGCTGTCGGTTGCCCCGGTGGGCGGCACGCTATTGGGATTGGCGTGGTAGGTGGCGTTGCCCTGGCTGTCCAGGGTCAGGTAGCCATACTGGCCGACGATCGTGTCACCGACATGGCCGATGGCTGACGTCGAGGTGTCGGAGCCTGCTCGCACACCGACCACGTATTGTCCGTCGGCACGTACATCGGCGCCGACCACATCGTTATCCAGCACGTTGCCGCTGACACTGGCGCCTTCCGTGACCGAAGCCACATCGCAATGGGCCTTGGGCACATCGTCGACGATGCTGACCACGATGGTGCTGGTGGTGGTGTTGCCGAGCGAGTCCTTGACTTGGTAGGTGAAGCTCTCGGTGACCACATTCGGGCCGTCGTTGGCATGGTTGGGCGAGTTCGGCGCCGAGGTCAGGGTGTACGTGTAAGTGCCATCGCCGTTCAGCTGGATCTGGCCGTACTGCCCGGTGGCGTTGCCCACCAGGGTGAAGGTCAGGGCGCCGATGCCGCCGCTGACCGAGCCGGCCAGCGAGCCGCTGGTGGTTTCCGTGGTGGCATGCGGATCGCTGCCGGTGACCGTGCCGGCGGCCAGGTCGTTGCCATCCTTGGTCAAGTCCAGGGCTTTCTCGTAGACCTTGGCCGTGTCGTCCGGGCAGGCGACCAGCGAGATATCGTGCACGTCGATGGTGATGGTCGTCGTGCTCTCGTCGCCATCGGCATCGCGGATGGTATAGACAAATACATCGGTGGCACCGGGCGGCGCCACGCTGTCGGGGTTGGCGTGGTAGGTGGCGTTGCCCTGGGCGTCGAGGGTCAGGTAGCCGTACTGCCCAACCACATTGCTGCCCAGCTGGCCGATGGCCGAGGTCGAGGTGTCGGCGCCTGCGCGCACGCCGACCACGTACTTGCCATCGGCCGGCACATCCGCGCCGATCACATCGTTGACCAGCACGTTGCCGCTGACCGTGCCGCCTTCATGGACGTTGGCGAAGTCGCTGTGGGCCTTGGGTACGTCGTCGACGATGCTGATCACGATGGTACTGGTGGTGGTGTTGCCCAGCGAATCCTTCACCTGGTAGGTGAAGGTTTCCGTCAGCACGTTCGGCCCATCGTTGACATGATTCGGCGAATTTGGCGCCGAGGTCAGGGTGTAGGTGTAGGAGCCATCGGCGTTCAGAAGGATCTGGCCGTACTGGCCGGTGGCGTTGCCGACCAGGGAGAAGGTCAAGGCGCCCACTCCGCCACTGATGGAGCCGGCCAGCGATCCGCTGGCCGTCTCGCCTGTGGCGCCAGGATCGCTGCCGGTGACATTGCCACCGGCCAGGTCATGGCCGTCCTTGATGAGGTCGAGCGCCTTCTCATAGACGGTCACGCCGCTGTTGGGACCCGCAATCAGCGAACAGTCGTGCACGCTGATGGTGATGGTGGTGGTGCTCTCATCGCCATCGGCATCGCGGATGGTGTAGACAAACACATCCGTGGCACCGGCCGGCGCCACGCTGTCGGGGTTGGCGTGGTAGGTGGCATTGCCTTGGGCGTCGAGGGTCAGGTAGCCATACTGCCCAACCACATTGCTGCCCAACTGGCCGATGGCCGATGAGGACGTATCGCTGCCCGGGCGCACGCCCACCACATACTTGCCGTCGGCCACTGTATCGGCACCACTCACATCGTTGACCAGCACGTTGCCACTGACCGTACCGCCTTCATAGACGTTGGCGAAGTCGCTGTCGGCCTTGGGCAGGTCATCGACGATATTGACGTCCAGCGAGCCACTGGCCGTGCTGCCGTCGGTGTCCGTGGCCGTGACGGTGAAGTGCTCCGTGAGGCTGTTGGCGCCGTCGCCGTTGGCATGGGTCTCATTGTCCAGCAAGGTATAGCTGTAGCTGATCACGCCCGTGGCCGGGTTGTAGCCGGTGATGGTCAGGGTATTGCCCAGGGCCGTGGTGATCGACTGCGGGAAACTCGCCGCCACGCCGCCGCTGACCACGCTGATGCCGCCGACGCTCAAGGATTGCAGGCCATCCGGCGCGCTGACCGTGAAAGTGCCGCTCTGGGTCAGGGCGCCCGGGTTCGGCGCGCTGCCATCGGCCAGGTTCTTCTCGTAGACGGTCAGTTCGCCACCGTTCACGTCCAGCCCGCCCAGGGTCACCGGGTCGTTGAGGTTGCTGACGTTGAGGGTCAGGGTCGCGGTGCTGGTGTCGCCGTCGGCATCCTTCAGGGTGTAGGTGAAGGTCTCCACCCCATTGCCACCGCCGTGCAGGTTCTTGAAGTCCGGGTCGTTGGTGTTGAGGGTGTAGGTGTAGGAACCGTCCGCCGCCAGCACCAGGGTGCCGTAGGTGCCAACGAAGGTACCGGCCACCACCGGACCGCTGGGGATCCGATCCGCCCCCTGGAGGTCGTTGCTCAGCACATTGCCGCTGAGTTCCACATGCTGTTCGGTGGCAGCGGTGGCATTGGTGTCGTTCACAGCCTTGGGCAGGTCATCGACGATATTGACGTCCAGCGAGCCACTGGCCGTGCTGCCGTCGGTGTCCGTGGCCGTGACGGTGAAGTGCTCCGTGAGGCTGTTGGCGCCGTCGCCGTTGGCGTGGCTCTCGTTGTCCAGCAAGGTGTAGCTGTAGCTGATCACGCCCGTGGCCGGGTTGTAGCCGGTGATGGTCAGGGTATTGCCCAGGGTCGTGGTGATCGACTGCGGGAAGCTCGCCGCCACGCCACCGCTGACCACGCTGATGCCGCCGACGCTCAAGGATTGCAGGCCATCCGGCGCGCTGACCGTGAAAGTGCCGCTCTGGGTCAGGGCGCCCGGGTTCGGCGCGCTGCCGTCGGCCAGGTTCTTCTCGTAGACGGTCAGTTCGCCACCGTTCACGTCCAGCCCGCCCAGGATCACCGGGTCGTTGAGGTTGCTGACGTTGAGGGTCAGGGTCGCGGTGCTGGTGTCGCCGTCGGCATCCTTCAGGGTGTAGGTGAAGCTCTCCACCCCATTGCCACCGCCGTGCAGGTTCTTGAAGTCCGGGTCGTTGGTGTTGAGGGTGTAGGTGTAGGAACCGTCCGCCGCCAGCACCAGGGTACCGTAGGTGCCGACGAAGGTACCGGCCACCACCGGACCGCTTGGGATACGGTCCGCTCCCTGGATGTCATTGCTCAGCACATTGCCGCTGAGGTCCACCTGCTGCTCGGAGGCGGCGGTGGGATTGCTGTCGTTTACGGCCCGTGGCACATCGTCGCGGATGATCACGTCCAGGGACCCGCTGGCCACGTCGCCATCCGTGTCGCTGACCAGCACCGGGAAATGCTCGCCCAGCGTGTTGGTACCCGCGCCGTCAGGGTGATGCTCGGCGCCGGTCAGGGTGTAGCTGTAGCTCACCACGCCGGTGGCCGGGTTGTAGCCGGTAATGGTCAGCACATTGCCGAGCCCGGTGACGATGGACTGCCCGACGCCCGTGACCACGCCCGCCGTGACCACATTGATGCCACCGACACTGAGGTTGAACACGCCGTCGGCAGCCACCACCGTGAAACTGCCGGCCTGTGTCAGCGCCGCAGGGTTGCTGGCCGAGCCCTGGGGCAGGTTGGCCTCGTCCAGGTTCAATTCGGCCGGGCTGACCTCCAGGCCATTGAGGCTGACCGGATTGTCGACCACCGGCGTATTGGCTGGGAGCGGCCCGTCATCGTTGCCATCGAGGCCGCCAAGCTCGAGGTTGTCCAGCAGGGGGAAGCCATTGAATCCCGCGGTGGGGAAACCGATGGTGGGATCCACACGGGCGCCCACTTCAGTCAGTATGACGAAACTGTGGCCTCCGCCGAGCGCCCCCGAAACGCCTGAGGGGTTGCCACCCGCCGCCGTCGCTTCAGCGTCCTGCGTGGGGTCGGCACCTGCGGCAATGGCTTTTTGCAACTGCTCGACATCGCTGAGCTGGGCCTCGCTGGGCTGGGCATCCGGCGCCTGCACATGGGGCGCGCGATTGGCCAGCAGGTCGGTGGTCATCTCCAGGCTGCTGCCGCGACCCAGGGTCAGCTCCGCGCCATTGTGCAAACGCACCGCCACGGCGCCCTCGCTGCCGGTCTCGAGTTGTTCGCCGGCGAACAAGCGGTCGCCTTCCACCAACAGGCGGCGATGACCATCGTCGCCCACCGCGAATACCTGGCCGATCACCTTGCCGACTACACCGACTAATTTAGCCATGAGCGTACGCCTCCCCTGCCGATGGGCTTTTCGCAGATCAAGGCGTGCCGGGTAATGTGCGCAACGTTCCGAGTGCCATGGCTGGTGGATCGCTGCTGTCACGTTCGTGAGAAACCACGCTCCTTGTGACGACTGCCGCGATAGCGTAGAGGGCGAATGGCCATTATTAAATGCCATTTTTTTGTCGCCAAATTCCGCTTTCGCCTTCCTCCCCTGTCTCCTTAGCTGCAAAAAATCTGGAACTTTCACAAAGGCCCGAAAATCGCCTGTCCCAGCCAATTCCCGTAACCACCTGAATGAAACAATGTCCCGGATTCCTTAGACCGCATAAGTTTTTTTTCGCATATATCTTATGAAAAAATCTTCTTAGCTCGCCCGATAAATGTTCTTAGCTCTGTTGTTACAAACCTGAAACGGTTTGATTCTAATTTTTCGTCATTTTTTTGGCGAACAGCAGGACTTTTTCGAGACCAGGGAGATGTACCCCATGCGCGCTTTAACCCCCATCACCAGTGCGATTTTGTTGGCCATGGCGTGTGCCAACAGTCAGGCGATGTCGATCACCGAGGCTGTCCAGAACGCCGTGGACCAGCATCCTGAGATCAGCGCCAGCCGCAACAGCAGGCTGTCGGCCGACGAGGATGTGAAGTTCGCCCGCGGGGGGTACTACCCAACCGTCGATCTGGTCGCCGGCTACGGCCGGCAACGCTCGGACAACACCAACACCCGCGGCTTCAACCCCGACGGCACGCGTAACCACAACAAGGAAACCCTCAACTACACCCAGTCCGAACTGCGCCTGCGGCAGATGCTGTTCGACGGCTTCAACACCTCCAACGAGGTCGCCCGCACCGAAGCGGTGGCCACCTCGCGCGCCTACTACACCCAAGCCACCGCCGAGACCGTCGCCCTGCGCGCCATCGAGGTCTACCTCGAAGTGCTCAAGCGCCGCGAACTGGTGACCCTGGCCAAGAACAACCTGCAGGCCCACCTGCGGGTCAACGACCAGATCGGCCTGCGCAGCGAGCGTGGCGTGGGCAGCACCGCCGACCTCGACCAGTCCCGCGCCCGTCGCGCCCTGGCTGAGAACAACCTGGACACCGCCGAGGTCGACCTGGCCGACGCCGAGGCCAACTTCTACAGCGTAGTCGGGCGCATGCCGGACGAGCTGGAAACACCGGTCACGATCAAGGGCGAAGTACCGGCCGACCTGCTCAACGCCCGCCAGGGCATGCTGGAGAACAACCCCTACCTGAAGTCGGCCCAGGCTGACGTACGCTCCGCCGAGCAGCAATACGAAGTGGCCAAGTCGCCCTTCTACCCGCGCCTGGACGCGGTGCTGGCCACCGGCGCCAACAACAACATCGGCGGCCAGAAGGGCCACGACAACAACGACTGGCAGGCCGGCGTCGAGCTCAGCTACAACCTGTTCCGCGGCGGCAGCGACAAGGCCCGCCTGCAGTCCGACGCGCACAAGATCAACCAGGCGATGGACATCCGCAACAACGCCCTGCGCGAGCTGAATGAAAACCTCAGCCTGGCCTGGAACGCGATGAACAACGCCCGCAAGCAGACCCCGAGCGCCCGCGAGTACGCCGAAACCACCCAGCGCGTACGCGCCGCCTACCAGGACCAGTTCGGCCTGGGCCAGCGTACCCTGCTCGACGTGCTCGATAGCGAGAACGAGCTGTACAACGCCAACCGGCGCTATACCGAAGTGCGCTACACCGAAGAGTTCTCCATGTACCGAGTCCTGGCGACCATGGGTGAGTTGCTGAGCAAGCAGCACATCTCGCTGCCGCCCGAGGCCATCGCCAAGACCGAAGTACGCAACGAGGCGAAACTGCCAGACATGCGCTAGGTTCTGACGAGACAAGAGATTTTTCGCCAGCGCCCGTTTCCCGTCCACCGCGGCAGGAGTAGGCCATCGTGACCAGTATGCAAAGCGCGCAACCGCGCCTGGATGTTGATGATCCGTTGCTCGATGGCCTGTTGATCCTGTGCAAGTTGCACGGCTGCCCTGCCAGCCGCGCCAGCCTGTGCAGCGGCCTGCCGCTGGCCGCGCAGCGCCTGCCCCTGGCCCTGCTGCCCCGCGCCGCCGCGCGGGCGGGGTTGCAGGCGCGGGTGCTGCAGCGTGAGCTGGACGCCATCTCGGCACTCAACCTGCCGGTCTTGCTGATCCTCAACGACGGCCGCAGCGCCGTGCTGCAGCGCTGGGGGGACAATGGCCGGGGCCTGCTGCTGCCGTGCGAAGCCGAAGGCGGCGAGCAGTGGGTAGAACGCGATGCCTTGGCCGAAGCCTACAGCGGCCAGGCCCTGTTCGCCCGTCCCCGTCATACCTTGGAAGAGGTGCGCGCCCCACTGATCCCGCGGGTCAACGCCTGGTTCCGCGACACCCTGCGCCACTCCCGATGGCTGTATGGCGATGCCCTGCTGGCCAGCCTGCTGATCAACCTGCTGGGGTTGATGGTGCCGCTGTTCGTCATGCAGACCTACGACCGCGTGGTGCCCAACCAGGCACTGTCCACCCTCTGGGTGCTGGTGGCCGGCCTGTTCATCGGCACAGCCTTCGAGCTGGTGCTGCGCATGGTTCGTGCGCACCTGCTGGACCAGGCCGGCAAGAAGACCGACCTGATTCTCTCGGCCACTTTGTTCGAACGCATTACCGGCATGAGCATGAAGGCGCGGCCGGCCACCATCGGCGGCTTCGCCCAGAGCATCCATGACTTCCAGGGACTGCGTGAATTCCTCACCGCGGTCACCCTGACCAGCATCATCGACCTGCCGTTCGTGGCGCTGATGCTGCTGGTAATCGGCCTGCTCGGTGGCTGGCTGGTGGTGATCCCGCTGATCGCCTTCCCGCTGGCCGTGGGCCTGGCGCTGTTCATCCAGGTGCGCCTGCGTGACACGGTACAGAAGAGCCTGAGCCTCGGCGCGGTGCGCCAGGCGCTGCTGATCGAGACCCTCGGCGGCCTGGAAACCCTCAAGGCCTGCGGCGCCGAAAGCGAACGCCAGTACCAGTGGGAGCACACCAACGGCGCCATCGCCCGCCTCGACGCCCATGCCCGCAACCTGTCCTCGTTGGCCAGCAACGGCACGCTCTTCATCCAACAGTTCTGCGGCATGGCCACCATCGTCGCCGGGGTCTACAGCATCATCGCCGGCAACCTCAGCGTCGGCGCGCTGGTGGCCAGCTACATGCTCGGCAGCCGGGTACTCGCGCCGCTGGGCCAGATCGCCGGGCTGATCACCCGCTACCAGCAGGCGCAGTTGACCATGCGCAGCACCGACGCGCTGATGAGCCTGCCCCAGGAACGCGAAGCCGAGCACCAGGCCCTGGAACACACCGCGCTGCAGGGTGGCATCAGCATCAACCACGCCACGTTTCGCTATGCCGGGCAAACGGCCCCGGCGCTCAATGATGTCAGTGTCACACTCAAGCCGGGCGAGCGCATCGGTATCATCGGCCGCAGCGGCTCGGGCAAGAGTACCCTCACCCGCCTGCTGATGGGCTTCCATCACCCCGAAGATGGCCAGGTGTTGCTGGACAACCTCGACCTGCGCCAGCTGGACATCGCCGACCTGCGCAGCCAGGTCGGCTACGTGGCCCACGACCTGCCCCTGCTGGCCGGCAGCCTGCGCGACAACCTCACCCTCGGCGCCCGCCACGTCAGCGATGCGCGCATGCTCGAGGTGGCCGAGCTGACCGGGGTCAGCGAACTGGCCCGCCAGCACCCGCAAGGCTTCGACCGCCCGGTGGGCGAGCGCGGCCAGCTGCTGTCCGGCGGCCAACGCCAGGCCGTGCTGCTGGCCCGGGCCCTGCTGCTGGAGCCGCCGATCCTGATCCTCGACGAACCCACCAGCCACATGGACAACAGCAGCGAGGAGCAACTGCGCCAGCGCCTGCTGAACTGGGTGCAGGGCAAAACCCTGCTGCTGGTCACACACCGCACCTCGATGCTCAGCCTGGTGGACCGGCTGCTGGTGCTGGACAACGGCAAGATCGTCGCCGACGGTCCGAAGGACGCGGTCATCGACGCGCTGCGCAAGGGCCGTATCGGCGCGGCGCTGTGAACCAAAACCTGGGATTCCACAACGGCCTCGGTCTGCACCGGAGGTAGAACATGCCCCTCAGCCACAGCGTGCGCAGCTACCTCCAGGGCGCCGACAAGCGCGCCGAGCGCGACTACATGCCGGAGCTGGCCGGTGCCACCTTGCAGGAATCGCCCAGCCTGTCGCGCCTGACCGTCTGGCTGGCCGCGATCCTGCTGTTGGTAGCCTTGGTCTGGGCCAATTTCGCGGTGCTCGACGAGGTCACCGTCGGCGAGGGCAAGGCCATTCCGTCTAGCAAGGTGCAGGTGGTGCAGAACCTTGAGGGCGGCATCGTCACCGAGATCTTCGTGCGTGAAGGGCAGATGGTCGACAAGGGCGCGACCCTGCTGCGCCTGGACGACACGCGCTTCAAGTCGAACAAGGGCGAGAGTGAAGCCGACCGCTACGCGCTCACCGCCCAGGTCGAGCGCCTGTCGGCCGAGTCCGAAGGCCGTCCCTTCGTGTTGTCGAGCGAAGTCCGCGCCAAGGCACCGCAGGTGGCCGAGGACGAAGCCGCTCTGTATGACTCGCGCCAGCGCCGCTTGGCCAGCGAAAAGCAGACCCTCAACGAACAATTGCGGCAAAAGACCCAGGAGCTTGCCGAGTTCCGCTCCAAGGTCGATCAATACCGCTCGGCGGTCGGCCTGCTGCAACAGGAACTGGACATGTCCTCGCCACTGGTGAGCAAGGGTGCCATATCCCCCGTGGAAATCCTGCGTTTGAAGCAGCGCAGCGTCGAGGCGCGCGGCCAGCTCAATGCCACCAACCTGGCCATTCCCCGCGCCGAAGCGGCGATCGCGGAGATCCGCAGCAAGATCCAGGAGTCCGACGCCAGCTTCCGCTCCGACGCCGCCAAGGAACTCAACGACAAGCGTACGGAGCTGTCGAAGATCACCGCCACCAGCATCGCCATCGACGACCGGGTCAACCGCACCACCGTGGTGTCGCCGGTGCGCGGCATCGTCAAGCTGCTGAAGGTCAACACCATCGGCGGCGTGGTCCAGCCCGGCAGCGACCTGGTGGAGATCGTGCCGATCGAGGACAACCTGCTGATCGAGGCCAAGGTAAGGCCCCAGGACGTGGCGTTCCTGCACCCGGGGCAGACCGCGATGGTCAAGTTCAGCGCCTACGACTACACCATCTACGGCGGGCTCAAGGCCAAGCTGGAACTGATCGGCGCGGATACCGTCACCGACGACAAGGGCAATGCGTTCTACCTGATCCAGGTGCGCACGGACAAGAACCACCTGGGCGGGGACAACAAGCCGCTGCTGATCATTCCGGGGATGGTGGCCACGGTGGATATCATCACCGGGCAGAAGAGCGTGCTGGACTATCTGCTCAAACCCGTCCTCAAGGCCAGGACCGAAGCGTTGCGAGAGCGGTGAATGCCTATCCAGGCGCCTTCACGGACAAGCCCGCTCAGACAGGCATATCGGCACAGCGAGATCGGTGCTGCGCGCCTATCCCCCCTCAGCGGATATAAACTTCCGGTGGCTCCGGCAACGCGGCGAGCAGATCCCGCAGACCATCGGCCCACTGCGCCTGGATCCGCAGAAAATAGGGATCGTGGGTGCCGATCCGGTGAAAGTTGCTGGCAGCCAGGCTGTCCTTGCGGTACACCAGCACATCCAGTGGCATGCCCACCGACAGATTGCTGCGCATGGTCGAATCGAACGAGATCAGGCCACAGCGCAACCCCTCGCCCAGTGGTGTGTGATACAGCAGGTTGCGATCAAGGATCGGCCTGCCGTACTTGCTCTCGCCCAGTTGCATGAACGGCGTGTCTTCCGTGGCCTGGATGAAATTACCCTGGGGATAGATGTTGTACACCCCCATGGGCTGCTCGGCGATCTGCCCGCCCACCAGGAACGAGCAGCTCAGGTCGACCTTGCCTGCCAGTTTGGTGCAGTCGCGGGCGATCACCTCGCGGATGGTCTCGGCCACCAGCGCCGTGGCGTCATACAGCGTCGGCACGTTCAACAGGTGCGCGCCGTCCTGGTTGCAGCGCTGACGGAGCAGGCTCACCACTGATTGCGACGTGGCCAGGTTGCCGGCGGTCTGCAGCACAATCACACGCTCGCCCGACCGGTTGAAAACGAACAGCTTGCGAAACGTCGATATCTGGTCGATCCCCGCATTGGTCCGTGAGTCCGAAATGAACACCAGCCCATCGGCCAGGTGCATCGCAACGCAGTACGTCATGGTGCTAACTCATGCAGAGGTAGGAAGTGTCGCTATTGCTGCTGAAGCTGTGGCTTGGAGCTGACCAGAACCTGTGCCTGCATCGACTCGGTCCCTCCGCCACGGCGCATGCCGCGTACCGGGCAAGCGTCCAGGTAATCATGCCCCACCGCCAGTTTCAGGTGGCGCTCGGGCCGAGCCAGGCGGTTGGTCACATCGAAGCTGTACCAGCCATCGTCAAGCCAGGCCTCTGCCCAGGCGTGACTGGCCAGATGGTTCTCATCCTCGGTGCACAGGTAACCTGACACATAGCGCGCCGGCACGCCCAGGCTGCGGGCACAGGCGAGAAAAGCGTGGGTATGGTCCTGGCAGACTCCGGCACGGTTGGCGAACGCCTCGGCGGCCAGGGTATCGACCGCCGTCGAACCAGGGCTGTAGGCGATGTGATCGGCCAATCCGTTCATCAACTCGATCAGCGCCGTCCGATCACGACGAGCGCCACAGTGGCGCACGGCGAAATCGCGCAACGCCTCGTCGGGGTTGCTGAGCTTGCTCGAGCGCAGGAAGGGCAAGGCCGATCGTGTGTCGTGCTCCACCTCCAGGGTCTGGTCGATCTCCACCTCGCCGTGGGCGCTCAGCATCAACGCACCATGGGGTTCGTCGAGCGTCAGCACGTGCAGGACGTTGCCATAAGGGTCAAGTTGGCTGCCTACCGGGCGCGGCAATTCCAGCTGCCATTGCAGGACGCGCTGGCGCTCACTGCTCTGGGGCGTCAGTCGCAGCAGCTGAATGCTCATGCAGACATCGTCGGAATAGTGATAGGTGGTGTCGTGACGAATGAACAGTCTCATACTACCTCCAGATAGGAATCGTGAACGCTCTGCCCCAGATGATTGATCTGGCCAATGTAATGACTCAGCCACTGATGCAATCCGGACGCGAGAATTTCCTCGATACCGGTAAAGCGCAACCGCGCACTCAGCTCTGCCGCGAGGCGTTGCGCCGGACGCCCGTTGTCGCCCGGCAGGCCGGCCAGCAACTGGGCCAGCTCCTCGACACAGGCATGCAGCGAACGCGGTACGTCCGCGCGTAGCAACAACATCTCCGACACCTGCTCGGCACCGGGAGCCGTGCGGTAGATTTCATTGAACGCCTCGAAGGAGGACAGCGCCCGCAGCAAGGCACTCCATTGGTAATAGCCACGGGCCGAATTGTCACTGACCTCTTCGGACTCCTCACCAAACATTTCGTAGCGCGCATCCAACAGGCGCAGCGTGTTGTCGGCCCGTTCGAGGAAGGTGCCCAGCCGGATGAAGCCATAGGCGTCATTGCGCATGATGGTGCCGGCGGTGGCTCCGCGGAACAGATGCGAACGCTCCTTGACCCATTCGCAGAAAGAGTTGATGCCGTAGCGCGCCAGGCCCTTGTCGGCGATGTTGCGCATCTCGAGCCATGTAGCGTTGATGTTCTCCCACATGTCAGCGGTGATCCGCCCGCGCACGGCATGCGCATTGCTGCGAGCCGCGCGCAGGCAACAATAGATGCTGCCGGGATTGCGTTCGTCCAGGGCGAAAAAATGCAGCATGTACTCGACGTTGAGTTCACCATGGCGGCGGTGATAATCGTCCAGCGTCCCGGCCGCCAGCAGCGACATCGCCAGCTCGGCTCGGCCATCGCTACGCCCCGCCTGCGGCATCAGCGAAAGCGAATAGCTGACTTCGAGCATGCGTGCGAGGTTCTCCGCGCGCTCAAGGTAACGGGACATCCAATACAGGTCGGCAGCCGTTCTTGAAAGCATGATTCAGTCCTCCACCACCCAGGTGTCCTTGGTGCCGCCGCCCTGGGAAGAATTGACCACCAGCGAGCCTTCACGCAGCGCCACGCGGGTCAGGCCACCTGGTACCAGGCGGGTTTCCTTGCCTGACAGCACAAACGGGCGCAGGTCGATATGCCTGGGCGATATGCCACTCTCGACAAAGGTCGGGCAAGTGGATAGGCACAGCGTGGGCTGTGCGATGTACGCATGGGGTCGCGCCTTGATGCGGGCCCGGAACGCTTCGATTTCCGCCGCGCTGGCGGCCGGCCCGACCAACATGCCGTAGCCACCGGACCCTTGGGTTTCCTTGACCACCAGGTCCGCCAGATTGGCCAGCACATGAGACAACTCAGCGGGCTTGCGACATTGCCAGGTGGGCACGTTCTTGAGAATCGGCTCTTCGCTCAGGTAGAAGCGGATCATGTCGTCGACATACGGGTAGATCGACTTGTCGTCAGCCACTCCGGTGCCCACGGCGTTGGCCAGCACAACGTTGCCGGCCCGGTAGGCCGTGATCAGTCCTGGCACGCCCAGCAACGAGTCCGGATTGAACGTCAGCGGATCGAGGAAGGCATCGTCCAGCCGGCGGTAGATCACATCGACCGCCTGCGGGCCTGACGTGGTACGCATGAACACCCGGTTGTCACGCACGAAAAGGTCAGCGCCCTCCACCAGTTCCACACCCATTTCCCGCGCCAGGAAGGCATGCTCGAAATAGGCACTGTTGAAGCGGCCCGGAGTCAACACCACGGTGGTGGGGTTGTCCAGCGGGCTTGAGCGCTTGAGGGTGTCCAGCAACAGATTCGGATAGTGGTCGATGGGCGCCACCCGCTGGGCGGCGAACAGCTCCGGGAACAGCCGCATCATCATCTTGCGATCTTCGAGCATGTAGCTCACGCCGCTCGGTGTGCGCAGGTTGTCTTCCAGGACGTAGTAGCTGCCGTCGCCGTCGCGCACCAGATCGACACCGGCGATGTGCGCATAGATGCCTCGGTGCAGGTCCAGCCCCTGCATGGCCACCTGGTAACCGTCGTTGGCCAGTACCTGCTCCGGTGGGATGATGCCTTGCTTGAGGATCCGCTGGTCGTGGTAGATGTCCTCGAGGAACAGGTTCAGCGCCTGCACCCGCTGGATGCAACCACGCTCCACGACCTGCCACTCGCTGGCCTTGATGCTGCGCGGAATGATATCGAAGGGGATCAGCCGCTCGGTACCCTGCTCATCGCCGTACAAGGTGAACGTGATGCCTGCCCGGTGAAACAGCAGGTCCGCCTCGCGACGCCGCTGTTCGAGCAGCTCCAACGGCGTATCGGCCAGCCAGCGCGCGAACGCCTGATAATGAGGCCGGCAATCACCCGCCGCATCGTACATCTCATTGAAAAAGGCCCGAGGCATAATCAGTTCCTCACCACGCAATGCTTGTCCGTTATCGATGCATGGTTGACCTAGCAATAGCAGTGCCGGAAACACGGCACCTCAGGCGGGACGAGGTGTGCACGGGTCGCAGCAGGCGGCGGCCATGCCCCAGATCAGGGCTTCACCGGCGAACGCACCCTTGTCGGTGAACCAAAACAGGGTGCTGGTGATCGGCGTAGTGCTCACTTTTCGCCATGATTACGTTCGAACGTCTCCTGCCCCATCGCGCTGATCTGCCTCTCGATCAGCGCTTCGAAAGGCCTCAACAAAGCAGCGAAGCCGCTCGGCGCCTCCAACACATTCAACGCCTGCACCACCGCCTCCAGGGTCGACAAGGCCCCTGGTTCCGGTGCCTTGCGCAGCCGGTAGCGCGAGGGGGGGACGTTGCCCAGCGCCACCCGCGGCAGCGCCTCGAGCAGCGGGTTCAGGTACAGCATCTTGCGCGCCTTGCGCCAGGTGCCATCCGGCACGATCAGCATCAGCGGCAGGTCGACGTCTTGACCATAGCCTTGCAGGACCTCGGCTTCATCACCGGGGAACAGCAACGCGGGTCGATAGCCCGGCGTGGCCAGCAGCGTGTGCAGGTCGTCGAACACCTCGCCGATCCGCAGCTCGGCGTTGACCAGCCCAAGGACTGCCAGGCGTGCGGTGTTCAGGGCATGGGCGGTCTCGCTGGGGTGCTGCAGCACGACCACACGGGTGCGGCTGTCCAGGTGCGGGATCAGTGGGCAAAGGCAATGGGCGAGCGGACGCTGGCAACGCTCGCAGCGGGGTCTGGGCATGGGGGGCTCCTTGGGGCGGGTAGTTTGCCACAGGGCTGCCATCCCCGGGTTGCTGCGAGACATTCGTGGGAACGGGCTTGTCCCGAGACAAAGCCGGCGCCGCAATCGCGGGGCAAGCCCGCTCCCACGCACCGCTCACACAGTCCAACTTCAGCGGTTGAACCGCTCCGCCAGGCTGTGCAGGTACTCCGCCATGCGCTCCAGGTCCTGGCTGATCTCGGCCCCCTGCCTGGCCTGCCCCGCGCTTTCGTCGCACAAATGGGCGATGCGCACGATCTGCTGGTTGATATCCTCGGCGACATGGCTCTGCTGCTCGGACGCCGTGGCCATCTGTTGGCTCATGCCGGTGATGCGACTGACCGCCTGGGCGATCCCCGACAACGCCGCCTGCACCGCCTCGACGCTGTGCACGCTGTCGCTGGAGATCTGCTGGCCGCGGCTGGCGCTGGCCACCGCGCGGTCGGCACCGGAGCGCAGGGTGGAGATGATGTGGTGGATCTCCTCGGTCGAGGCGCGGGTCCGCTGCGCCAGCGAACGCACTTCGTCCGCCACCACGGCGAAACCCCGGCCCTGCTCGCCGGCCCGCGCCGCCTCGATGGCGGCATTGAGCGCCAGCAGGTTGGTCTGCTCGGCAATCGAGGTGATCACATCCACCACGCTGCCGATCGACTGCGTCTGCTCGGCCAGGGCGTTGACCGCCTGGCCGATGTCGCTCACCGCCTCGCTCATGCTGCCCATGGCACGCAGGCTCTGCTGCGCCAGGTCGCTGCCCTGCTGGGCCAGCTGGTCGGCGTCGCTGGCGGCATGGGCGGTGCTCTGCACGTTATGGGTGACCTGCTGGATGGTCGCCGCCATCTGCGCGATGGCGGTGGCCGACTGGTCGGTCTCGCTGCGCTGGCGGTCGAGCATCTGCGCCTGGGCATCGGACAGGTCGGCGGACTGCGCGGCTCGCGACTTGACCCCGACACCGGCATCCACCAAGCGGGTCAGCGCGGTCTGCAGGCGCGCCTCCTCGCTGATGATCGCCAGGTCGAGCTGGCCCTGCAGCCCGGGGTTGTCGCTGTAGGTCAGCGCCACCAGCGGGCTGGTGAAGGCCTTGGGGTGCTCCTGCAGGGTGCGCCGGATCGACTGGTTCTGCCGGTGCTCGACCACGTACCAGGCCGCCAGCAGGCTGGCCATCAGCACACCCAGTGCCGCGTAGGGGGGCAGCCACAGGTAGGCGGCGGCCGACAGTAAGCCTGCACCGATCAGCGGCCAGCCATGGCCGATCCCATGCCACAGGCGCGCCGCCAGCGGTACCGGCGAGCGCCCTGCCCGCAGGCGGGCGTACAAGTTCTCGGCCCGGCGGATCTGCTCCCGGGTCGGCACCGAGCGCACCGACTCGTAGCCGCTGATGCGGCCGTTCTCGTAGACCGCCGTGACGTAGGCGCTGACCCAGTAGAAGTCGCCGTTCTTGGCGCGGTTCTTGACCACGCCCATCCAGGGTTTGCCTTGCTTGATGGTGTCCCACATATGCCCGAAGACCGCCGGCGGCATGTCAGGATGACGCACCAGATTGTGCGGCTGGCCGACCAGTTCGTCGTAGGTGAAACCGCTGATGGCCACGAAGGCGTCGTTGCAATAGGTAATGCGACTGTTCAGGTCGGTGGTGGAGATCAGCCGCTGGTCTTGGGGAAAGGTTCTTTCGTGCTCGGTGACGGGCAAATTCATGCGCATCGTTGGCGATCCCTTGCTTATCCAGATGAGTGGGAAAATCATCAAAGCAAGTAGATATTTAGCAGAAGGCCATCACGTGAGCGGTCAACTTTCGTAGGAAATTTACCCGACCTGACGGAATGTGCTGAAAGCGACCTGGATCAGCCCACATTGAGCTGGCTCTTGAGCAGGTCACGGAACGTCTGGATCAAGGGTTCCCGGCTCCGGCCACGGCGGATGATCAGGGAAAACGGCGCCTGGTAGCCGAAGGTCGCCGGCGACAGCACGCGCAGGTCGCCCTTGTCGACCCAGGCCTGGGCGTAGTGCTCGGGCAGGTAGCCAATGTAGGCGCCGGAGAGAATCAGAATCAGTTGCGCTTCCATGCTCTCCACGGTGGCGGCGCTGTGCTTGAAACCGTGCCGGGCCAGCTCCGCCTGGCTCCAGTAGCCACGCCCGACCATGCGCTGTTGGGTAATCACCGGCTCCGGGATCCGTCGCTCGCCGAACAGCGCGTGACGGCTGCTGCAATACAGCCAGTGCTGCTCGCGGTACAACGGCTGGTAGACCAGGCCACTCATGCGCGATGAAAACGCGCCGATGGCCAGGTCCAGGCGGTTGTCCTGCACGCCCAATTGCAGTTCGTAAGGGCTGGACACCGACAGGTGCAGGTGTACCGCCGGGTGTTCCTGGCTATAGGCGCCGATGGCCTCCGCCAGCGGCAGGGCGCGGTCGCCCACGGTGGAGTCGATCACCCCCAGGTTGAGGGTGCCGCGCAATTCGCCCTTGAGCGCCGCCGCATACTGCTCGAAGCCATCCAGTTCCCCCAGCAGGCGCAGGGTCTCCTGATGAAACAGCTCGCCCTTGCTGGTCAGGCTGAAACCGCCACGGCCTCGGTGGCAGAGCACGATGCCCAGGGCGCTTTCCAGCTGGCTCATGTAGGTGCTGATGGCCGAGGTCGACAGGTTGAGGTCGCGCTGGGCGTTGGCGAAGCCCTGGTGACGCACCACGCTGGCAAAGATGCGCAGCAGTTTCAGGTCGGGCAGCGATGAGGCCATGGGGCAACGGGTCCGTGGGCTGGAAATGGCCTGAGTCTAACCCGGCCGCGCACCGATAGTTCAGAAATTCCTGAAGTAAGTTTTTGTCGGTAGCGATTCTTCCCGGGCACTACCTTGCGCAGACTGCGGCGAAATGTCCCTGCCCGCCGGCACAACCAGAGCAACGAGGCGCGCGGCGGCACAGGTTCGAACAAACAGAACAATCGACCGACTGATGAGGCCCACCGTGGACAAGATTCTCCACCAACCACTGGGCGGCAACGAAATGCCGCGTTTCGGCGGCATCGCCACCATGCTCCGACTCCCCCACCTGCAGAGCGCCGAAGGGCTCGACGCCGCGTTCATCGGCGTGCCCCTGGACATCGGCACCTCGCTGCGCTCGGGTACCCGCTTCGGCCCACGGCAGATCCGTGCCGAGTCAGTGATGATCCGCCCGTACAACATGGCCACCGGCGCCGCCCCGTTCGACTCGCTGTCGGTGGCCGACATCGGTGACGTGGCGATCAACACCTTCAACCTGCTGGACGCCGTGCGCATCATCGAAGAGGCCTACGACGAAATCGTCGAGCACAATGTCATCCCGCTGACCCTCGGTGGCGACCACACCATCACCCTGCCGATCCTGCGTGCCCTGCACAAGAAGCACGGCAAGATCGGCCTGGTGCACATCGACGCCCACGCCGACGTCAACGACCACATGTTCGGCGAGAAGATCGCCCATGGCACCACCTTCCGCCGCGCCGTGGAAGAGGGCCTGCTCGATTGCGACCGCGTGGTGCAGATCGGCCTGCGCGCCCAGGGCTACACCGCCGACGACTTCAACTGGAGCCGTCGCCAGGGCTTCCGTGTGGTCCAGGCCGAAGAATGCTGGCACAAGTCGCTGGAGCCGCTGATGGCCGAAGTGCGCGAGAAAGTCGGTGGCGGCCCGGTGTACCTGTCGTTCGACATCGACGGCATCGACCCGGCCTGGGCGCCTGGCACCGGTACCCCGGAGATCGGCGGCTTGACCACCATCCAGGCGATGGAGATCATCCGCGGCTGCCACGGCCTGGACCTGATCGGCTGCGACCTGGTCGAAGTCTCCCCACCGTACGACACCACCGGCAACACCTCGCTGCTGGGCGCCAACCTGCTGTTCGAAATGCTCTGCGTGCTGCCGGGCGTGGTACGCCGCTAACCGCCGAGTACCGCCCGTTTACAGGGGCGCTGCAATCGATTGCTTGACCCCGGCAGGAGCCATTCGGGAGGGCCATAGAGGCCCGCCAACACATGACAGGACCGCCGGGCGCCTTGCCGCGTCCGGACGGCCGATCTCGCCATAATAAAGATAATCGGGAGACCCCCAATGGCCTTGGACATCATCGTTGTACTGATCTATGCCGCCGGCATGCTCGGCCTCGGCTGGTACGGCATGCGGCGCGCAAAGACCCACGAAGACTACCTGGTGGCCGGGCGCAACCTCGGCCCGACCCTGTACATGGGCACCATGGCCACCACCGTGCTCGGTGGCGCCTCCACCGTCGGCACCGTGCGCCTGGGCTACGTCCACGGCATTTCCGGCTTCTGGCTGTGCGCCGCCCTGGGCCTGGGGATCATCGCCCTCAACCTGTTCCTGGCCAAGCCGCTGCTGCGCCTGAAAATCTTCACCGTCACCCAGGTACTGGAGCGCCGCTACAACCCGATGGCCCGCCAGGCCAGCGCGGCGATCATGCTCGCCTACGCGCTGATGATCGCGGTGACCTCGACCCTGGCCATGGGCACCGTGCTGCAGGTGCTGCTCGACGTGCCGTTCTGGATGGCGCTGCTGTTCGGCGGCGGCGTGGTGGTGGTGTATTCGACCATCGGCGGCATGTGGTCGCTGACCCTGACCGACATCGTCCAGTTCGTCATCAAGACCGTGGGCCTGATGTTCATCCTGCTGCCGGTGTGCCTGTACAAGGCCGGCGGCTGGGACGCCCTGGTGGCCAAGCTGCCGGCGGCCAGCTTCAGCTGGACCACCATCGGCTGGGACACCATCATCACCTACTTCCTGATCTACTTCTTCGGCATCCTGATCGGCCAGGATATCTGGCAGCGCGTGTTCACCGCCCGTGACGAGAAGGTCTGCCAGCGCGCCGGCACCACCGCCGGTATCTACTGCGTGCTGTACGGCCTGGCCTGCGCCCTGATCGGCATGGCCGCCCACGTGCTGATGCCGGACCTGGCCAACCCGAACAACGCCTTCGCCGAGATGATCAAGGGCCAGTTGCCCGAGGGCATCCGTGGCCTGCTGATGGCCGCCGCCCTGGCCGCGATGATGTCCACCGCCAGCGCGGGCCTGCTGGCCGCCTCGACCACCCTGACCGAAGACCTGCTGCCCAAGCTGCGCGGCGGCAAGCAGTCGAGCCTGGGCATCAACCGCCTGTTCACCCTGCTCACCGGCCTGGTGGTGCTGGGTATCGCACTGGCAGTGAACGATGTGATCAGCGCCCTGACCCTGGCCTACAACCTGCTGGTGGGCGGCATGCTGATCCCGCTGATCGGCGCGATCTTCTGGAAACGCGCGACCACCGCCGGGGCCATCGCCAGCATGTCGCTGGGCTTCGGCACCGCGCTGTTGTTCATGTTCAAGGACGGCCTGGAAGCCAACTCGCCGATCTACTACAGCCTGGCCATCGGCCTGGTGAGCTTCGTGGTGGTCAGCCTGGCTTCGCGCAAGCCGGTGGCGACGGTGAACCTGGCCTGAGGCCAGATCCCGGGGCAACAACGCAAAAGGCCGCCGCATCGATAAGATGCGGCGGCCTTTTTGTCAGGGGTCAGCGCCGACGCGGCTGGCGCTTGCGCTGTTCTTCGTCGGTCGGGATCGGCACCGGCTGCAGCGGTGGCGGGAGCAGCCCCAGGGCGACGGCGAGGTCATGGAGCCAGTTGTACATGCGTTCGTTCATAGTGCCCCCTTGACGGGTCAGCCTCACGGTCAATCAAACTTGCGATGCGTCATACAGATCATAGACCTATGTCCTGTATTGCGCATGCCTCTGTTCCTACACATAGGGGCGATTTTGACCCGGATCAAGCGCAGACGGCAGCTTCCGACGGTCGGTTAATCGTTTCGCTTTGTTGCAAGTCGATCCAGGCCTGCAGATTCGCCCCGCGTTTTCCCTGGCGCCACATCAGCCAGGTCATCGCCTGGTCGAACGGCGCCTGCAGCCGATGCGCCCGCACCTGCTCGCGACCCGGCAGGCTGTCGAGCATGGACTGCGCCATCAACGCCACCCCGGCCCCGGCGATCACACAGGCCAGCATGCTCTGGTACGACTCGATCTCCATGACCCGCCCCATGGGTGTGTGGGCATGGGCGTACCAGGCTTCCAGGCGCATGCGGTACGAGCAGCCCTGGCGGAAGGTGAACACCGCCTTGCCGGCGACATCCCTGGCACTGTGTACCACCGGGTGCTCGGGGCTGGTGATCAGCACCAGGGTTTCCTCGCACAACGGCACGCCATCGAGCCCGGCCAGGTTGAGCGGGCCGTCCACCAGCGCCGCGTCCAGCCGATGGCTGAGCACCCCTTCCAGCAGCTCGGCACTGGGCGCCGCCTGCACTTGCAGGTTAACCGCCGGGTAGGCCTGGTGGTAGCGCGCCAGCAGCGCCGGCAAATGAATGGCTGCCGTGCTGTACATGGTGCCCAGCACGAAATCCCCCGCCGGCTGGCCGCCCTGCACCGCGGCCAGGGCCTCATCGCGCAGGTTGGACAGGCGGTGGGCGTAGTCCAGCAGCACCTTGCCGGCCGGCGACAGCTGCAAGCGCTGGCGCTCGCGCAGGAACAACTCCACCCCCAGTTGCTCCTCGAGCTGGCGCAGGCGCGTCGACAGGTTCGACGGCACCCGGTGCAATCGCTCGGCGGCGCGGGTCACCGAGCCCTCCTCGGCCACGGCCTGGAAGATGCGCAGTTGGCTGAACTCCATAGGATTCTCCAAAACAGAACAACTTGATCATCATTATTCAATTTTATTGAAAGTCAATGAGTCCTACCCTGCCATCCATCGCATCCCTTCGTGCAGGAGACTTTCCATGTCACCCATCGTGCAACTGCTGGCCAGCGCCGTGGCGCTGATGATGGCCATGGGCATCGGCCGCTTTGCCCTCACGCCACAACTGCCCCGACTGATCGCCGAGGGCCAGTTCGACCTCACCGCCGGCGGCCTGGTAGCCGCCGCCAACTACCTGGGCTACTTCCTCGGCGCGGTGGACGCCATGTTCGCCCGCCAGCCCGCCCAGGTGCGCCTGCGCCTGCATGGGGGGTTGTGGCTGTGCGTGCTGCTGACCCTGGCCTCGTGGGCCGCCGACGGTTTCTGGAGCCACCTGCTGCTGCGCTTCGGCACCGGCGTGGCCAGCGCCTGGGTACTGGTGATGATCGCCAGCCTCAGCCAGCAACTGGCCAGCGCCCATGGCCGCCAGCGCCTCGGTGCGCTGGTGTTCGCCGGGCCCGGCGTCGGCATCGCGGTGACGGGCGTGCTGGCCCTGGGTGCGCACCTGCTGGGGCTGGATTCTGCCGCCCTGTGGCTGGTCTATGGCGTCGCCGCGCTGGTCATGCTGCTGGCGGTGCTACCGTGGCTGCCACGGGCGCTGGAGCCCGCCGCCACGCCTGCGGCCGTCAACGAACAAGGCCATGGCACCGGCATCGGACGGCTGGGACTGGTCTATGCGCTCTACGGGATCGGCTACATCCTGCCGGCCACCTTCCTGTCGCAGATGGCCAGCCAGCAGTTCCATGGGCAGTGGCAAGCCGACCTGTTCTGGCCCGCGTTCGGATTGGCATCGGCGCTCGGCGTGGCCATCGTCAGCCTGCGCCGCCCTGGGCGGACCTCTGCCTGGCTGACCACCACCCTGTGGCTGCAAGGGCTCGGCGTACTGGCCTGCCTGCTCGGTGGCGGCATCGGTCTGGCATTGGGCGTGCTGCTGTGCGGCGGGCCGTTCCTGGCCTGCATGCAACTGGTGATGCAGCGCTCGCGAGAGCTGGCGCCCCATGCCACACAGCGCAATGCCGGGTTGCTGACCGCGTGCTTTGCCCTGGGGCAGTTGAGCGGGCCGTTGCTGGCGGCGTTGAGCAGCCATTTCAGTGGTGGATTACAGCCAGCGTTGGTGTTGGCGGCGGCAGGGATGGGATTGGCCGGGATCTTGGCCAAGGGCTCCTCACGCTCACAAGCCTGTGCCAGCCTGCGTCCGGCAGGCTGAAGGAATACAGGCCCTATGGCGGGGCAAGCACCTACAGTCCTCGTGGGAGCGGGCTTGCCCCGCGATAGGGCCGGCCCCGTCTAACGCCTACCCCACCAGCTTGCGCAACTGCTGCCGCACCCACGCCTCGGCGCTGACCATGACCACCCCGAGCAGTACCATCACCGCACCGATAACGAAGTTCAGGCTCAGCGGCTCATCCAGCAGCAGCACGCCGAAGGTCACCCCGAACAACGGCGTGATGAACGAAAACACCGCCAGGTTCGAGGCCAGGTATTTGCGCAGCAACCAGAACCAGGTCAGGTAGCTGACGAACGACACCACGATCCCCTGGAACAGCACACTGCCCACCGCCAGCGGGGTCAGCGAGAAATCGCCGATCTGCCCGCTCACCAGGGCGATCAGCACCAGCCCGACAAACCCCACCGCCAGCTGGTAGAACAGGGTCAGGGTCGCCGGCGCCTCGGACAGGCGCGAGCCGCGCACCACCACCGTGGTCGCGCCCCAGGCCAGGCCTGCCAGGATCGCCATGGCATCGCCCAGCAACATGCGTCCATCGAGGTGTTCGAGGGAAACCCCACCGGCGAAGGCCAGGGCAATCCCCCCGAAGGCCAGCAGGATGCCCAGCCACTGCAACAGCCGCAGCCGTTCGCTGGGCATCATGAAATGCAGCCCCAGGGCGGTGAAGATCGGCGCGGTGTAGAGGAACACCGACATGTGCGCAGCCGAGGTCAGCTTCAGCCCCTCGGCGATGAACAGGAACTCCAGGCCGAACAGCGCGCCGGCCAGCAACCCGGCGCGCCAGGTGCTGCCCACCTGGCTCCAGCCACCCCGCCAGCATACCAGCAGCCCCACCAGCAGCGCGGCGATGCCATTGCGAAACGCCGCCTGCATGACCGGTGCAATGTCCACGGCAGCGGATTTGATCAGCACCTGCTGGCAGCCCCAGATCAGGCACAGCCCCAGCATGACCTGGAAGGCGAAGGCGTCGGGGTTCTTGCGGACCGCGGTCATGGGCGGCCCCTCAGCGGGTTGAACGACATGGCAAGGCTCGGCAGTGAGAATGGATCCCGATTATCGGGGGACCGGCCTCGCCGATGCCAGTCTAAATTGACCCGCCGGCGATCTGCGCCTTGGCCGAGACGTGCTCGAAGGTGGCTTCGTCCAGCGCATCGGCCTGTTCATCGAGCACCTGGCGTGGGTGTTCGAAGCCCGGAATGCTGCTGTCGATCAGGCTGAGCAGGCGCGAACCGCGCGGGCTGAGAACGAAATTCTCGCCGTTGCCGCCTTCCGCTTCAGGCCGGCTCTCGATGAAACCCCGTTCCAAGAGGATCTTTTCGTACTCGCAGGCCTGGGCCTTGAGCTGGTTCAGATCGCCCGGCGCCTCGCCATCGGCGGCCAGCGCGGCAGCATGCTGCTCGGCATAGGGGCGTGGCGTGAAACTGTGACCGGCGCCGTTCTGCACTTCGTGCAGCAAGCGTTCGATCAGGTCCCAGTCGTATGTGCTCATGGGGTAAGCCTCCTGCTGTGGACAAGTAGGTACACAGCGTGGGACTGACAGAGGTTGCCAGGTGTTCAATCAGAAACCGAGGCCACCCCATTGCTCCTCGACGGCTAAAAGTCGTTCAGCATTTCACGTATGTACTCGGAGAAACTGTCCGCCACTTGATGCGCTTCACGGCTTACCGGGTCGATATCGACAACCACCCAGCCATTGTTCGTATCGAACCCCGAGCAGTACCCCTGCATGTCATCCCCGAACAGGAGGATGCCGTCCAGGGGGAGTTCATCATCTTCATCGTAGATCTGGTCTGGCGTCAGCAGGCCCTCATACAACATGTAGGCAGCCTTACCCACTTCACCCCAGCCAAGCTCCTTCATGAAGGCAACATAATCGGCCGGCACTTGCGAATGATCGGCAGTCAGTGCCGCGAGCACCTGCGCATTGACTGTCTTCAGTTTTGCAAGCAGGCCGGATGCCTTGTCCGGCTGCAGATCTTCATACCTGTCCACGACTGCTCCTTCCATTTCACGAATCAGCCGAAACTCGATCACGACAACGCCGGGGTGGCGAACATGCTTTTTGCCCCGGGCTTAGCACCTATACAAATCGTAAAAATACTCGTTGATACATTTCCCACTCAACACTTGTTTCGAATTGAAATCCAAGGTTTGAGAGACGACAATTCCTGCTCTCAGGCTCTCTGGAAAATCTTCAATCGATGCATACTCCCCTGGCACCAGAAACCTGAAGTAGTCTCCCATACTCGTAGGGCCATCAAACCCAACGGGGAAGTCCTCTCCCTCCCGGGAACCTTCGACTGCGTGATAGACAAAGAATCCTTTGTTAAAGGCTAGGCTGGCTTCACTGTAGATTCCTCGCTCTTCGAGATCACGCAACAGCTCATCCAGAACGAAAGCCTTGTCTCTTCCTTGCCAGCGCCAAGCCGAATACAAGTCCACCGTAAAACCACTTTGAATCGCCCCTGGTTTCGTAGACACCTCCAAGCCTCATAATGAGGCCCAAATAGGAGGTGCCATGAGTCGTCAGCGTTACCCTGAAGAATTCAA